>CAZGSX010000286.1:0-2043 GCA_964528475.1 uncultured Anaerolineales bacterium
CAGCAACACCGCTCAATCCTTCATGAAATCCTCCGCCTGGAAACCCCACCCCTTGGGGTGGGGAGGAAAGGCGGGAGCGTACGTTCGCTGCCTGAGACGGTCAGGTTTGTGCGCCCCGCGCAGTGGGGCGCGCGAGCGGGTTCTGCTATGATCGAGCCCGAGATGAGAGCTAGACGAGGAGGGCACACAGTCAGCTGACTGGCGTACCACTTTGTGTGGATACCTCGCTACCGTCGGAAGGTACTGAGGGAAGAAGTGGCAAAGTGGCTGGACGATCTGATTCGAGAGATCTGTGCAGGGCGAGACGGGGAGATAGAAGCGCTGGCAGTGGAGATTGAGCATGTGCACCTGTTTGTCAGCTGTGCGCCGCGTGATGCCCCAGCGAAGGTGATGAACGTGATGAAGAGTATCACGGCGCGAGAACTGTATGTGGAGTTCCCTCGCTTGCGATGGTCGCACTGGGGTGGGAAGCTGTGGACGGATGGCTACTATGTTGGATCGGCTGGCGATCATGTTACCTCTGACTTGATCGAGCGATATGTCGAATACCAAGAGACCGAGGGTGCTGGTGAAAACCGGTTGTTCTGACCGCGTACTTCTGCGACGCAGTGGGAAAGCCCCGCCGGAGGCGGCGGGGTAGTTTACCCAATCCTCCCCGCGGCGGATATCCCTCTCGTTGGGGTGGGGAGGTGCCGCGCCCGCTTGACGTGATAGAACTTATGTTCTATAGTCATGTCATATGAGCCAATACGTGACCAAAACTATCCAGGTCAAGATGGATATTCCTCCAGACCGCCAGGGCGACGTGCTTGAAACATTCCGGCAGTTTAACCAAGCCTGTTGTATGGTACTTGAGGTTGCTTGGCAAGGGGAACGCAAGAACTACAACAAGCAGGAGTTGCACGACGCCACTTATTATCCCATCCGCGACGCCACCGATCTCCCCGCTAATCTTGTATGTTCTGCTCGTAACCGAGTTGCTGAGGCGGTCAAGGCGTGTGTCGCCAGATGGGCCGATGGACGTAGGGCCAGCAAGCCTACCTTCCGGGACTTCGGTTCGGTCGTTTACGACAAGCGCACAGTCACGATCAAGAATCGCCATTGCACCCTTGCCACGGTCAACGGGCGCGTGAGAGCCGACTATGTCTTGGGCGATTATCAGAAGGAGCACCTTGATGATCCCAACTACGAGATGCGGTCTGCGACGCTCAGTAACCGGGATGGGGTGTTCTTCCTCAACATTACGATCCGAAAGCCTGTGCTGTATAAGAGCACCGGCGTTGTAATGGGAGTCGACCTGGGTGTCAACAACATCGCCGTTACGTCCACGGCCAAGTTCTTCGACGCTGGTTTCTACAATTGGAAGCGCAACGGTTGCTTTCGCACGAAGCGCGGTCTTCAGGAAAAAGGCACTCGTGGCGCAAGGCGTGTCCTCAAACGCCTGAAACGACGAGAAAACCGCTTCGCCGAAGACTATATCCACTGCGTGTCGAAAGTCATCGTCCAGGAGGCGCTTGACCATAATGTAGATGCCATCGTATTCGAGCAACTTGACCATATCCGCGACAGGATGCAGAACAGCAATCATCGCACTCAGCGGCAAATGCACACTTGGGCTTTCCGCAAACTCCAAGCGTTTGTGACGTACAAGGCGGCAGAGGTCGGTATCCAAGTAGCCTATCAAGACGCTCGTTACACCTCTCAGAAGTGCTCTTGCTGTGGGCATACGCAGTCCTCTAATCGACACGGGCGTCAATTCGTATGTCAGTCTTGTGGTTACTCGGTCGATGCCGATTATAATGCCGCCAAAAACATCGGCCTCAACTACTGTACTCAGAGGCAAAAGTCCTCTGGGGTTGGGCTACCCTGTCAACTAGCCCTCAAATCTGGAACGCTGACGCCAAAAGGTGACTACTCGCCTGGCGAGCACTCGCCAACTGCGGCTGAGTCCACGGACAAGCCCCACCGCTTGCGGTGGGGTAGTTGACTGTAGTCATCTGTCGTCGCGCGCGGCATACGGCCTCTCTCCTCTGATTGTCCGAC
>CAZGSX010000287.1:0-2031 GCA_964528475.1 uncultured Anaerolineales bacterium
AGGTGAGGCGGCGCGCCATGATCATACCGATGTCGCCGGAGCCGAGGATGACGAACCGCTCACCCGGCATCCAGCCCTCGATATTGACGAACTGCTGCGCGAGTCCGGCCATGTAGACACCCGCGGGGCGGGTACCGGGGATGCGGATCTGGGGTCTGGTGCGCTCGCGACAGCCCATTGCCAGGACCACGGCGCGGGCCTCCAGCTCCTCGAAGCCGTCGCGCTTGGTGACGTAGACCTTTCGCATGGGGGTCACGTCCATCACCATGGTGTCGAGCCGGGTCTGCACGCCCAAGGCAAGGGCCTCGTCGATGAACCGCTGGGCGTAGGTGGGCCCGGGCAGGTCCTCCTCGAAGAGCTCCACGCCAAACCCGTTGTGGATGCACTGGAGGAGGATGCCACCCAACTCCACGTCCCGCTCGACGATGAGCACATCCTGAGCGCCGCTCTTCTTAGCCTGGATCGCTGCGGCGAGGCCGCCGGGCCCGCTGCCGATGACGATGACGTCCCATTTCTTCTGGGATGCGCTCATGCCTCCACCTCCTTCGTGGGGCGCACAAGAAACTCGGAGCCCCCTCCCTTCTTGGAGACCTGATCCGGTGGGATCCCCAGCTCCTGAGAGAGGATCTCCACCACGCGGGGCATATCGAATCCTCCCTGACAGCGGCCTGTGCCGCACCAGGTGCGCCGCTTGATGGCGTCGTAGGTGCGGGCCGGAATGGGGGCGTGGATCTCCGCGACGATCTCGCCCTCGGTCACGCTCTCGCAGCGGCAGACGATGCGGCCGTAGCGGGGGTCCTTCTGCACGAGCAGCGTGCGCTCCTCGTGGGTCATGTCGCGGAAGTGGGGGCGCGCGGGGCGGATGGGATTCCAGTTTGGCCTGGTCTCGAGCTTCTCCCCCGCGTCCTGGAGGAGCTCCACCACGCGCTGGGCGATGGCCGGGGCGCCGGTGAGGCCCGGCGACTCGATGCCGCCCAGATTGATCAGGCCCTGCACCTCGTCAGCGATCTCGATGATGAAATCCCGATGGTAGTCGACCTCAGGGTTCTTGCAGGGGGCATTGCCGCCAGCGCGCAGCCCGGCGAAGCTGGCGATGACGTGGCGCAGATCGAGGGAGGGGACAAGCTTGCGGGCCCCGCTGGCGATCTCGTCCAATCCCTCCTGGGTCACGGCGGTGTTCGCCTTGTCGTCGATGTTCTCGGCGTTCGGGCCGATCATGGTGTTGCCGTGCGTGGTGGTGGTGACCAGGATGCCCTTGCTGATCTCGCTCGGGACGGGGAAGAGGACCTCCCCGACCTGGACCATGGTGGGATCGAAGACGAGGTACTCACCGCGGCGCGCGGTGATCTCGAACTCCGCGCGGACGCCAGCCTGGTGCATGACCCAGTCGGCGTGGAGCCCGGCACTGTTGACCACCCAGCGAGTGAGGAACTCGCCTCGGTTCGTGCGAATGCCGATGATGCGCGAGCCGTCCCAGATGAAGTCCTCGAACTCGGTGTTCAACCTGAGGGTGACCCCGTTCATGACAGCGTTCTCGGCAGCGGCGACGGTGGCGCCGAAGACGTCGACCACGCCGCCGGTGGGGGCCCAGAGGGCACCGCTGACCTGCGGGTTGATGGCGGGCTCGCGGAGGCGCATCTCCTCGCCAGAGATCAGGTCGAGGGCGGGCACGCCGTTGCTGCGGCCGTTTTCCAGCAGAGGCTGGAGCCTGGGGAGCTCATCGGGCCCGATGGCCACCACGTAGGCGCCACAGCGCTTGAAGGGAACGTTGAGCTCCTGGGCGACGGTGCCCCAGAGCCGGTTCCCCTTGAGGCTCATCTCGGCTTTCAGGGTGCCAGCCTTGGCGTCGTAGCCAGCGTGGATGACGGCGCTGTTCGCGGCCGTGGTGGCGGAACCGACGTCCGCCTCCTTGTCGATGAGGAGGATGTCGAGGTTGTATTGGGCAAGGAAGCGGGCAGTCATGGCGCCGATGATGCCAGCTCCGATGATGGCTACGTCGAATTGTTCAGGCATGGGTGGCTCCTGGGTTGT
>CAZGSX010000288.1:0-2023 GCA_964528475.1 uncultured Anaerolineales bacterium
GACGCACTCGAGCGGCGTTGCGTCCGGACGGCACTCCGGCTGCGCCTGCGTGCCTTGTATATAATGATCTCCAGAGGGCTTTGAGCGAGCCCTCTAGCGCGAGGGGGGCGACCCGAGTAAACTAGTGACCAGTTCACACTTGGCCGCTAGGCTGTCGGGGTAGCTCTGTGCGTGCGTGTGGCACCAGGTCTTTGGGCCTGGCGACCTCTTAGTGAGACTGTGCCCCGGACCCGGTGGGAACTTCTGCCGCGCATGATGTCCCACCTCGGGACGCTTCCCCTTGCAGCGCCTTTGGCGAAAGGTCGCTGCGCAGCAGAGGGGGTTGGTCGCGCGTCTCGGAGCGTGAGGTCTGTTTTGCCGCAAGGTTGCTGAGCTCACCGGACCACCCGGGTCGCCCCGCGCTAGCGTTCTCGATCTCCTTAACCTCTGGAGGTATGTATGTCCGAGAATTCTCTCTGCGTGGGGACTGACGTCTCCCACAAATCGCTGGACGTCTGTATCCAGGATGCAGATGGCAATCTCGTGGTCCCACACAAGTCCTATTCCAACGACTGGCCGGGCTACGTCCGGCTCAGGCAAGAGATGGTGGAGAACATGGAGGAGCACGGCTTGGAAGATCTGGAGATCGCTGCCGAGTCCACCAATCTGTATTGGTGGCATTTGTTCTGGCAGGTGGCGCACGACCCCGAACTGGACGTCTTCGAGCCACAGATCTTTCTGATCAACCCCAAGCTGGTGAAGTGGTACAAGAAGTCTTTTCCTGAAGAGGAGAAGTGCGATGAACGAGATCCTTTCTTCATCGCCGAGTACAACCGCACTCGCCGCGTGACGCCCTATCGATTCCAGGATCCTGTCTTGCGGCTGCGGTTCTACACACGTCATCACTATCACCTGGCCCAGTCCTTGGCTCGCGCCAAGACCTACTTCCTCTCCTACCTGTTCCTCAAGGCCAGTGCCTATCAGCAGCTGAAGCCGTTCTCTGACGTCTTCGGGGTTGCCAGTTCTGAGATCTTGGATCACTATCCGACCCTTGACCCGATTGCAGATATTCCCACCGATGTGTTGGCCAATACGCTGCAGACCTTGGGCAAGGGTAACTTCCGGGATCCAGCGCACAACGCCACGAGGCTGAAGGCTGTGGCGCAACGCTCTTGGCCTCTTCCCAACTTCTTGGCAGAGTCTGTTCACCAAGTCCTCTCCCTGACGCTAGAGCGCATCCGATTCCTGGAACGTCAGATTGAACAGGTCGAGGACTGGATTGAGAACGAGGCTAACGAGCTGCCTGGGGTCGCGATCCTGGAATCGATTCCCGGCGTCAGCCTCGTTCTTGCCGCGTCGTTCGTCGCGGAGATCGGCGATGTGCTTCGCTTCCTGGAGGGACTCAAATGGGACAAGAAGCGCAAGCGTTGGCGGAGAAAGAACGCCAAGGACGGCGAAGCCGCATTGGCCAAACACTGTGGTCTGTGGTGGTCGCGCAGCTCCTCCGGCGACTTCAAGGGTGACGAACGCCATCTGGTGAAATCCGGCAACCGGTACCTACGTTACACCTTTGTCCAGGCAGCCTTCTGCGTCAAGCAGAACGAGCCCGAATACAAAGCGTACTACAAGCGCAAGGTTCAAGAATCCGTGAAGCACAAAAAGCGCCGTGCTTTGATCCTCACCGCTCGCAAGCTGGTGGGCCTCGTGTTTGCTCTGCTGCGCAAACAGGAGCCCTACCGGCCCCCGGAGGTGCGTAACGGCTGACAACCCCTCATCCTGCTTTCCAGCAGGCAACATGTCGCTGGGTGCATCGCTCACGCCGTCAGTGCTCGCCAGGGCTCGATCAGGCACCCATCTGACAGCCAGAAACACGTCGGGCGCCCAGCGGTTGGCCCATCTCAAACAAGAAACTCGGGCTGGGTCCTTGCTACCCCTGTCCCTCATTCCCGTTTCTGGCACCTCCTCTGTCGACTTGACTTTTACCGCATTCTCACTACGAGCGGAGTGCCGCTGCGGTGCACGTTGGACCGCAGCAGGGGCGTCT
>CAZGSX010000289.1:0-2008 GCA_964528475.1 uncultured Anaerolineales bacterium
GAACCCCGTCAGGTCCGGGAGGAAGCAGCGGTAAGGAGTCCTCTCCTGGGCGCCGCAGGGGCGCCTGACCGGAGCCGAAGGGCCCCGGTAAGCCGGGGGATTCGACACGACGATGGGTGCACGGCCTCTTCTGCAATCTTAACCTATGGAGATAGCACCTACTGCCTCGCATCAGCTCACGGAACTTCTGCAGCCCCTGAAAGCGCTGGGCGGGCTGTTAGTCACCCTGGCGACTTTAATGGCCGGTTACCAGTCGACTCGGACACCCGTCACGCTGGTGATCGACGACAACCCTCGTCAGCTACGTACCCATCAAGAGTCAGTCGACGGTCTACTTGCCGATGTGGGCATCCAGCTCCACCCCGAGGATCAAATCATCCCACCACCTCAGGCGCCAATCAACTCTGGCACCGTCGTTCGTGTCGATCGCGCCCACCCTGTGGAGATCTCCGTCGATGGTCAATCGGCGACGATAGTCACCCACGCCACATCTGTCGACGAGATTCTGAACCAGGCTAAGGTCACGTTGGGCCCCTACGATGAGCTCAGAATTGAGGGAGATCTGCACCCCAGCCACTCAGAGGATAGCATCCCGCGTATCGTGGTACGCCGTGCCGTCCCCCTCACGGTACGGGAGGAGGATCAGACCAAGACTCTGTACACCACCGCCACCACCGTGGGCCACGCGCTCCACGAAGCGGGTTATTCGATCTATTTGGCCGACCGCGTTCGACCTGAGCTTGGCACGCGTGTCTCCGCCGATATGGAGGTCGCTCTGGAGCGCTCAACGCTGGTGACGCTCCACGTTGATGGCCGATCTATCAGGACACGCACGCACCGTGAGCGGGTCGGGGACGTCCTGGCGGATCTCGGAATTGTGCTCACCGGACTGGACTACACGGTACCGGCTCAGGATGCCCTGCTCGACAAGGAAGCGGCTATCGATGTCTATCGGGTCACGGAGCGATACGTCATCGAACAGGAGCCTATCCCCTTCGAATCAGTATGGCGTCCAGATCCTGACCTGGAGATCGATAACCAGAAACTACTGCAGGAGGGAGCGCCCGGGGTTCGAGAACGACGGATCCATGTGCGCTACGAAAACGGTCAGGAGGTCACGAGGACGGTGGAGAACGAATACGTCGCAGTACCCCCAACCACCAACGTGAGGGGATATGGGACGAAGATTGTAGTGCGCGCAGTTGACACACCCTCAGGCCCAGTCGAGTACTGGCGGAAGATCCATATGCTGGCGACCTCCTACTCGGCGTCCACCGCAGGCACCCCGGCCTCGAGCCCCTGGTACGGGCGAACCGCCACAGGGGCGAGGATGAGCAAGGGTATCGTCGCGGTCGATCCACGCGTCATCGGCCTGGGTAGCGAGGTCTACGTGCCGCAGTACGGAGTGGGGGTGGCCGCAGATACTGGGAACGCGATCAAGGGCAAGCGAATCGACCTGGGCTACGATGACCACAACCTAGAGCTGTGGTATCGTTGGGTGGACGTCTACATGCTGACCCCCGTCCCGCCAGCTAATCAGATCGACTATACGTTGCCGTAGGGCCTGTATGAAGGTACGAGAGCTCCTAAAGCAAAGAGATCTGCGTCCAGATAAGGCTCTTGGTCAGAGCTTCCTCGTGGATCCAGTGATTCTGCAGCGGATTGCGGCCGCAGCAGAGCTCACAGAGGAGGATCTGGTACTGGAGATCGGCGCAGGGACGGGGGCATTAACGCGTTATCTGGCCGAAGACGCAGGGCACGTCATTGCCGTCGAGCTGGATCGGGAGCTGGTTGAGATCCTGCGAAACGAGCTTGCCGAGTTCGATAACGTGGGGCTCGTGCAGGGGGACATCCTGGCACTGGATCCAGCAACGCTCATTGGCCAGGCTCGCGAGACGCTTGGCATCTCCAGAGCCAGCTACAAGGTGGTGGGCAATCTCCCCTACTATATCACCTCAGCTATTCTGCGCCATCTGCTAGAGAAGGAGCGGCGGCCGAGGCTGATGGT
>CAZGSX010000290.1:0-2000 GCA_964528475.1 uncultured Anaerolineales bacterium
AGAGGCTCCTCCCGCAGAGGCGACGCGGTCTGGCTCGAGCACGCTGGTTCGGGTGGCGAAGTACACGGGTTTCAGGTTGGTGATCCTCTTCTTTACCGTCGTGGTGGGGATCTATCTGGTGGTGCTGGTGGCCAACATGGGGGGCTACGTCGACGAGATACGGAGGGGAAACATCCACCAACAGGTATCGCTGCAAATCTCCCAGGACCAGAGCCCAGAGATGAGAGCACTGAGCCCGCAGGAGAAGAAGGAACTCATCCAAGATCGGGTGGCCATCGAAGTGAAGCGCCAGGGTCTGGACCAACCCTTCATTGTGCGCAGCTTCGGCTTCTTGAAGAATGCCCTGACACTTGACCTGGGGTTCGCCACCGACTTGAGCAGTGACAGTGGCTCGAGGCAGGTCCGTCTGATCCTCCTGGAGCGGCTGCCGCCCACGTTGCTGCTGTGGGGCGCGGCGAACCTGACTCTTTTCTTCGTCAGCCTTTTCGTTGGCCTTTATCTATCCAGGAAGTATGGCAGTTTTCTGGACAAACTGGTCATCGCTATGGCGCCCACCTCCTCGGCCCCGGCATGGTTCTATGGTCTTTTCTTGATCCTTTTGTTTGCCGCGGTGCTGCAGATCCTCCCCTTCGGGGCGATGGTCGCTGCGCCCCCGCCGGAGTCGAAGCTGGCCTACGCCCTGAGCGTGGGCAGGCATCTGATCCTCCCGTCGACTGCCATCGTCATCAGCTCCATCTTCCTGCAGATCTACAACTTCCGCACGTTCTTCCTGATCTACTCGAGCGAGGACTACGTGGAGATGGCGAAGGCGAAGGGCCTCTCCGACCGGGACATCGAGCGACGCTATGTGCTCCGGCCGGTGCTACCGACGATTATCACGCAGTTTGCCCTGCTGCTGATCTACGTGTGGATGGGTGCCACTATTCTCGAGACCGTGTTCAACTGGCCCGGACTGGGGCGAACGCTGTATCAGGCGATTGGCCTCTTTGACACGCCGGTGATTGTGGGTGGACAGGTGATCTTCGCCTATCTCCTCGCGGCCACGGTCTTCTTCCTGGACATTATCTACGCCCTGGTCGATCCCCGGGTGCGGATTGGAGGGGAGGGGAGAACGCGATGAAGTCGCTTCGTGAGCTAATACGCTACCCGGCTGCGGTGTTCGGCCTGGTGATCATTGTTGCGCTGATCGGTCTGTCGATCTACGCCATCGTGTCGATGCCCTATGCTGAAGCGGTGCGGCTCTGGCGGGGGGGCGAGGACGTCTGGTATCATACCCCCAAGAACGCAGCGCCAGTGTGGACGAATTTCTTCACAGGGGAGAGGCTTCCCGAAACGTTAAGGATGAGCACCGAGGACGAGGCGGTTGAGAAGACGGTCGAGGACGCCGCGGGGGAGATGACGAATATCGATTTCTCGTTCACATTCGACTACCCATACGACGGCTTCCCGCGCGAGCTGTCTGTCTTTTTCCAGACTGACTACGAGAGGAAGTCCCCTCACGTCTCGCTCACCTGGCTAACCCCAGACGGAAGGAAAATCCGGATTGCGGATAAGTCGGTGACGCGGACAGAGACGTACCGGGTCTCCCAGGACAGCACGCTCCAGCGCAGGCTCGGAGGAGCCAACCCCGATCGGGGATTGTTTGCCGTCGATCCGAGGGCAGACGACCTAGTTCCACTTCAGGGAACTTACACGTTGCAGGTGGAGGCTGTCACGTTTGAGCCCGAATCCGATGTGGATGCCGAGCTGGTGATCTACGGTCAGGTTCACGGCTTGGCGGGAACCGACCACCGGCGGCGGGAGCTGGCGGTGGCGCTTCTGTGGGGAACCCCCGTGGCTCTGGCTTTTGGCCTTTTGGCGGCCGTCGGGACCAGCCTGACGACGATGATCATCGCCGGGGTGGGAACCTGGTTTGGCGGCTGGGTGGATGGGGTGATTCAGCGGATCACGGAGGTGAACCTGATCCTCCCGACCCTCCCGATCCTGATCATGGTGGGTAC
>CAZGSX010000291.1:0-1989 GCA_964528475.1 uncultured Anaerolineales bacterium
GGGTTTTGCCCACGCCAGTGGGTCCACAGAGCAACACATTCCGTTTCTGGCGGATGTAGGAGCACGTGGCGAGGTCGAGGACCTGCTGTCGGTTGATGTGGGGATTGAAGGCAAAGTCGAACCCTTCCAGCGTCTTGGTGGTGTTGATGGACGCCCGCCGGATGCGCAAGGCCAGCTGTTTCTGAGCTCTGCGTTCCACCTCGTCCTCCAGGAGCCGGGCCAGAAACTCGACGTAGGTCCACTGCTCGTCGATAGCCTGTTGGTTGCGGACGTCGAGGGTCTGCAGGATGCCCGACAGGCGCAGCCGTTTGAGGAAGGGGACCATCTGATGGCTCATCTCCACGACGCACCTCCCATCAGATGTCCGACCAGCTCTTCTGCTTTCCGAGCAAAGACCCTCGCCGGGGGCGACGAGGCTGCAGCATGGGGCAGCTCCTCGGCGTCCAGGCCCTGCTCCAGAATGCGCTTGATGGTCATGTACGCCGGGTCGTCGAAGCGCCAGGCCCGGGCGCAGGCGGCTTCAAGCCGTCTCCGTCCGAAGCGATCCGCCAATCGCAGGAGCCGCCCGGCAGTGCGCAGGCGATCCTCGGGACGGTGGTCCAGCAACGCGTCGACCACTTGCCGGGTGAAGGGTCCGACCTCCGAGGCCTGCTGGCGGCAGGTCTCGCGGGTGAGAATCAGCCCCGGCACCTTGTGGGGCGGCATATGATCCAGGTGCGTCATGCGTCGACCCGGCCGCTCAGCGCGAGAATGGGTGGCGACCAGTTGGTAATCAGAGGTGTAGATGTGCACCTCCCGGCTTCCGCCGCGCACCCAGAGCTGCTGCCCTACCAGCCGGAAGGGAGCCGAGTAGTAGGCCTGATCGAAGACCACGTGACAGTCGCGATGGAGCTTGACTTGCTTCCACACGGCCATGTCGTAAGGCGTGTTGGGCAGCGGCCTCAGCGTTTTCTGTTCCAGCTCGAACCGCTCCAGTGGCTTCTCCTTGGTCGTGCCGTGAGTGCGGTATCCGGCTGTCGTGTTCACCCACCGTCGCACGTCCCGGTTCGCCTGGGTGATGGGGGTGACGTCTCGTCCACCCAGGAAGTTGCGTTTGACGTAGTGCACCCCGCCACTCTCCACCTTTCCCTTGTGCTGGGGCGTGGCCGGGCGACAGGGGGCGATCAGAAAGTCGTAGTGCTCCGCGCATTCGCGGTACGACTGCTGCACCTGAGGGTCGTCGAAGCATGCTCGCACGACAGCCGCCTTGAGGTTGTCGATCACCATTCTTTTTGGCACGCCACCGAAGAAGGCCAGGGCATTGCGATGGACACGCAGCCAGGTCTCGAGCTTCTGATCGAAGACGAACTCCACGTACTGATGGCGGCTCCAGGAGAGGGTCATGACGAATGCCCACGTCTTGCGCAACTCACCCGTTTCTGGATCGATCATCTTCCCGGCGTAGCCGAAATCGACTTGGGCCTCTTCCCCGGGCCGCGTCTCCACCCGCACGGTGACGTCGGGTGTGGATGGCTCCAGGCGGCGCACGAAACGATACACCGAGGCGTAGCTGCCGATGTATCCGCGTTCCTTCAGTCGCTCATAAGTGGCGGCGATCTCCACCCCCTCTCTGAGCAGTTTCTCCACCACCTCGCGGTATGGCTCCACAGTCGACGTGTTCTGCGGGGGCGGGGAGCTGTTCAACGTCTCTTCCAGCAGTTGATGCAGGTCGCCCAGCGAGGGCAGCGGACCTTCCAGCAGCTCCTGCTCGATGGCCCAGGCACGGTAACGGTCAACGGTCTTGCGGTTGACACCCAGGTCCCTGGCAACGTGGCGGTTGCTTTGTCCTTGCTGAAACCG
This sequence comes from uncultured Anaerolineales bacterium, assembly GCA_964528475.1. Lineage (GTDB taxonomy): Bacteria > Chloroflexota > Anaerolineae > B4-G1 > B4-G1 > SKLM01. Next base: position 1,840 of record CAZGSX010000291.1, read on the forward strand.
CCTCAGCATCTCTCGGATCTCCATGGTCTCTTTCCTCTTTCCGGGCATGTCCCCTCCTGTTCTCGTCGTTCAAAGAACCGAAAGTATGCCCGCAATAGAGGAGTTTCGCCAGCGTCGTCATGGCCCAGTTTGGCCGAAAACAGGTGGCCC
>CAZGSX010000292.1:0-1981 GCA_964528475.1 uncultured Anaerolineales bacterium
ACTAATGCCGGTTAATCCAGCAAAATCAACAGTTTTGGATGTATTAGCATCCCATAAATAAGTATACACTGATAAGTATACAGGAACTACCAGGTTTCAATAATGATTGAATACCTTATAAATAGATAAAATACATTGCTTAGAACCTTGACAATACCCCATAGTTATGATAAAGTATACACTGATATGGCAACATTACAGAAAAGACAATCCAGAGGACATCATTACTGGTCTATAGTGGAATCCCGGAGGGTTAATGGTAAACCAAGACCCATTATCCTGGAATATCTCGGTACTGCCTCTACCCTTTTAAAAAGACTGCAAGAAGGTATGCCTAAAGAAGTCCGCAGTTACAGTCATGGACTGGTGGCCGTTATGCTGGATATTGCGGAAGAACTCCAGGTGGTACCATCGATTAACAGACACCTGAAGTCCAAGCAATTGCGGGATGGTTTCACGGTAGGTGGTTCCCTGTTACTGGCTGCTCTGGGCAGAATAGCTAAACCTGCCAGCAAAAGGGACTGGTACAAGGGATGGGCCAGATATACCAGTCTGTCCTATCTCCTGCGGATGTCTTTGCCTAAACTGGACAGTCAACATTTTTGGGACCAGATGGAAGCCTTCCCTGTTGCCGCCATTCCCCGGATAGAGGAAGATATCCTAAAGTCATTGATGGAAAAAGAAAAAGTAACCCTGGACACCCTGCTTTATGATACCAGTAATTTCTTTACCTATCTTGCTTCTGGTAATGAAAAGTGCAGTCTTGCCCAAAGGGGCAGAAATAAACAAAAGAGGATGGACTTAAGACAATTCGGGCTGTTATTACTGGTATCTCGTCAGGATCAGCTTCCGCTTTTTCATCAGGTTTATCAAGGCAACCTTGCTGATACGGTGGTCTTTCAGGACAATTTCCAGAAGGTACTGGCCAGATTGAAGGCCCTTGCCGGTTCACTGGAGAATATCACCTTAGTATTTGATCAGGGGAATAACTCTAAGAAGATTCTAAAAAATGTAGATCAGAGTATTTATTTTATTGGTGCATTATCCCCTTACCAGCATAAAGACTTAATCCTAAAAGCCAACAATCATCTGAGCAGCATATCTATCAATAATGATAAGCTTGAATACTACCGGGTCCGTACCAGGATCTGGCAGCTTGATCTCACTTGTGTGGTCTATATTTCCGAACAACTTCGTAAGGGACAGACTAGAGGCCTGGCACAAGATATAGAAAAGATATTGGCTAAACTCCATCAATGGAAAGAAAAGATCAAACAACCTACCCGAAAAGGTAAGAAAAGAACCATAGATGATTTGGAGAAAAAGATACAATCATTGATTGCCTCTTATCTTCCCCAGAACCTGGTCTCTTGGAAACTCGAGCAGCTTAAAGAAGATGCTTTTGACCTTGATTTTTGGGTAGATAAAAAAGAGTTTGATTCTTTGAAAGACCATAAATTCGGGCGCCGTATATTAATTACCAATCAACACGACTGGACTAGCAAAGAGATTATCTTGGCTTACTGGGGACAATCCAGGATAGAATCTGTTTTTAAGACCATAAAGAATCCTTTTCACTTAGCCTTGAGACCACAATATCATTGGACCGACCAAAAGATAGAGGTCCATGGATTTATCTGTTTCCTGGCCATTCTGCTGGTCATGGTGGCCAATAAGAAGGCAAGGGAAAAGGCGGGATTTACAGGGACACCGCATGTTCTGCTGGAAAAACTCTCAGCTATTCGACTGGCAACCTTTATCGAGAGTCCCTTAAAGAAGACGAAAGGCAGCTATAAAGTAGTTTATCGTCTGGAAGAGATGGATCCTGATATCAAGGCTCTTGCTGAAGGAATGGGTTTGAGTAAATTGAAATTGAAAACCAGTATTCCCTTCAGTGTATACAATCAGAAGTAAGCAATTATCCTTATATATACAATGTTTTAGACTAATTTTAAACAGGCGTTTAATAAACTCACGCTAG
>CAZGSX010000293.1:0-1950 GCA_964528475.1 uncultured Anaerolineales bacterium
GTCGCGGAACCTGCCAGATCAGAGGGGATGCGGGCTGGGACAAGGGCGTCGGTGGTCTGTAGGCTGTGACTTGCTGGTTGCTGGTCCACCTGGTCGCGGGCCTCGATGTGCGACTTGGATGGTCTGACGTCTCCTTGACGCTCCATCTGTTGGGTGGGGCTGCCTTTGGGCTTGCACTAGCGCTGTTCATCTGGGCTATGGTGGCGAATGCCTTCTTCTCTGCTTTCGCGCGCATCCAGGCGGAGCGGAGGATGCCGTGTGCGACCCTGGGCCTTACCGGCTCAAGCGCCATCTTGGATATCGGGGGCGATTATCCAGGGCCTGGGCCTGCCCATTCTGCTGGGATTCCTGTGGGCCCTCATACCGGGCGTGTTGCCTGCGGCGCTGACGCGGCTTCGCACTGAGTTTGAGGACACGATGCTGGGCTCGGCGCTCGACGGTTACGAGGGGTACGCAGCGGGCCGCTGCTCGTCTGGTGCCCGGGATTTGGTAGCCGTTGACGGGGGCCCGCGTGGCGACCGAGGCGACGCGAGCGTAGAGCGGCTTTCTTGCCAAGAGCCGCTGAATTCGGCCGCGCCTGCGTCAACCGGCACTTCCGCGTCATCGAAGGCGATGCTCCCGTCGGATGTCATCAGGTGATTGCCGGGTGGCACATGGCCCAGCAGATGAGCTTCGATGTGAGCTAGCGTGCTCCGCTGCGGAGACTGCCGAAAAGGAATAGAGGCCTGAAGAGGCCCTTTTTCCGTGCAAGGGCCTGGGATGACCACCTCAATATCCCGCCCCGCTGAGTTATTCCTGAGTATGCTGACTGAACAGGCCCATCCCGAGCGACATGGGCTGGATGGTCCTCTACTGGTGGTCAAGTAGCTCTGGCGCTACCGCGGCAAGTGCATTCTCTCGTTGTCGCCCGAGAGCATAACCGCATCACGCCGGCAGGGCGTGCACGTTCTCCCACTCAAGGACTCTAAGCCCGCAGTCTAGTCACTGCCCTCGACGACATCAGCTAGGAAGCGCGCCGCTGCGTGCAAAGATGGGAGCACACGCCAGGCGAACTCCTGGATGTCTTGAGCCGGGTCTTCGAACTCCGGTATAACGATGACCCGCATCCTCGCTGCGTGGGCAGCTCGGGCGCCCGCGGGCGAATCCTCCAGCACAACACAGTGCGCCGGCGGCACGCCGAGCCGACGGGCGGCCTCCAGGAAGATGTCGGGAGCGGGTTTGCTCTGCTCGATGTCATTGCCGCAGACGACGATTCCGAACTCGTCGCGGAGCTCCAGGGCGGAGAGCTTGAGCGGTGTGATCTCTCTGCTACCTGATGTAGCGATTGCTGCGTCCAGCCCCAGGGCGTCGATTGTCTCCAGGAGATCATACAGCCCGGGCATCGGGCCGATCTCTCCCGCCTCAAAGGCTTCCATCAAGTAGCTGTCTCGTCTTTGTCTGATCTTTGCGTAAGGAAACCCCTCGCCCAGCGTCTCCAGCATGATCCTTCTGACGTCGTCGCCGGACCTGCCGCTCACGCGGGTGAAAAGCGCCCCATCCATTGTGTAGCCGAAATCGGAAGCCGCGCGCTGCCAGGCCCTCCGGGCGGCGCGTTCTGTATCGATCATCAAGCCATCCAAGTCTAGGATGACCGCTGTCAAGTCCTGCATCGGTTAGCTCTCCTTGGTATGACATCGCTGTCTGTTCTTAGGTCCGACCTGCCCCACTGGAACCGCTGAATCCCAGGGAGACGTGCGGAGTAGTAGATCATACCGTCCCCTCCGTCTTGGTGCAAGGCACCGGTGACGATTAACTGGTGAGGAGAGGGCTTGAGAGTCCAAGGCTTGACAGGGGAAGCTCCAATGAGTAGACTCCTGACAGTGATGAGGCCTGGAGGCAAGTCCTCAAGGCAGAAGCTTGCCGGGGGAGTCGCTGCAGCACGGGAGCGAGATCGGCCAGTCCAGAGAAGGA
>CAZGSX010000294.1:0-1945 GCA_964528475.1 uncultured Anaerolineales bacterium
GCGCGGAGAGGTTGCATAGTCTGGCCGAATGCGCGCGCCTGGAGAGCGCGTGAGCCTTCGGGCTCCGTGGGTTCGAATCCCACCCTCTCCGCCACATCCAGGGCGGCTTCCCACCAGGAGGCTGCCCTTTTTCATGCCCGCCCCCCCAGGAGGGATGCCCATGATCCACGTCGGCTGCTGCGGATGGCGCAAGGCGCACGACACCACCTTCGAACACTTCCGCCTGCTCGAGGTCCAGAAGACGTTCTACAAGCCCCCCATGGAGCGGACGGCGCGCCGCTGGAGGGACCAGGCCCCCGCCGATTTCCTCTTCACCCTCAAGGCCTGGCAGCTCATCACCCACGAGCCGTCCAGCCCCACCTACCGCAGGGCGGATCTCGATATACGCGACGAGGCCCGCGACCGCTACGGCGCCTTCCGGCCCACCGAGGAGGTCCTCCAGGCCTGGGAGCGGACCCGCGCCATCGCCGACGCCCTCGCCGTGCCCATCGTCCTCTTCCAGTGCCCCGCCAGCTTCGACCCCACCGCCGAGCACAAGGAGGCCATGCGGGCCTTCTTCGGGGAGATCGGTCGGCAGCCCTTCACCTTCGCCTGGGAGCCCCGCGGTGCCTGGCAGGAGGACGAGATCGCCGCTCTCTGCCAGGAGCTCGACCTCATCCACTGCGTCGATCCCTTCACCTCCCGCACCGTGACCGAGCACCTCGCCTACTTCCGCCTGCACGGTATCGACGGCTACTACCACAACTACAGCGACGACGAGCTGGAGCAGGTGGTGGCTTGGTGTGAGCCCTTCGAGACCGCCTACGTCCTTCTTAACAATGTCTCTATGTGGGACGACGCCCTCCGGCTGCGGCGCATGCTGGACCAGACCTGACGCCGATCTCTCAAGCTTGAGCTCGGCAGGGCTCGGGGACCAGAAGGGCGGCTTCGTTCTGTCGCCGAGGAAGGGTGGGGAGCGGTGGACCCCCAGCGGGGCCCAGCCAAGTCTAGCCTACCGGATCCGCAGCGGGGCGATTCCCTCCGCCTCGAATCCGCACGCCTCGTAGAAAGCCTTTGCCGCCGGGTCGCCCCGCGACGTGTCCACCAGCAGGTGGGTGGCGCCCCGCTGGCTGGCCCGCTGGATCGCCGCCTCGACCAGCGCGCCGCCCAGCCCCTGTCGCCTGTAGTCTGGGTCGACCGCCTGGTCGTCGATCAGAGCCCGCAGCCCGGACAGCGCCGCCACGAACCCCAGCACCAGGAACCCCACCACATCGCCATTCACCTCCGCCACCAGCACGTCGATCGCCAGGCTCTCCCGGAAGCGCTGCGCCACTGTCTCCCGCTCCGCTGACGACATGTCCTTGTTTGCCGGTATCAGCGGCAGCAGCTCCAGCACCCGCTCCTCGTCCTCCGGCCGCGCCTCGCGGATCACCGTCCCGGGCACCTCCGTGCGGAACTCCGGCGAGCGGCTGCGCACCCACCGCTCCAGCACCTCCCGGTGGGTGCGGAACGCGACCGGCTCCGGCAGCTCGTCCGGGGCGAAGATGTCCACTTCCTCCGCGTCGTCCCCCGCTTGCAGGGCGCCGCCCGTCGGCCTGGCGCGGAAGAAGATGATGATGCCCGGCTGTACAGGCCCCTCGGGGAAGGAGTAGACCCCGAAGAGCTCCAGCAGCTCCACCTCCAGCCCTGTCTCCTCCCGGCATTCGCGCACCGCCGCCTGCTCCACGCTCTCGTCCGCCTCGATATACCCGGCCGGGAGGGCCCAGTACGTCTTGAAGGGGGGCTCACCCCGCCGCACCAGGACGATCCCCGTGCCCGAACGGCCGGCCTCGTCCTCCTGAGCGGCCGCCATCTCCACCAGCACCCCGACCCCCGGGACCGGGTTGCGGTACAGGACGAAGCTGCACGCGGGGCACACCTGGCGCACCCTGCCGCCCACCTCCCCCGTCTCCATCTCCGCTCCGCA
>CAZGSX010000295.1:0-1941 GCA_964528475.1 uncultured Anaerolineales bacterium
ACGGCCCGCCGGTGGGCCGCCCGACCAGGGTTGGCGCCCGCCTCCTCGAGAAAGTGAACCATCGCGGCCGGCACCGCCGGGGGCTTCGGCCAACTGGTGGCCGCGTTGTCAAAGTAGATCATCTTTCCTCCGGTCTATAACGAGCCGTTAAACCGATGAGCCAATGAGCCGGTACCGTGGGCCCGGGTGCTGATCGACTCATCGTTCACCATCCTTCGCTCACTGAGTCATTCTCAAGGTCAGCCTGTACTCGTCGCCCACTTCCTCGACTTCGACGGCACAGCCCATCCTCTCCGAGGCGCGACGCACGTTTTCGCGCGAGGTCACTGTTTCCACCAGCACCTCGATGGGGAACCCGCCCTCCTGGATCGCCTGGCGCGCCATGATCACCGGTTGCGGACATGAGAAACCGCGTGCATCCACGTGTTTGGCCATGATAACCTCCTCACTGACACTATCTTTTTCATGTTGACTATGGGTCCGGGAGACTCACCGGTCACGCATCGTGAAGCCGATTGCGGTGCAGACCGCCAGCCCCAGCACCACTGCCACCATCCCATATGCGCCTATGCCACCCACGGTCCCCTGGGCCACGTTGTCGGGAGCCCCGGCAAGAGCAAAGTTGTGGGAGAGGCCAGCACCCGTGATCATCCCCAGCACAAACACGGCAGCATCTCCATCCCCCTCACCGGAAAGGAAGAGCTGGCGACCCGGGCAGCCTCCTGCCAGGGCGAATCCCAGACCAGAGAGACTCATGCCTAGGAAGTTCCAGACGTGCTGGCTGTGAGCCACGGGCTGCCCGAAGAACCCGAAGCTGACCTGTCCCAGCATGAGGTTCATGGCGAAGGCCACCACGATCAGCGCACCGAGGCCGCTGATGAGGTGCGTGTCGCCCATGAGGATCACATCACGGATCGATCCCATGGTGCAGAACCGAGTGCGCTGGGCGAAGAAGCCGATGACAAGCCCCGCACCCAGCGAGATCAGCACGGGGGCGTACATCGCACCGGGACCACTCTCACTGAAGAAGACCGCGCTGCTCTCGTTGGCCCTGGGCGCGAAGATGCGCAAGAGGAGCAGACCCATCATCATCACCGGCATGATCCAGCCAACCGCCGTGTGGGTCCGCCGCGCGCGACCCAGGTTGTAGCCAGACCTCAGGAACAGCACGCCGATGGCAATCCCAACGCCCAGGCCAATGAGGCCGACGATAGCATTCAGGTCGCCACCGGTGAGACGGAGGAGCGCGCGCCAGGGGCAACCCAGGAAAGCCAGCGAACCGATCATGGCGAACATCCCCAGGACGAAGCGCACGATGGGAGCCGACCCCGCCCGTGCCTTGAACTCGCCGAAGAGATAGGCCGCCACCAGCGCGCCCAGCACGAAGCCAGGGATCTCCGGCCGTAGATACTGCACCACAGCGGCACGATGGAGGCCCAGGGCCCCGGCGATGTCCCGCTCAAAGCAGGCAACGCAGATGCCCATATTAGGTGGATTGCCGGTTGCCTGGAGAAGCGGGGCGAGGATGCCGATAACGGCCCCAGCGACGATGATGCCCCAGCGCGAGGCGAAGAAGCGTGTCAGACGTTCCGACATAGTGTATACCTCCTTGAAAGATACAATCCCACGCAGCCCCCAATGAGCTGCGCTGTGAGCAACAAAAAACCGCCACCGGCACACGCCGGCGACGGTTGTTGCCCCGGAGGGACACACCACGCCTTTGATCAGAGCACGGTCACGTCACCGCCCCCCGACGCGTGCAGGCTTGCCTGCAGGCGCCCCACGGGCGCCCGAGGCCCGCTGGTTCAGGTGCGGCGGTAACGTGCCACGATTACCACTCCTAGTTCTATCCGACAATCCGTTGCACCCAGGTCGGGTGCACATAGCAGCCCAATATCTATCCTCTGGGCAACACGACTTCAACACAGGGACTCACGTCAA
>CAZGSX010000296.1:0-1928 GCA_964528475.1 uncultured Anaerolineales bacterium
GAGCTACCGGGGCTCGATGTGGATTATAGCACGCTCAGGATAGGGCAGCAAGCAATGATTGGCCGTTGCATCGCTCGCTCAGCGACTAACGAATCGAGAGACAATCCCCCCAACGCCGACTGGCAAGCGAGTACCGTTGCGCCCGGGTACGGGCTCACGTTGAGCTAGAGTTGGAAATCCTGCCACGAAGGTGAGCATATCGGTGCCACAGAGCCCACGGAGAAGGTGGGGGTGCCATCTTAGAGAGAACTTCTCGGGCCGGTACCCGCCGTACTCTATGCGCGGCCTTCCTCTTGCGTAGCGCCCGACGCATTGCAGCCAACCCTTCTAAGCGGCCCCAGACGGGTTGGAGGTCTCCTCGGGCAATCAGCGTGTAGGGTAATGAGCATGCGTCATATACCACAATCAGAGGGAGATACCACAGTAGCTGTGGCCAGGGGTAATTCTTAGCGATCAGCCACATCTTGTTGCGCCCAAGGAGGCGATTCTTGAAGGGTGATCCTTCCACACCAGTTGCCGAGTGGTGATGGAGGACTCTTGCGGTGGGAACTGACAGCGCACGCCATCCGGCCCACTGAGCGCGCCACGCGAGGTCCACATCCTCCAAGTAGGCGAAGAAGTCCTCGTCGAATAGCCCAATCTCGTTCAGCATTGAGCGGCGGTAGAGCGCTGCCCCTGCGCATGCGCCGAAGACCTCCACCGGCTCCCTCTCTCGTGGATTGTCTGGTTCACCTCCGCGCCAGTCCCAGGCAATCCCTGTCCGATCAAGAGCAATGCCGGCCGAGTTGATAATAGTCGGAGAATGCGCGAAAAGCATCCGAGATGCACAGGCACCGACGGTCGACTGGGCGTCAACAGCTTTCACCAGTTCGGCGAGCCACTCAGGAGCTACTTCGGTATCGTTGTTGAGCGTGACGATCAGCTCCGAGCTAGTGGCGCGAATGGCTTGATTGTTGGCCGCCGCGAAGCCGCGGTTCACCTCATTCGCCATGAGATGCACCTGCGGGAACCGCTCCCCGACGAAACCGACCGAGCCGTCGGTGGAGCCGTTGTCCACAAGGACGACCTCGAAGTCCCTATAGGTCTGCGCGGACAACGACCCCAGGCAACGCTCCAGGAACCTCTTCCCGTTCCAGTTGATGACAATAACAGCGACTCGGGATGACACTGCCAAGTGTTCATTGTTGAACGGAGTGGCGACCATCTGGCTCCCTAAGCGGTGCTTCTGTGACAGGCTATGGCCCTCTCGTAGACTTTCCGCCAGCGCGACGTCACAGTCCTCCAGGTGTAGCGTTCCGACACCTTTCGACGTCCCGCCTCCCCCATTCGGTGCCGAAGCTCCGGAGATCTCAGCAGCCGCACCAGAGCCGAACTGAGCGAGCTGACGTCGTCCGGCGGCACAATCAGGCCGTCGACCCCATCGCTGATGACACTGGGAACAGCTCCACTGTCGCATCCAATGACGGGTTTACCCGCAGCCCAAGCTTCAATGAAAGCGGTGCCGAAGGACTCATAGAGAGAAGGATAAGCGAGTACATCACAAGCAGCAAACAGCCGTGGCTTCTCCACCTCGGCAAAATGGTCCAATCGGATGACCTGATCCCGCCGCGCGACGGATAACTCTCTTTGAATCAATTCCTGGAGGCGCTGGGTGAAGTGCGTCGGAGCCCCGGCGATAAGCAGTCTCGCATCAGGAATCTCTTGCCAGACTTGCTTCATCGAAAGGATCAAGGTGTCGACACCCTTATGACGTCCCTGAGGGCCGATGAACGCCACCAAAGGGCGGTCTCCGAGACGATAGCGGCGCCGAAAACCCTCTCCCTCAGCCTGCTCGAAACGAGGGGCGTCAACGCCCACCCCAATGACGGTAATCTTCTCAGGTGGAACGTCGCGCTGATTGATCAGATAATCACGTTCGTAGTCAGATA
>CAZGSX010000297.1:0-1898 GCA_964528475.1 uncultured Anaerolineales bacterium
CCGTGCGAGCGTATGCCGAGACGCTGCCCGACGTCACCGTGGCGGTGCGCAATCGCTACACCTGCGCCGATCCGGGTCAGGAGGAGATCAAGCGGAACATCCTGGAGCACGACCTCAATCGGGTGGTGGTCGCTTCTTGCTCCCCCCGGCTGCACGAGCCCACCTTCCGGCACTGCGTGAGCGAGGCCGGCCTAAATCCCTACCTGTTCGAGATGGCCAACATCCGCGAGCACTGCTCCTGGGTCCATCTCCGGGATCGTGACGCGGCTACGCGCAAGGCAAAGGACATCGTCCGGGTGGCCGTGGCTCGGGCTCGATGGCTGCGTGCTCAGGAGGAGGAGCGACTGCCGGTCACCGACGCTGCGCTGGTCATCGGCGGAGGCGTGGCCGGCATTCAGGCCGCCCTCGACCTGGCCGAAGCCGGTCATCAGGTTTATCTGGTGGAGAAGGAGCCGTCCATCGGTGGGATCATGGCGCGATTGGACAAGACGTATCCCACCATGGACTGTAGCATATGAATCCTCGGCCCCAAGATGATGGATGTCGGTCGACATCCGAAGATCGAATTGATGGCCTACAGCGAGGTCGAGGATGTCTCCGGGTACGTCGGTGATTTCAGGGTGTGGGTACGCAGGAAAGCTCGCTACGTCGATGAGACCGAATGCACCGCCTGTGGGGACTGCTCGGACGTCTGCCCCGTTGTCCTGCCGGACGAGTTCCAGGCCGGCCTGTCCACCCGCCGCGCGATCCACATCCCCTTCCCCCAGGCCGTCCCCTCCTCCTACGTCGTCCACGCTGACGAGTGTCTGGGCAGCAACCCCATCGCCTGCGGCAAGTGCGTCGAGGCGTGCGACAAAGCGTGCATTGATTTCGATATGCAGGACGAGATCGTGGAGCTGCAGGTGGGCGCGATTATCGTGGCCACCGGCATGGAGACGTACGATCCGACCCCCCTGGACGAGTACGGCTACGCCAGCTACGAGAATGTTGTCACCAGCCTGGAGTTTGAGCGCCTGATCTCGGCGGAGGGGCCGACGGACGGGCATTTCGTCCGCCCCACGGATCGGAAGCGGCCCCAGCGCATCGGCTTTGTGCAGTGCGTGGGCTCCCGGACTGTACCTTCGGAATCGAACCCCGATGGTCAGCGCGGCAACCCGTACTGCTCCAACATCTGCTGCATGAACACGGTCAAGGACAGCCTGCTCCTTAAGGACCATTACCCGGACACGGACATCACCGTCTTCTACATGGATATCCGCGCCTTTGGCAAGGGCTTTGAGGACCTCTACCGACGCTCGAAGGCCCAGGGCGTCCGCTACATCCGCGGCCTGCCGGGCGAGGTGGAGGAGGATCCGCAGACGGGCAATCTGACCGCGTACGTGGAGAATACCACGACCGGTCTCCTGGAGGAGCACGAGCTCGATATGCTGGTGCTCTCCATCGGGGCCATTCCTCGCATGGAGACCGACATGGTGCGGCAGCTCCTGACCCTGTCCGTCACGGAGGATGGCTTCTTGATGGAGGCCCATCCCAAGCTGAAGCCGGTGGACACGCCGACGAAGGGAGTCTACATTGCCGGCTGCGCTGAGGCGCCCAAGGACATCAAGGACTCCGTCACCCAGGCCAGCGCGGCTGCCGCGCGCGCCGAGGTCCTCCTCAGCGCGCCGCAGATCGGGGTGGAGGCGATCACGGCCGTGGTGGACGAGGATCTGTGCAAGCAGTGTGGGCAGTGCGCCGAGGTATGTCCCTTCTCTGCCATTGTCTGGGAGAGGAAGCAGACGGCCCGCGTCATCAGCGCGGCGTGCGCTGGGTGCGGGACCTGCGCCGCGGAGTGCCCCTTCGATGCCATCACCATGCGCCATTTCACCGATCGGCAGATCTACGCCATGATCGACGCC
>CAZGSX010000298.1:0-1892 GCA_964528475.1 uncultured Anaerolineales bacterium
TATCGGCCTGTGGCGGGGCTGAAACGGGGACAGGGACGGAGGGGCCGGCGCAGCAGCCCAGCTCTCTTGCTGGCGGCGTTCTTCTGGAGGAGCGTTGTTCGACGTGTCACAGCCTGGATCGGGTGACCACGGCTCAGAAGACGCGTGCCGACTGGGAGGAGACGGTGCTCAGGATGGTCGACAGGGGTGCTGAGCTGAATGATGAGGAAGTGACGGTCCTCGTCGACTATCTGGCCGAGACCTACGGACCCTAGCCAGGCGCGGAAGTAAAGAGCTACGAAGGAGAACTGGAGTATGAAGAAAGCACGCGGTAGCGTGTCTGGATCCCACAGTGAAAGGGCCGTGACCTTCTACGGTTTGTCGACTTGCGTGTGGTGCAAGCGAACCCGACAGCTTCTGGAGGACAACAAAGTCGCGTTCGATTTCATCTATGTGGACCTCCTGCAGGGAAGGGAGCAGCAGGAGGTCGTTGAGGAGGTCCGTAGATGGAATCGCGCCGCCTCGTTTCCCACGCTAATTGTGGACAATGACCAGTGCATTGTGGGGTACAAGCCCGAGGAGATCAAGGAGGCTCTGGAGCTGTGAGCGGAGACCGGGACGAGGAGATCACGGCTGAGGCGATCAGCCAGGAGGATGTCGACGCTCTCTATGAGCGTCTGGACCGTGAGGCGGAGGCAGCGGGCTATCATCTCAATCCTGACGAGGCCTTCACGAAAGACCTGGTGAGGGGCCTGCTGGTAAATGAGCAGCGCTACGGGTATGGGGCATGTCCCTGCCGATTGGCCTCCGGAGACAAGCAGAAGGATCTGGATATCATCTGTCCCTGTGATTACCGTGATGCGGACCTACTGGATTGGGGGGCGTGTTACTGTGCGCTCTACGTGTCTGAGGAAGTGCTGGAGGGCGAGCAGGATGTAGGATCTATTCCAGAGCGACGACCGCCGGAGGGGGAGCGTCCTCAGGAGACCGGGGCGCCGAGGGCAACCAGGCCAGGGGAGGTCGCTGATAAAGCGGAAGAGGGGATGCCCGTCTGGCGCTGTCGGGTGTGCGGATATCTCTGCGCCAGGGAGCGCCCCCCCGGTCGCTGTCCCATCTGCCGAGCGACACAAGAGCGGTTCGATCGCTTCTGGTGAGTAGGAGCCGGTCCCGGCACGTGCCGCGTGTTGTTTGGCTTTGCCAGATGGGGGAAATCTGTAACCCCGGTCTGGCCTATCGGTCGTCTCGCGTGCGACCCTAAGGAGTGTCATGACTTCAACAGATCGGCCGACGGTGGATGTATCGCGTCTCTCAGAGGATAAGTTTCGCCGGCTGCGCAGGTTCAACCTGGCGATGGGATTCCTGCATCTCGTGCAGGGTATCCTCATGATCGTCCTCAGCAATGATACGACCTATCCAATCTATACCAACTTCCTCGGTTTTGACCCTGCAACGCGCTCGTTGGCGCCGGAGACGGAGCTGTTCTACGAGTTGCGGTTTGGGCCCGCGGTGGCGGTCTTCCTTCTGCTTTCCGCCATTGCTCATTTCAGTCTGGCCACGTTCGCCTATCGCTGGTACGTGAACAACTTGAAGCGGGGTATGAACCCGGCCCGTTTCTACGAGTATGCTCTCAGCTCCTCGCTGATGATCGTCTTGATCGGCATGCTCACCGGAATCTGGGACCTGGGTGCGATCATCCTGATATTCGGCATCAACGCGATGATGAACCTGTTTGGGCATCTGATGGAGTTGCACAACCAGACGACCGAGAGGACGGATTGGACGGCGTTCATCTACGGATGCATAGCCGGGATCGTCCCCTGGATCGTCATCGTCGTCTACTTCTTTGGCGCGCTCTCCTCCCCGGAAGGTGACCCGCCGGCGTTCGTCTACGCCATCATCCCCACCATCTTCGT
>CAZGSX010000299.1:0-1891 GCA_964528475.1 uncultured Anaerolineales bacterium
ACGAAACTGCCACCGACTCGGGGCCTGGCCGAGGAGCTGGGCGTGAGCCGTGTGACGGTGGTCAACGCCTATGCCGAGCTCGAGGTGGAGGGTTTGGTGGAGGGACAGGTGGGCCGCGGTACCTTCGTCGTCCAGCCGGATTGCCCTGCTGTGTCCCGTCAGGACAACCCGTTCGATTGGCGGACTACCCTTCTCCGTCCCTCGGGTGTCTCCGCCAGCGGCATGCTCGCCGACATGCTTCACCTGGCCCAGCATCCCGACCTCATCTCCTTCGCTCTAGGTGCCCCCGCCACCGATCTGCTTCCCGTGCGCGACTTCCGGGAGGCGATCAATCGTGCGCTGCGGCGCGGTGGCGCGGCTGCACTCCAGTACGACGACGCTGCCGGCTATGCGCCGCTGCGGCGCGCCATCGTCGATCTGCTCTCTGCGAGCGATATCCCCGCATCAGCCGGGGACGTCCTCATCACATCCGGTTCGCAGCAGGCACTCGACCTCAGCGCCCGCGTCCTGGCCCGGCCCGGGGACGTCGTCGTCACCGAGAGCCCAACCTATCTCGGAGCCCTCGACGTCTTCCAATCCCACGGCCTGGACGTGGTCGGCGTGCCCGTGGACCAGGACGGCATCTGCTTGGACGCTTTGGAGGGTCTTCTGGCCCGCCATCGTCCCCGGCTCGTCTACACCATCAGCGCCTTTCAGAATCCGACCGGTGCCACGCTGAGCGAGGAGCGGCGCTGGGGACTTCTGCGTCTGGCGCGGCGGCACGACTTCCGGATCATTGAGGACGGCGTCTGCTCCGAGCTCGGCTACGAGGGGACGCTGCCCCCTGCCCTGAAAGCCCTGGATCTAGATCAGCGCGTCATCTACATCAACTCCTTCTCCAAGTCGTTGCTGCCCGGCATCCGGCTGGGATATCTTCTGGCGAGCGGTCATCTCAGGGAGCGCCTCATCGCCGCCAAGAGAGCTACCGATCTGTTCACCTCCGTGCTCCTCCAGCGCGCGCTCTTCGAATACCTCAAGCGTGGGTACCTCACGCCGCACCTCCAGATGGTGCGGCGCGTCTATCGGCAGCGACGCGACGCCATGCTGGCTGCTCTGGCCGCCCACATGCCGCCCCAGGCGCGCTGGACCCGTCCTTGCGGCGGGCTCTGCCTATGGGTGAACCTACCGTTTTCCATTAATACCGCTCACCTGTACGTGACCGCCATCGAGCATGGGGTCGCTTTTGCCGTAGGTGCTGTGTTCTTCCCTGAGCGCCCTACCTCATCTGCGCTGCGCCTCAACTTCGCAGCACACCCCTGCGATCGCATCGCGGAGGGTATTCGTCGGCTGGGCAGCGCCATAGAAGAAGAGGGGCGCAGGACCCAGCCTGCGGGCCGGCCGCGGCGAGCCGCATTTGGGCAGGGTGAGCCAGTGGCCCCATCGAAAGGACAGACATGAAAAACCTCCAGATCCGAGATATCGTTCTATCCGGGGTGATGATCGCCCTGGTGGCCGTGTTGACCCTGGCCATCCGCGTTCCCTTCGCCCTGACCCGCGGCTACTTCAATTTCTCTGACGTCGGTGTTTTCCTGGCCGCCTTCGCCTTCGGGCCCTGGATTGGTCTCATCGCTGGAGGGGTGGGCGGCGCCCTGGCGGACGTGGTGGGCGGCTACCCTATGTACGCACCCCTCACCATGCTGGCGCACGGGTTGGAGGGACTGGTCGCCGGAGCCATCGTCGGGAGCCGCTTGCGGTTACCGCGGATGGTTGCCGGGTGGGCGGCGGGGGCGCTGGTCATGGTAGGCATCTACTTCGTGGGCGAGGCGTACGTATTGCAGATGGGGGTCGGCCCCGCAGCGGCGGAGGCCGTGTCCATCAACATTCCCCAGGTGGTGGTCGGGGGCGTCGTCAG
>CAZGSX010000300.1:0-1888 GCA_964528475.1 uncultured Anaerolineales bacterium
ACTGTCCCACCCAGTCCTCTCGAATCGTCCCCTCCTCCGTCACCGGCAGGGATCCTGTCGGGCGGTTCTGGTCCTTGGCCTCCTCCCAGCGCTGCAGCACGTACTCCCGCGCCCACGATTCGGCGTCCAGCCCCTCCGGGTTCTCGAACGTGCGTACGATCAACTCGTAGGCCTCGCCGTTGTAGGACCAGTCCGCGTCCCCCGGCTTGACCCACACTACGGGACCCGTGACGTGCAGCTCGCTCACCGCCGCCACCTCCGGCTCGACCGTCTCCACCTGTGCGTTCGATGGGTACTGGAACGAGAAACCCGGACCGTCGTAGGTCTGCAAGGAGAGCGCGGCAGGCAAGGGGGTTGCCATCTCCGATGGGGCGCCGTACCCGGGGTGTGACTCCGCGGTTGGCGTCGGGTTCGGTGCCTGAGTCGCTGTCGCGGTTGGTGTCGGCGCGGTCGTCGCCGTTGCCGTCGCGGGAGGGGTCTCCGTCGGCTGGGCGGTGAGCGTGGCGGCGACGGCGGCTTGCACAGTCTCCTCCACGTCCGGCGCCGCCGCGCCGCCGCACGCCGCCAACGCCAGACTCATCACGACTAGTAGCAGAAAAGGCTGTCCCTTCATAGTGCCTCCTTCATCGCTCCGTCATCTCTCGTGATTCTTGCAGAGGGGAGCCCCGCCGTCAAGGAAGGCAGAAGATGCTGTGGCTCCGATACCACTTCCCTTCGATGTGCTTTGACGTGTAGCAGTCCGTGATCGGCCTCGGTTCACCGCTTCCGCTGTAGACGATCATCGTCGTCACCGGCCCACCCACTGGCGCTCCAGATAGACGACGCTTCCGGGCTCCTGATCGTTGCCCGGATAGCAGTGGACCCGATCCAGCCCCAGCCTGCGCATCAGCGTCTCCATCTCACCACCGACGTCGCCAAGTTCGGCCATGTAGTCATCCCCGCCAGAGCGCCCCAGCGTGAGCCTGACCAGATTCTCGTACGCCTCCGCGTTCTTCTCCACGTCAGCCGGATAGGCCGCTCGCGCAAGAAGACGGACGCCCAGGACCAGCAGAACGAGCACAACGGCCAGTCCAACCCATCCTCTCCAGACCTTGCCCGGCTGCGGGCTCACCTCAGCCTGGTCTTTCAGAGACATCAGCCACCCTCCAGCTGAACCATTCAACTACACAGAGATAGACGGTCTCCTTGCTCTCGTCTCCCACCGAAACGGAGACTTCGTGGGTCCGCCTCGGCCAGAATCTCCTCGGCGAGATGTCGGCTTCAGCAAAGGCGTCAAGCAACGGGCCGAAGTCCACGTCTGTGTCGTCGTCCACTGGTTGCGGCGGAGGGAGCTCTACCTCCCGACGCGCTTCCACGCTCAGGAACGGCCGCAGGCCGCCATTGCCGCTCATCACGACGCGCTGCGCCCACTCCTCGAAGCCTGAAGTGGTCAGCGGCAGCGTCCGCGAAGCGACATAACCCAGCGCGAGAACCGCGATAAGAGCCGCTAGACGGGCGAGCACGGTTAGTGTCCTACTCTCCCCATCTCCTCCTCTATGACGTAAGCTCATCTCGGACATGGTCAACCTCCCTTAGCTGAACCAGCAGCCATGGCCTTACCAACTGCGAACGTCAAGCCCGTGTTCCGTTCGTATTGTCCCATGCCACGGGTCTGTACTGCGCTACGGAGCGTATGCGGAGTAGCGCTTCCTCATCCGCCTGCAGCCTCCGGACAGCACTGCCAAGACCCGTCCGATCACCGCTTGTAGTGCGCGGAGCGTGAGAGGCTTGGCCAGTGAACTCGCGGTGCGCTTCGACCCTCCACACGTTCGTCGTGCCCAGCACACCCCGTGTGCCGCGCACCCCGTGTGCCGCTGCGCAAGCGGCCCCCGCCGCGTCAAGTCCAGCC
>CAZGSX010000301.1:0-1887 GCA_964528475.1 uncultured Anaerolineales bacterium
TCACCACCGAACCGGTTGATCCCGGCGTGGTCGAGGTGGTGCTGGTGCACGACGGCCAAGCCACTTACCGTAATGCCTCGGCCCAGAACGTGGTCTACGACCCCGCCACGGCGGTGCCCGTGGGCTATCTGCTCCCCGCCGAACTCAGCCCGGCCAACACCACGGTCGTCGTGCGACCAGCCATCAACGGTCAGGGGGGACTGGCCAACAGCGGATTGGTCAATCTCAGCGTGGCGGCTTCTCACTGGAGGCTGCGCATTCCCGCCCACTCGTGGGGCAACCTGGACATCTCCCAGATCAAAGACATCGAGATCTCCTTGGACACCACCGGCAGGGCCCTGCCCTCCCGAACGGAAGAGGCGTCGGCCGATGCCGAGCAGCTGGCAGCCGGAGAGGAGATGGCGGTGCCGTCGGACGCATGGCTTCAGGAGCTCGCAGCTGCCCAAGAGCCAACGTCCGACACGACGGTGCAGCTTGCGGGGGCGAGCGTGCAGTCCCTCTCCGCGGTTGCCATCCCCGGCCAGGTGAGCGGCTCCTACTACGGCACCTTGGTCGTCACCAGCCCGATCACCATCGCCGTCATGGAGCTGGACTTTGACGTGGCGAACGTTGGCGGCAACCTGACCGGCGTGGTGGGTGTCACGGACTCGGCACTCGCCTCTCAGCCGATCAGCCTGACAGGCACGGCCACCGACCTCGGCGAGTTCACGCTCAGCTCGGACGTCTTCACCAACGTCGTGAACGGACGCGTCGTGACGCAGACCTTCACCCTGGCCGGCCAGGCCGAGGAGGACGCCGAGGTGCTGAGGGCGGTCTACACGGGTACCATCACGAACCTGCTGCCGGAGCCCATCGTCATCCAGGGCCTCTTCGTGGCCTCACGTCCGAGCGCGATGGCGGGCAAGGGACTGATCGTGGAGGCCGGGACGTGGCGGGTGCCGACCGATGCCAGCACCCCGGTCACGGTGACGCTGGTCAACGGTCTCACCCAACCGATTACGGGCACGGGGACCGTTACCTTCACCACGAACCTGGGAACGGTCGTGCCGGCCACGGTCGAAATGGTCGACGGCGTAGCGGTCGCGACCTTCGAGGCCGGGTCCTTGACGGGCGAGGCCATCGTCGAGGCCACGACAGGCGAGCTGACGGGGCGGGTGCGCATCCAGGTCGTGTCGAGCGGCACGCCCGTTGCCGACGCCGGGCCGGACCAGCAGGTCGGTCCGGGAGACACGGTCACGTTGGATGGCAGCGCCAGCAGCGACCCGAACGGCGATCCTCTGACCTATGGCTGGGCACAGACTGGCGGGGAACCGGTCAGCTTCTCTCCAGCCATGAGCATTACGACCTTCACCGCGCCATCGAGCGCCGGTTGGCTCACCTTCACTCTCACCGTTACCGACACGAGCGGCCTGGCGAGTCGTGATGTGACGGTCGTCACGGTCAATAACGTGGCCCCGACAGCCGACGCCGGGCCGGACCAGCAGGTCGAAGCTGGCGTCACGGTCACGCTGGACGGCAGTGGCAGCAGCGACCTGAACGGCGACGCGCTGACCTACCGATGGGTCCAGGCGGACGGCACACCGGTCACCTTGTCGTCGTCGGTGCTGAGTGTCACAACCTTCACCGCGCCGGACATCGATGGGGCACTCACCTTCACCTTGGCGGTGACCGATACGGAGGGCCTGTCCGCCACCGACACGGTGGTCATCACGGTAGGTGACCTCCGACCGACGGCCTACGCCGGGCCAGACCAGGAGGTCGATCCTGGCACCACAGTGACGTTGGACGGCAGCCTCAGCAGCGACCCGAACGGCGACGCTCTGGCCTACCACTGGATGCAGACCGGCGGCGAGGCGGTTAGCTTCTCGCCGGCCCTGAGCATCACGA
>CAZGSX010000302.1:0-1873 GCA_964528475.1 uncultured Anaerolineales bacterium
GTCATGCAATATACGCTACAATAGCCCTGTGCTCGGAGTCGTCACGACCACAGGGAGGACTAGCGATGCTTGGACGCCGTAGCCCACAGTCAGATATGTTCAGTGCACAACGTATGCCTCATCAGGTAGCGCCGGACTCCTTCTATGGTCAGATGGGGTCACTCAATCGTCGCCTTTTTCCCGATGATGACTTGAGCGATATGTACTCACTAGACAATGGGCGACCGAGCTTGCCTCCCTCATTGATGAATGGGGTCCTGCTCCTTCAGTTTTTCGACGACGTCTCTGATGGAGAGGCTGTGGAGCGGACCATGTACGACTTGCGTTGGAAAGTGGCGTTGAATCTGCCCCTAGACTTTCCTGGGTTTCACCCTACCAGTCTTACGAAGTATCGGAATCGTTTGATCAAGCACGGCCGCGAACGGTATGCCTTTGACCGCTTTGTAGAAGCAGCTCGCGAAGCTGGGTTCATCTCGGACAAGGTGACCTTGCTCACGGACACAACCAACGTGAAGGGAGCCGGCGCGGTGCAGGACACCTACACGCTGCTTCGGAAAGGGATACGGCAGTTGTTGAAGAAGATGGGCTATGAACCGTCAGGTCAACGACGGGGCCTCTCCAACCAGACTCGGAGACTCGTGGAGACGTATGTGGATCAGGATCGCAAGGCTGAGATTGACTGGGCCGATAAGGCGGCTCGAGCTGAGCAGCTGCAGGTCTTGGTGGAGGACGTGGAAGCCACGTTGGACCTGGCTTTGGAGCAGGCTGACGACCCGGAGGTCCGAGCCTTCGGCTGGCTGCTCACCAAGATTCTGGGCGATGATGTAGTGACGGACGATGACGGCGATCCTCAGATTGGCAAAGGCACAGCGTCTGATCGTATCATTAGTGTCACGGATCCTGAGATGCGACACGGACGAAAGAGTGGATCTCGTCGCTTTGACGGATTCAAGAACAGTGTGACCACCGACGTGGAAAGCGAGCTGATCCTGGACATCAGAGATGTCCCTGCTCCTGGCAGCGATGGAGCGCATCTGATGCCAACCCTTGAGCGAGTGGAAGCCTATGCTGGTGTGACGGTGAAACGGGTGATCGGTGACGGGGCCTACGGCAGCGGAGACAATCGAGCTGCCTGTCATGAGTATCCAGCGCACAGCGTTGACTTGGTGTCCCCTATGCGTCGGCCCCACGATCCAGAGGTCCACAAGTCTGCTTTTGAAATTGACCTGGAGCACGAGCGTGCCACCTGTCCTCAAGGGCATACTGCAACAGGGAAGAAGAGAAAGGACAGACGGGGTGAAGAAGTCCTTAGGTTTGTCTTCGACCGATCGACCTGTGAGACCTGTCCTCTGTTCCACCGTTGCGTGCGGAGCAAGAAAGCAGGGCGCAGTGTGACAACGCATCGACACGAGACACTGCTGCGAGAGGCACGCGAACGACAAGAGACTGATGCATTCAAGGAGCTCTATCGGTTAAGGGGTCGAGTGGAAGGCAAGATTGCTGAACTCGTTCACCACGGTCTCCGACAGACTCGCTACCTGGGAGAGAAGAAACGCCAATTGCAGCACCTCTGGACGGGCGCGGCCGTGAATCTGAAACGACTGTTCAAGCTCGCCGAGGTCACAGAGGTCGACGTAGGTGCTGCTTTCGGAGCGTTGAACGCCTGTCAGGCCGGGCTGTCGCCCGGCTGATGCTAGCATACCGCCGTGTTCAGCCGCTGAAGGGACTGGAAAGAGACAAAGCGAAGCTCAACCATCTACCGCGCAGAGATGGCAAAGGCTGCTTTTGTCCCTGTCGCGTCTTCGCTTCCTCAGAGGCTACGTTGTTAAGGTACAAGTCCAGCACAAGAAACGGTTTTTCAGAGGTCTCCTAG
>CAZGSX010000303.1:0-1871 GCA_964528475.1 uncultured Anaerolineales bacterium
AACGAGCAGATCGCGGTACAATGGGGGCGAACAGCGCTCGACGAAGACGGACTACACATAACGGGATAGACTGGACAAGGGGAAATAACTGTGACCTCAGAACAACTGCCGCACTGGGACGTAACGAACGTGTACCCCGGCCTCGAATCGGACGCCTATCAGCAGGCGATGCAGCGCCTGAAAAAGGACCTGGACGGGCTCGACGCGTACCTGGAGACGCACGGGATCGAGCGGGGCGGCGACGTGCCGGATGGAGGCGCGGCCGCCGTGGCGGCGTCGATGGGGGCCTATCTGGAGCGCATGAACGAGCTGCTGGAGCTCCACCGGACGCTCACTGCGTACGCCTACTCCTTCTTCAGCACCGACTCCTACAACACAAAGGCCAGGCGGATCCTATCGCAACTGGAGGCGCTGCAGGTCCGGCTGGAGCAGCACGAGGTGCGGTTCCGGGGGTGGATTGGAACGGTGGCGGAGGATCCAGCCGCCTTCGAGGGCGCCCTGGAGGTGGAGGGGCCGGCCCAGGAGCACGCGTTCTACCTGCAGGAGACGGCGGAGCAGAGCCGCTACTTGATGAGCACGGCGGAGGAGACGCTGGCCTCGGAGCTATCGCTGAGCGGCGGTCGGGCGTGGGAACGGCTCCAGGAGGTGGTCACCAGCCAGGTGACGGTCCCCTTCGAGCGGGAGGGCGAGACGGAGGATCTGCCCATCACGGTCCTGCAGAACCTGCGCACGGATCCCGACGGTGACGTGCGTCGCCGCGCCTACGAGGCGGAGCTGGAGGCGTGGGAGGGGGAGCGAGAGCCACTGGCAGCCTGTCTCAACGGCGTCAAGGGGAACGTGCAGACGTTGAACGCGCGCCGTGGCCGCGAGGACTGCCTCCACCAGCCACTGGACCAGGCGCGGATCGACCGGGAGACGTTGGAGACGATGCTGGGGGTCGTGGATGAGTCCCTGCCCATGTTCCGGGGGTATTTCCGGCGCAAGGCGCAGCGGCTGGGCAAGGAGACGCTCCCCTGGTGGGACATCTTCGCCCCGGTGACGGCGGCGGAGAAGCGCTACACGTTTGCCGAGGCGCGGGAGCTGATCCTGGAGCAGTTCGGCGGGTTCTCGGAGCGGCTTCAGGGGCTGGCGCGGCGCGCCTTTGAGCAGAGGTGGGTCGATGCCGAACCCCGGAAGGGGAAGCTCGGCGGTGCGTTCTGCATGGGCGTGCCGGCCGTCGACGAGTCGCGCATCCTGTGCAACTTCGACGGGTCTTTCGACCAGCTCTCCACGCTGGCCCACGAGCTGGGCCACGCCTATCACAACGAGTGCATGGTCGGCAAGACGATGCTCCAGCGCCGGACGCCGATGACGCTCGCTGAGACGGCCTCAATCCTGGCCCAGACGCTGGTCACGGACGCGGTGCTGGCCCAGGTGGCGGACGAGCAGGAGGAGCTGGCGATCCTGGAGAGCTACCTGATCGATGCGGCGCAGGTGGTGGTCGACATCTACTCCCGCTATCTGTTTGAGAAGGCGGTGTTCGACCGACGGGCGGAGGCGGAGCTCTCGGCGGACGAGTTCTGCGAGCTGATGGTCGGGGCCCAACAGGAGGCGTACGGCGAAGGCTTGGACTCGGGCCATCTCCATCCCTATATGTGGGCCTGGAAGCCCCACTACTACAGCCCCCAGCTGTCGTTCTACAATTTCCCGTACACATTCGGGATGTTGTTCGGGCTGGGGTTGTACGCGATCTACCAGGAGCGGGGGGACGCGTTCCTGCCGGCGTACGACGACCTGCTGAGCAGCACGGGCGAGGGGACGACCACAGAGCTGGCGGCCCGCTTCGGGATTGACATCCGCGACGCCGGGTTCTGGGAGAACAGCATGGGGAT
>CAZGSX010000304.1:0-1868 GCA_964528475.1 uncultured Anaerolineales bacterium
AACCACCAAGGGGTCGCAGTCTAGCATGCCTGGATCAATTTGGCAAAGCCGGCCCCGCATCTTCCAGACTGATAAGCAGGCTCGCCCCCCGGAAGAAGCCACATAGCCCCTGTCTGCGTCCTACTCGAGGTTCCTGGCTCGGTTTCCGCTGCCAGAGCTGCGGGGACAACACAGGTATCGGAGAGGACGGCTCCAGGGATGATGTGAAAGCGGCGTCTTTCCAGGCCCGTCGATGTTGGGTATAATCTCGATGAAACGATCACGGTGCTGGGGACGATGGCACGCTGCCTCTGGATCTGCTCCCGAAAGGCCCGGACGCCGCACGCAACGACTTGGCGCAGGTCCAGGGAAGGAGACACACAGACGATAGGGCCTGGCATCCGACATTCGAGAGCCCAGCCAGGCGAAGTGCACCAGCACAGGAGCTATGGAGCTCTGCAAGCAGAAAGCAACTCGCTCGTGCGCCGGGTGATCTACCGGCGAGGGAGTGGCAAGACAACTGAAGGAGAGCGTTCAATGAGAGCCATTCAGATCGTGGAGATCGGAGCACCACTGGAGGAGCGGGAGGTTCCCCTGCCCACCGTCGGCGCACAGGACGTGTTGGTGCGTGTCAAGGCCGCTGGGATTTGTCACTCAGACGCGCATTATCGCGCGGGTAACTCCCCCGTCGGCCCGCTGCCCATCACCCCCGGTCACGAGGTCGCCGGGTTGGTGGAGGATGCTGGGGCTAGCGTCAGGACCGTAGAACCAGGGGATCGCGTCTGTCTCCATTATCTGACCACCTGCGGTGACTGCCACTACTGCGCAGTGGGCAGCGAGCAGTTCTGCGTCGAAGCGTCGATGATCGGCAAGTATCGGGACGGAGGCTACGCGGAATACATCGCCGTGCCTGCGAGGAGCGTGGTCCCCCTGCCCGAGGAGATCCGCTTTGAGGAAGGCGCTATCATGATGTGTTCCTCGGCCACGTCATTCCATGCCCTGCGCAAGGGGCGCCTGCAGGCGGGGGAGACAGTGGGTGTCTTTGGGGTCGGCGGGCTTGGCATGTCAGCCATCCAGCTCGCAACCGCCATGGGAGCTCTCGATGTGTATGCTGTGGACATCAATGCAGACCGGCTGTCCATGGCGGACGAATTCGGCGCCATACCCATCGACGCTTCGCAGACTGACCCAGTTGAGGAGATTCGACGATTAAGCAGCGGGAGGGGCGTGGATGTGGCACTGGAACTCATCGGGCTTCCGTCGACCATGCATCAGACGGTGGCCTCGCTAAGCATCTTCGGACGGGCGGTGCTGGTGGGCATCGCCACAGAGACGCTGAATATCGATACGTACGCTGAGCTATTGGGGCGTGAGGCTGAGGTCATGGGAGCCTCCGATCACCTGTTGCAAGAGCTACCCCTCCTGATCGAGTACGCGCGTCGCGGCGTCCTCGACCTGTCGAAGGTGATCACGCGAACGGTGCCGCTGGACGCTGACGCCATCAATGAGGTGCTTGACGAACTGGAGGCATTCGGCAGCGGCGTACGGACTGTTATTACCCCCTGATGCCTGAGCCTTACAGGCCGCGAAGGCCCTTCAATGTTCGCTGCATGCCTAAGTGTAGCCGCGGGATCGACCTGAGCCACTCCTCCAATGGGGGCCAACTGCCCCCGAAGGAGTCCTGATGTCCATTCACTCCTATGACCATCCAGCCTTGACTGCGGACGTGGCGCTGTTCGCCCTGGGCAACCATGAACTGAAGGTACTGCTGATTCGACGGGCCCAACCACCCTTCCAAGAGACCTGGGCCTTCCCCGGAGGATTTGTGGACGTCGGCGAAGCCCCCGAGGAGGCGGCGTCACGGGAACTGGAGGAGGAAACCGGCGTGC
>CAZGSX010000305.1:0-1854 GCA_964528475.1 uncultured Anaerolineales bacterium
CTCGATTGTTAAAGAACATCATCCGGCTCCACAGCCGTCGAGCACGTCACACTTACTGATCCGTCCCTAACTTTCTTAACAAATGAATGGGTTTGGTGTATAATGAAGGCACAATGGATGAGATACCAGACACGTTCAATGATTGGCGAGAAGCACGGCGCTTTCGAGCTTGGGAGCTCAAGCAAAAGGGTTGGAAGCAATGCGACATTGCTGAGGCTTTAGGGGTCACCGCTGGGGCGGTCAGCCAGTGGATGAAGCGAGTCCGGGAGGGTGGACTGGAAGCCTTGCGTAGCCGCAAGGGGGGTGGACCGAAGCCCAAGATCAGCGAGGAAGAGCTCCAGCAGTTGCCCGAGTTTCTGGAGCGAGGACCAGAAGCATACGGTTTTCGAGGAGACGTATGGACAAGACCTCGGGTGGGAGCGGTGATTGAGGAAGAGTTTGGAGTGTCATACAGCGACACCCATGTCGGGCGTCTGCTGGACGAGATCGATTGGAGTCGCCAGAAGCCGGCGGAGCGAGCGAGCCAGCGGGATGAAGACCAAATCGAAGCGTGGCAAGAGGAGACCTGGCCTGAGCTCAAAAAAAAGCCGCCCGAGAAGGACGCACGCTCGTCTTCATAGACGAGGCAGCGTTCTACCTGTTGCCCACGGCGGTGCGCACGTATGCCCCGGAGGGCGAAACGCCGGTGTTGCGGTATCCGTATTGGGAGCATCTGTCGGTGATCAGTGCTGTCACGCCCGACGGGAAGCTGTACACGATGAAGCGAGAGGAAGCGTTCGATAGCGCGGGGATTGTGGATTTCCTGAAGCACCTGCTGCGACACATCAGTGGCAAGCTGTTGGTGGTGTGGGATGGGCTGCCAGCTCACCGGAGCCAGGCGGTGAAAGACTTCCTGCGACAAGGGGCGACTCGGCGGGTGCATTTGGAGCAACTGCCGGGCTATGCCCCGGAATTGAACCCCGCCGAGGGTGTTTGGCATTATCTGAAGAACGTCGAGATGAAGAACCTGTGTTGTCATAACCTGCAGGAACTTGGTGATGAGCTACGCAAAGCCATTGAGCGCTTACGACACAAGACCGATATCATCGAGAGCTTTACACGCCACGCTCTTGCGGGCGCCAACGTTTAGATTTATATGTTCGGATCAGTAAGAACACGGCGGTCTTCGCAGCTTTTGGTCGCCCGGCTCAACTGCCCGTGTCAGTTGTCGCCGGCGGCCCTCGTCGAGACGGTTTGATAAGGGGCGCAGCATTAGCATCAGGAGGTGCCACGTGGCGAATGATAACGGGACTGACAACCGGGTAACGGAGTGGGTGCGCTGGACCGCCCGCATCTGGGGCGGGGTCGTCTTTCTGCTGGCCATGCTCATCTTCGCCAGCAACGTGTGGGGCTGGGTGACGAACGGCACCGCGGATCCGTACGCGGTGGGCGACTACCCGCCCATCGAGAACGTGCCGCCGCTCCTCATGCTCGTGGGAGCCGTGGGATCGGCCATCGCCTGGCGCTGGGGGGGGGCTGGGAGGGGCCATCACCGTCGCCTCCCAGCTGGCGGTCCTTCCGATCCTGCTGATCCATTGGCCGATCCAGGAGGGCTTTCCGCGCTACCTGGCGTGTTGTTCCTGGCGTGTTGGTGGCGGTCGAGAGGGTCGAGGGGCTCTGCGACCGGCGCGTAGGCTGTGGCAGGCCGGCCCCTGGTCAAGTCTACGCCATCACCGATCCGCACGCTGGGACTCAGGTGAGGGATAGAGATGGGCAGGTGGTGGAGGAGAAGCGGCGTCCTACCATGAATCAAGGAGGGCGAGATGTCCAGGCAGATCAGGGCGGGCGTGTTTTGGTTAGTCATCGGCGCGCTGT
>CAZGSX010000306.1:0-1853 GCA_964528475.1 uncultured Anaerolineales bacterium
CCAGTCCTGCGATAAATAACCAGCGTCCGATCTGTTTGTTCATGAAGTTCCTCCTCGTATGATATGTAGTAGATGGAGGTACCAACCTACCTCCGGTTGACAAAAAAGGGAACTCTGGCATCCTAGGGGTTGGCCCAGGGAGGGTAGCGCTTTTTCTCCTTGTTTCACTGCTCAAAGCTGAGCAAATTCTTCTAAAGCATGCGCCCCTCGCCCTGATGGGTACTTCTGACAACGCATCTTGTTCAAACCTTCGTTGGCCGGGAACAGCAGGTCCGGGGCACTTACCAATGCAGGTGAAGTTCTGATTGACCGCGAGGCTGTTGATCTCATCAGGGGCCAGGGATTCCCACCTCCTATGGGCAGACGGTGTAAGTTCTTAGTGAAAGGAGGTTTTGATGACTAATCCATTGGTGGTGGGCGTAGACATCCACCGCAAAAACAATGTTGTCTCGATGATGGATCAGCAGGGACAACAAGCAGCCAAGGGGTTCCGGGTTGAAAACAACCGACCTGGCTGCGCCGAATTTGTGCAGCAGGTAGCCCAACAAGTCGTGCAGGGTGACTTCGATGCCATCCAGATTGGCGCTGAAGCAACCGGCTGGTACTGGTGGCATTTCTTCCAAACTCTTCGTCAAGCCCCACAACTTACTCAATGGCCTGTCCAACTCTATGCCTTCAATCCGCGCTTGACAGCCAGTTACAAGAAGACCTTCAGTGATCTCGATCACGCCGATCCGATTGATGCCTTTGTAGTTGCCGATCGCTTACGGATTGGCCGGGAGTTACCCGTACCCTTCGAACTTGATGAGAGCTACTTCGCACTGCGATTGTTGACCCGGCAGCGTTTTCGACTGGTTCACAATCTTGCTCGTGAGAAGGCCTATTGTCTGACGGTCTTGTACCTCAAGGTCAGTGAGTATTCTCGCAAAGACAAGAAAGCCTTCTCCAATGTCTTTGGCGCTGCCAGCCGAGCTGTGCTTCAAGAGTTCGCTTCTATCGAGGAGATTGCGGCTATTCCTTTCGATGAATTGGTCGAATTCATCGATGCCAAAGGGAAACGCCGCTTTCCCGACCCCGTCAACAATACCCGCAAACTCCGTCAGATTGCTCAGGACTCCTACTCGCTGCCCAAAGCTTTGCAGGAACCCGTCAATACCGTTCTGGATCTCAGTCTTCGTCACCTTGCCTTCCTTGAACGTCAAGAGAAACGCATCAATACTGCCATCGCTGAGTGCATCCAACCCATCCAGCATACCCTCGACACCATCCCTGGCATTGGCCCTGTTTTCTCCTCCGGCATTATCGCTGAGATCGGAGGCATTGAACGCTTTGACTACAACCAGGCCAAAGTTGCCAAGTATGCCGGTCTCAAGTGGCGCAGGCATCAGTCCGATGAGTTTGAAGCCCAGGATACGCCAATGACACGCTCGAGAAACGTTTATCTGCGCTATCACTTCTGCGAAGCGGCTTTTGCGGTCTCAAGGTGCGACCGCGAGTATGCCGCTTACTATCAGCGCAAACATGATGAAGTCCCCAAGCATAAACACAAACGCGCCATTGTCCTTACGGCTCGCAAACTGGTACGGCTGGTCGTTCGGCTGCTGACGACCAACCAGCCCTATCGGCCCAGGAGAAGAAGCTAACTCATCTTTTCCCTTCGCCATCCAGGACTTTTCGTCCGCTTATATCTTCTTATGTTGTTTTCTGTTGTTAATGTGCTTTTTCAACAGGTCTGTTCAACTTGTCTTCTTTACTGCTTCCTGCTGCTTATTTTTAGCCTTGACATTTCACCGCATCGCTTTAAATAGGTGTGGTTGATGTCCTTTCGCTTATATATAACAAAAAGACGGGGA
>CAZGSX010000307.1:0-1845 GCA_964528475.1 uncultured Anaerolineales bacterium
TAGCGCGCAACCAGGCAGCTACCGGCGCGTAGGCTAGCTCGCCCTCGCCGGGATAACAGCGGGCGGTGGCCGTAGCAATCCCCTGACGACTCGCCCACTGGACCAACTCCTCCGCTAGCCTCGTCTTGCCGATGCCCGCCTCGCCCGAGACAAGCAGGAGCTGGGGCCGTCCGACGGCTGCCCTCCGCCACGCCTGCCGCAATCGGGCCCACGCGTCCTGGCGCCCCACCAGTGGCGAGGCGGTGCCACCACGCTTGGAACGCGCCCCAGGCCGCACCGCTGCCTCATCAGCCGACAGCAATTGCTCATACAATTCCCGCGTCACCGGGCTCGGCTCCACGCCTAGCTCCCGCTCAAGGGCTGCGGAGCACCTGTGATAGGTGCGCAAAGCTCCAGCGCGATCGCCGATGAGGGCCTGAAGTCGCATCAGCCGGCGGCAGGAAGCCTCCCGAATGGCGTCGTGGCGCACCAGTCGCCGCGCGTAGCCAATGGCTGCTCTATAGTCCCGCTGGTCCTCCAGCACTTGTATGACGTGCTCCATCGCACGTTCAAAGGCCTGGCGGAGGCGCTGACGCTCGGGGACAGTCCAGTCCTCATAGAGGCCAGGCAGGAGGTCGCCCCGGTAAAGGTCGATCGCCTGCTCCAGCGCTCTCTGCGCCTCGTCCGCGTCGGACGCCTCTTTGGCCCGGCTCAACAGATTCTCGAACTCCGCCACGTCAAGCTCGAACGCAGCCGTAGCACGCCACTCGATCGTTGCGTGGTCGGCACGAAGAAAGCGATCGGGATCGGGTAAGCGGTGTCGCAGACGGTAGAGTAGATTCCGCAGGTTGGTCAAGGCCTGCCCCTCGGGCGAATCGGGCCAGAACTCGAACGCCACGCGATGGCGCGACAGAGGTGTACCGCGATGAACCAGAAGATACGCAACCAGGGACCGGAGGCGTGGTGTATCTATGGCGGTCACCGGCTCGCCGCCATAGGTAAGCCGGAAGCCTCCGAATAGTTCGATGCGCAGCGTCGGTGGATCAGGTTCCATATGCGTGCCCACGGGCCCAGCAAGTGATGGTCTCTCGCCTACAGGATCGACGAAATCGGCTGGAGCGGTCAACAGTCTCATCCCCAGTCTAGCACATGTGGTTCAATTCCACAACAGCACGCCGCAGCCGCTCGAAAGCCTAGGCGCGAGCCTTTTTGTGGACAGTTTGTAGACACCTGTGTGGTATGATTCCATTTCAGAGGATCGTCCGATTTGTGTCAGGTACTTCTAGAGAAATGGAGGTGTATGGTGAAGTTCAAAACCTTGATGATCATCAAAGCCGTTGTCTGCCTGACCCTGGGGCTGCCCATACTCTTTGTGCCAGGGCTCTTCTACAGTGTGTTCGGGGCAAGTCTGGGACCAGGGGGCACGTTTGCCGCGCGGGAGTACGGCGCTTCACTGATCGGCAATCTCATGCTCACCTGGTTTGCCCGGAACGCGGGGGAGTCACAGGCCCGCCGAGCCCTCATACTGGGGCTCTGTGTCTACGACGCCATAGGATTCGTGGTCACGCTCATTGCCACAGTCTCCGGGGTCCTGAATCCCCTAGGCTGGTCCGCTGTCATCATCTACCTGTTCTTCGCTCTGGGATTTGGGTACTTTCTCGTCAGGAGCCCGTGACGTATCCGTCGATGCGCTGGCGACCGGCTCCCCAAGACAAAAGGAGGTGCCAACGAGGCATTGGATGTACACCATACCATCGCGGGCCCCATCTGGCGAATAGTCGCGACGAAACCGCGCGCAAGGAAGAACCAAACGGTCCTAGCTAACCACCCCCAGCAGAACAGCGACCCACAGCACGGCAAAGATCG
>CAZGSX010000308.1:0-1837 GCA_964528475.1 uncultured Anaerolineales bacterium
CCACAAACGCGTCACCGCCGCCGTCAGCGGAGGTGGGCTGCTGTTGCACGTATCTCCCCTGCACGCTGAAGCAGCACTGACGTAGTCAGCCGCAGGCAGATCAGGTGCAGCACCGCTGGCTGATTATGGTGCGTGGTCTGGTCAGGAGCGCTATATCCGGAGACCACAGGTCGCGGCCCATCGGAGCTAGGCCCGGAGAGCCTGCCTATGAGGTCGACTGGACGGACTGACTTCCCTGTCGTTCCAGCCCCAGGGATACGACAGGGAAGCCATCCTGGTCGCTGCCATCTGCGAGGTGGCTGACGACGAGCGTCGCCTGGTGCCAGTCGCGGCGACAAACGACCGGACTGGTGCTCTGTGAGCCGCAGGAGGTTGAGAATGATTAGGGCTCTGAGTAAGAGATGGCCACACCTTGGAGGGCGAGCAGTCACCACCGGCAAGGTTATCGCTGCGGCGCTGTTGCTCCTATTGGCAACCAGCAACTCAGCCATCCAGGCCACTGATCCACCAGTCGCGCTGGGCCGCTGGATCAACTACGGGACAGATACCTCGACCTTCCCAAGTGGGTACCCTGTCACGTCGGTAGCCGTGGGCGACGACGAGCGCGTGTGGGTGGGCACCTATGGTGGAGGCATCGCGGTCTACGACGGCTACTCGTGGACCCGGTACACAGCGCGATCCACCCAGGGCGGCCTGGCCAGCAATGACGTCAAGGTCGTGGCCGTGGACGGCAGTTCGGTGTGGATAGGGACGGATGCGGGGATGAGCTGCTTCGACCTGAGCGCCGAGAGGTGGACTACATACACGGCTGCGAACTCGGGCCTCCCCCACAACAGCGTCAACGCCATTGCCTTCGACTACGTGGGGGCCTGGCCGGCGATCTATCGCGCTCAGTTCGTTGCGACGCCCGCTGGACTCGCGCAGCATCATTTCGAAGGAACTAATGAGAAGTGGTTTGTCTATACGACAGGGAACAGCAGCCTGGCGAGTGACTACGTCCACGACGTTGAGGTCGCGGAAGATGGGACGTTCTGGATCGTCACTGCAGGGGGCACCAACCGAGTGATCAACACCGTCTGGTCTACGTTCAGAAACGGCACTACCGCTGGCTGCAGCGTGATCGAGGCAGCCACCAGGGTGACTGTGGACGACGATGGAGGGCGCGTGTGGTTCGGAACTGACCGCACCTGGCAGATCGACCCGGTGCCGGGGCAGGGGGCCTGCGTCCTCAATGCCGCGACCCAGACCTGGCGCCGCTTCTACTCAGGCAACTCCGGCCTGGGAGACGATACGGTGCGGGACCTGGTCGTCGACAGGGAGGGACGCGTCTGGTTTGGCACCCACACACCGGGGAGCTCCGGCGGCGCATACGCCTGCACCTGGGCAGATGACACCTGCTACTGGCAATCATATACGCCAGCTGACGGGCTGTCCAGCCACCGGATTTGGTCAGTGGGAGCTAGCCTAGATCGGGTCTGGTTCGGCACGTACGATGCCGGGCTAAGTAGCTTCGCCCTCGAGTGGCGTTTCTTCGACCTCGAATTGGGAGTCCTCGCTCTATTAAGCCGGCCCGAGTCCCTATGGATTGGCACCGCCGCCGGTATCAAGCGCTTCGATGGCGAAGCCCTAGCAACGGAGCTGCCTTCACACAAGGTGCAGACTATGTTGTCGGTGGGAGAAACTGAGGTCTGGGCGGGAACCGCAGCAGCCGGCGCCCACCGCTGGAATGGAGCAGAATGGGAGAGCTTCAACACCGTAAACTCAGGGCTGGCCAGTGATAACGTGGTAGCTCTGGCCCGCGACAGGAAGGATCGCATTTGGATGGGGACAGAGGACG
>CAZGSX010000309.1:0-1834 GCA_964528475.1 uncultured Anaerolineales bacterium
AAGGCGCGCCGCATCCTGGCTCGCTACGACGGCGTGATGGTGGCCGACTCGGTCGGGCTCGGCAAGACCTGGATCGGGAAGAAGCTGCTGGAGGACACGGCCTACCACCGGCGGCAGAAGGCCCTGCTCATCTGCCCCGCCTCCCTGCGCGACATGTGGCGAAACGAGCTCCACGAGGCCGCCATCCCGGTCCGGATCGTCTCCCAGGAGCTGCTGGGTCAGGACGACTTCCCCACCCGCCCCGAGGCCCAGGCGCTTCGCGACGTCGACGTGATCCTCATCGACGAATCCCACAACTTCCGCAACCACAACACCAACCGCTACGAGAACCTGGAGCGCCTCGTCGGCGCCAACGGAGGGCGGGGCCGCGACGGCGAGCGGAAGAAGCTCATCCTCCTCACCGCCACGCCCATCAACAACACCGTCCTTGATCTCTACTACCAGCTCATGCTCGTCGCCCAGGGAGACCGCACCTACTTCTCCGCCGCCGGCATCGGTGATCTGCGCAAGTACTTCCTCGCGGCGCGGCGCGAGTCGGCCCACGCCAACGGCGGCGAGACCGCCGCGCTTTTCAACCTGCTCGAGGAGGTCGTCATCCGCCGCACCAGGGCCTACGTCCGCAAGGCCTACCCCCGAGCCACCATTCGCGGGGAGCCGATCAACTGGCCCGAGCGGGAGCTGGAGACGGTGCACTACAGCCTCGAGGAGACCTACCAGGGAATCTACGACGACGTGGTAGCCGGCATCGACAGCCTGACCCTGGCCCCGTACGGCCTGGAGGACTACAAGCAGGTCGGTATCGAGCGGGACGTGATGGAGCTGGGACGCGAGCAGGCGCTGGTGGGCATCTTCAAGAGCCGCTTCCTGAAGCGCTTCGAGTCGAGCGTGGAGGCCTTCCGCATCAGCGTCGGCCGGGCGCTCGCCTTCTTCAAGACCTTCGCTGATCTGCTGGACGAGGGGAAGCTGCTCGACAGCAGCGAGTTCCGTCACGCCATGCGCTACCTGGAGCCGGAGGCGGAGGACCAGGAGGCAGTGCCCCGCTCTCAGGCGAAGGCCCTCGAGGACCACGAGGCTGCTCGAGCCGTGCTCGACGAGCTGCCCCAGCTCGAACCGCAGCAGTACGATCTGGGGCGCCTGCGCGAGGCGGTGGGCCACGACGTGGCCCTGCTGACTGAGATCTGGCGGCGAGTGGAGCACATCACCCCGGAGCGGGACGCTAAGCTGAAGCGCATCAAGTCGCTGCTCACCGAGGATCTGCGCGGCAAGAAGGTGGTCCTCTTCGCCTACTACAAGGACACCGCCCGCTATCTCCACCGCGAGCTGAAAAAGGACGCGGCATTCCTGACCGGGGCCGGAGACCCCCGTATCGCTATCATGGACGGCCAGGTGGATCCCGCGACCCGGACTCGTCGTTTGGTCCGCTTCGCCCCGGTGGCGAACAACCGACCCGACCTGGCTGCCGGCGAGGACGAGATCGACCTCATGATCTCCACCGACGTCCTCAGCGAGGGGCAGAACCTCCAGGACAGCGGCCACCTGGTCAACTACGATCTCCACTGGAACCCCACGCGCATGGTCCAGCGCGCCGGGCGCATCGACCGCATCGGTTCGCCCTTCCAGACCCTTTGCGTCTACAACGTCTTCCCGGAGCGGGGGCTCGAGCGGCTGCTCCAGCTCGTGTCGAGCCTCCAGCAGAAAATCACGGCCATCGACCAGTTCGGCATGCTGGAGACGAGCGTCCTCGGCGAGGTCGTCCATCCGCGTACCTTCAACCACCTCCAGCGCATCGCCGACGAGGACGAGAGCGTCATGGACGAGCTCCAGGCCGAGAGCG
>CAZGSX010000310.1:0-1832 GCA_964528475.1 uncultured Anaerolineales bacterium
AGGACAAAGGGTAGAGCCATGACGTGGGGGTGGTTGTCTCCCAGCAGGAAACTGAAGAAGGGAAACTCATCAATCGGGTTGAGAGGCATGGGGCCGCCCACCAAATTCCTGTCACGGATCACCCGCGATGCCCTCCACCACCACCACCCGTGCCCGGGATACCAGGAGCCCGTGACTCGCCCTGCGGTTGTCAGATCAGGGATGTCGATCCACTGCCAAAAGGAGTCGGGCAGGAACCCCCGCGCGTACAAAGCCTCTAGCACCCCCTCGAGGTTACCGAGAACTCCGACGAACAGCGAGCCCAGCAATCCGTAACGCAGCGGGTGGCCATCGCTGAGTTGAGCGGCACAGGCTCCAGCAACGAGATCGTGGACTACGCTAAGGGCTCCAGTCAGTGTCAGGGCGAACAGCAGGGCATTGTACAACTCAAAGCCCACGCCGGGGAGCACGCCCGACAGCCTGGTCAGCAGGGCCATCATGACGTAGCCAAAGTAGTAGTAGCTGATAGCGAAGCCGGAGAGCCAAGGGTCATGGGGCGGGAACGTGGGGCTCTGAAGGATGGCGTTCAGGAAGGCGATCTCCATGAATTTCTCGCCACCACTGCTCATGATCTTCTCTGGGGCGTAGGCTCGTACGCCAGCCCACGCCAGGAAGCTGGCTGCAAACAGTATCTCGACGGTCAGGATGAGGGCCCAATGATTGCGAATGAAGGTTGTCAGCGACGGCCCACTCTCGTCCTTCCACCACAGCTGGGACGCGATGGAGAGGCCAGCCGTCCCGGCCAGTGCGACCAGAGCGCCACCCGTCGTATTCCGTAGGAAGCCCAGCGACGCCCCTAGCCAGAGGATATAGCTCGTCAGTAAGAGGCCGAGCGGTTTCGTGAAGGCGTATCCGCGACCGGGCAACCACCTGAACAGCCGATAGGCCAGCGGCAACGCAGCCAGCCCCAGCAACTGGATGATCAGCCACCACGCGAGAACTTGCAGCAAAGGCTCCTCCCTTTTCGTCGCATCCTCTGTTGAAGGCCATTCTACCACGCGTGCCATCGTTTGTCATCTACTGGCCTTCGTCCACTGGACAGTCTGCTTCGGCCTCTGGAAGCTAAGCCTTGCCCGCTCATCCAACTGGGCTATACTTGGCGGTGACTGATCTTTGAGCGGCGGGGGCTGCGCGCCCGGGGGAGGGGATATGAATGATTCCAACTTGACCATAACAGCGGTGCCCGGCATCCGCGTGGGGCACGCTACCGATTTGGAGGGGCTCACGGGTTGTACCGTTGTGCTCTGCGAGGAGGGGGCCAGCGGCGGTGTCGACCAAAGAGGCGGCGCTCCGGGCACTAGGGAGACCGACTTGCTGCGCCCGATGCATCTGGTCGACAGGGTGAACGCAGTACTGCTTACTGGCGGCTCTGCCTTCGGATTGGCTGCTGCAGAGGGTGTGGTACGCTATCTTGAGGGGCGAGGCGCGGGGTTCAATGCCGGTGTAGCTACCGTTCCGATCGTGCCCGCGGCGGTTCTCTTTGATCTCGATCTCGGCGATCCTGCAGCAAGGCCGGACGGCGCCATGGGCTGGGCTGCTTGCCAGGTAGCCACCCGGGCGGCCGTCGAGGAAGGAAACGTGGGCGCCGGCACGGGGGCTTCGGTGGGCAGGATCTTGGGGGTAGGGCGAGCCATGAAGGGTGGTCTGGGCAGCGTGGCGATACGTCTCAACAATGACTTGACTGTCGGCGCTCTGGTCGCTGTCAATGCCTTTGGCGACGTCATCGATCCAGCCAACGGGCGGATCCTGGCTGGTGCCCGTCATCCCGAACGTGAGGAGCTAGCCAACACCCT
>CAZGSX010000311.1:0-1832 GCA_964528475.1 uncultured Anaerolineales bacterium
CCACAAACGCGTCACCGCCGCCGTCAGCGGAGGTGGGCTGCTGTTGCACGTATCTTCCCTGTACGCTGAAGCAGCACTGACGTAGTCAGCCGCAGGCAGGTCAGGTGCAGTAGCGCTGGCTTGCCACGGTGCGTGGTCTAGTCCGGAGCGGTATATCCGGAGACCACAGGTCGCGGCCCAACGGAGCTAGGCCCTGAGAGCCTGGGTATGAGTCGACTGGACGGACTTCCCTGTCGTTCCAGCGCCAGGGATACGACAGGGAAGCCATCCTGGTCGCTGCCATCTGTGAGGTGGCTGACGACCAGCGTCGCCTGGTGCCAGTCGCGGCGACAAACGACCGGACTGGTGCTCTGTGAGCCGCAGGAGGTTGAGAATGATTAGGGCTCTGAGTAAGAGATGGCCACACCTTGGAGGGCGAGCAGTCACCACCGGCAAGGTTATCGCTGCGGCGCTGTTGCTCCTATTGGCAACCAGCAACTCAGCCATCCAGGCCACTGATCCACCAGTCGCGCTGGGCCGCTGGATCAACTACGGGACAGATACCTCGACCTTCCCAAGTGGGTACCCTGTCACGTCGGTAGCCGTGGGCGACGACGAGCGCGTGTGGGTGGGCACCTATGGTGGAGGCATCGCGGTCTACGACGGCTACTCGTGGACCCGGTACACAGCGCGATCCACCCAGGGCGGCCTGGCCAGCAATGACGTCAAGGTCGTGGCCGTGGACGGCAGTTCGGTGTGGATAGGGACGGATGCGGGGATGAGCTGCTTCGACCTGAGCGCCGAGAGGTGGACTACATACACGGCTGCGAACTCGGGCCTCCCTCACAACAGCGTCAACGCCATTGCCTTCGACTATGTGGGGACGTGGCCGGCGATCTATCGGGCTCAGTTCGTTGCGACGCCCGCTGGACTCGCGCAGCATCATTCCGAGGGAACTCTTGAGAAGTGGTTTGTCTATACGACAGAGAACAGCAGCCTGGCGAGTGACTACGTCCACGACGTTGAGGTCGCGGAGGATGGGACGTTCTGGATCGTCACTGCAGGGGGCACCAACAGGGTGATCAACACCGTCTGGTCTACGTTCAGAAACGGCACTACCGCTGGCTGCAGCGTGATCGAGGCAGCCACCAGGGTGACTGTGGACGACGATGGAGGGCGCGTGTGGTTCGGAACTGACCGCACCTGGCAGATCGACCCGGTGCCGGGGCAGGGGGCCTGCGTCCTCAATGCCGCGACCCAGACCTGGCGCCGCTTCTACTCAGGCAACTCCGGCCTGGGAGACGATACGGTGCGGGACCTGGTCGTCGACAGGGAGGGACGCGTCTGGTTTGGCACCCACACACCGGGGAGCTCCGGCGGCGCATACGCCTGCACCTGGGCAGATGACACCTGCTACTGGCAATCATATACGCCAGCTGACGGGCTGTCCAGCCACCGGATTTGGTCAGTGGGAGCTAGCCTAGATCGGGTCTGGTTCGGCACGTACGATGCGGGGCTAAGTAGCTTCGCCCTCGAATGGCGTTTCTTCGACCTCGAACTGGGAGTCCTCGCTCTATTAAGCCGGCCCGAGTCCCTATGGATTGGCACCGCCGACGGAATCAAGCGCTTCGATGGCGAAGCCCTAGCAACGGAGCTGGCTTCACACAAGGTGCAGACTATGTTGTCGGTGGGAGAAACTGAGGTCTGGGCCGGAACCGCAGCAGCCGGCGCCCGCCGCTGGAATGGAGCAGAATGGGAGAGCTTCCACACTGAAAACTCAGGGCTGGCCAGTGATAATGTGGTAGCTCTGGCCCGCGACAGGAAGGATCGCATTTGGATGGGGACAGAGGACG
>CAZGSX010000312.1:0-1825 GCA_964528475.1 uncultured Anaerolineales bacterium
TAGTCCAGGTTTGACAGGACGCACCCGGGAGGCTAGTATGCCTCCGATCCGGATATCCTGAGCTTCCATCAGCGCACTGTGGTCGGCGGCCTCTGTGCCGCCGCGGGGCGCCGGGAGTGAAACCAGACCAGCACCTGATCTGACCTATCAGATCGAGAGGACACCGTGTATGCCAACCCGGCATAAGGCATCGTATGGCTATGTGATTGTCGCGTCTTCCTTCGTTTGCTACCTGTTGATGGGCGGCTCCTACTATACCCTGTCCGTGCTCGCGCCGCTGATGGCCGCCGACCTGGGATGGAGCGCCACCGCCTTCGGCGCAGCTTTCTCCATCTTCGGCCTGCTTCTGGGGTTGAGTGGTCCCCTGGTGGGAGCCTTCGTCGTCCGTTTTGGGCCCAGACTCGCCATCCTCACCTCCTCCCTTGTGGTGGCGCCCACGCTGGCCCTCTTCTCCAGAACCACGGCCCTCTGGCAGTTCTACACCTTGACCACCCTGCTTGGACTGGGTTTCGGGATGGCCACGATGGTGCCGATGCAGCAGCTGATCGGGAACTGGTTCTTCGAACGGCGGTCCCTGTTCATGGGGTTTGTCCTCACCGGTGCGGGACTTGGCGGGCTGGTCATGGCCCCGCTCACCGGCACCCTGGTAGAGGTCCTCGGTTCGTGGCGGCCCGCCTGGCTGATCCTGGCAGCGTTGCTCCTGGTGCCGGGCCTTCTGGCCCTGTTTGCGATCAAGGACGAACCCAACGGCTGTGAGAGTCCCGTGGACGACGCGGCAAAGGAACCCGGTATGGCGGCCGGTACTCTGGACCACGCTGCGGGGCGCTCGGTCTACCGGAGTAGCGGGGCGTGGGACAGCGGCACTGCTGTCAGGACCAGGGCCTTCTGGCTGCTGTCGGTGACGTGGGGCATCATGGGGTTCCTCCTGCAGGGCGTCACAGGGCACCAGGTGGCCTATCTTACCAGCGAAGCCCGGGTGGATCTCACCGTCGCTGCGTCTGCCCTGGGATTGATCGCCGGCTGCAGCATCGTGGGCCGGCTGGTCTCCGGCTGGCTGGGAGATCGCACGGAGCCCCGGTGGGTCACGGCGGGCCTGCTGGTCCTGATGGGCCTCGGCCTTCTCGTTCTGGTGGCGGTGGGAGGTCTGGTCGGCGTCTACGTCTACGTGGTCCTCTTTGGGATCGGCTATGGGGGTGTCATCGTTCTCATGCCGACCATCATCCTCAACTACTATGGCAGCGAGCGCTCCGCCTCCATCACCGGCGTTGCGATGCTCCTCCACACCCTGGTGGGCGCCCCCGGCGGATCCATCGTCGGCCGCATCAAGGACGCGGGTGGCAGCTACGCCCCCGCCTTCGCGCTCATGATCGGCATGGCCGCCGCGGGCGCCTTGTGCGCATTATTGGCCCGGCCTCCTGTGAACCGGGAGGAGGGCGCGAGACCGTCCGTTTGAATCCGTACATCTCGCACGGCTCCATCCCCAGTGAAAATCGACGAAAACGTCGGTGTCAACCACGCACCGCGGCGGGAACCCGTCGTACTGTGAGGCCTCCTCGCGCCAGAATTGGCTGAGTGGCTTGCCCAGTAGCTCCCCCGCTCGCGACTCCGAGATGACTTCCTCAGCCAGCGCCCGCAGCACCAGGCGCTTCAGTCGCCCCGGCGCCTCCCGTGGGATCTGATCGCCTGCGTCTCGCTCGTGCCACCCTCTCGACCGCCAGCGGATCCAGAGCTGTCGGGCCGTGTGCTGGGAGATGATGTTCAGGTCGCGGGCGCGATAGATCCAGGCGTGCATGCTCACGCCGTACTTGTGTTTGAGGAGGTGGAG
>CAZGSX010000313.1:0-1816 GCA_964528475.1 uncultured Anaerolineales bacterium
CGGTACGTGGGCATCTTCTCCCTGTGCGCGTCGATGGAGGCCCCGTAGAAATACCACGATCGCGGCGGGAGGGCGAAGACCATGATGGATGCCACCGCCTGGCCTTCCACTTCCGCCAGGAGTAGCCGCGCCCACCCTCGGGGGACGAACAGCCGGTACGCGGCCTCATAGTAGGCCGGGGGGTGGACGCCGAAGTCCGCCCGGTCCGCCGTCGCCGCCAGCAGCTCGCTGAACGTTGCCACGTCCTCGGGGCTGCCCTCCCGAACCGTGACCCCTTTTCGAGCAGCTAGCCGGATGTTGTACCGGGTCTTCGACTTCATCGCCATCAGGATATCGTCCTCATCCGGCGTGAGGTCCACCACCAGCGTGCGCCGCGGCTGGACCGCGCCGAAGGGCGCGGGCTGGCAGCCCATCGACCGCAGCGTGTCCCGCAGCGGACCGCTGTCCTCCAGATCGGGCTCCATGGAGAGCGCCACCGCCCGTCGTGACTGTGCCAGCTCGTCCAGCGCGGCCATCAGCGCGGCCCGCTCCTCCTCGTCGGACCAGTCGACCACCGGCCCCTTGGGCACGTAGGCCAGCTGACCCAGCCCGGCGGGGAGGCGGCGGAAGAGCACCTGGGCGCCGCCCACCAGCTCGCTGCCGCGCATCAGGCCTACGCGGGCGCTCGACCATCCGAACTCCGCTTTCAGGGTGCCCCACGGACTGGTCTGCAGGATGTGGCCGTCTGGGAGCTCGGTGATAAACCGGTCCCAGGCGTCGCGTTCGACGGACAGGATGGGCTCTAGTGTTGTGATAGTGGCATCTCCTTACGGTTGTGGCGTCGCGATAGGGGCGGGTGTTGCCTCACTTCGGCGGTGCGAACGGCCCGCGCATGGGCCCGCCCCCGCCTTGTGAGGAGTCAGGAGACGGTCGCGGCACGATGGCCGGGATGCCCGGCAATCGGCACGCGGTTACCGCTGCGCGATCACCAGCAGGCCGCCGCCCTCCGCCCCCGGCTCTACATCCATCTCATAATACGGCCGCCAGCGCTCCCCCAGGCGGTTGACCACCATCCGGCGCAGGAGACCTTGGTATCCCAGCGCCTGCAGGCGGGGGGACGCCAGCACGCTCCACATCGATCGCCCCCGACCGATGCCGTAGCGTCCATTCATCTGGTCCCAGAAGCGCTCTGCCGCCTCCGGCATGTAGGTCCGCGCCTCGCGCAGCGTCAACCCCGCTCGCGCTAGGAGCGTCTCCCATTCGTGGCGGGTGTAATAGTGATGGTGCTCCAGCCGCTCGTCGACCTCCGCCGCGTACGCCTCTGCCCCTTCCCCGTCGCCCCTCTCCGCCCGCCTGGCGTAGCCGTCCAACATCCGCCGGAAGGCCGCCGAGGGCACGGTGAAGATGAACCGTCCCCCCGGTTGGAGCACCCGGGCCACCTCCTCCACCACCGGCTGAACGTCGGGGATGTGCTCCAGGACCGAGTTGCTGAAGGCGGTGGCAAATGTGCCATCCGCGTACGGCATCGCGTGTCCGTCCGCCCGGTCGATGTGGTCGTAGGCGCCGCAGGCCTTCGCCTGGCGCAGCGGTGCGGCCCACGGGTCGAACCCGACATCGACGACGCCCCACGCCGGGCGCAGGATCTCCGCGATCAGCCCATCCCCGCACCCCACGTCCAGCAGCGGATGCTCCACCTCGCCATACGCTTCCGCCACGGCGCGGATCTCCACCGCTCGCCACAGGGCCACCGGGGGCGCGAACCAGTAGGCGTTCAGCAACTCGACAAGATAATCGCGGGTCATGGGTGCACACCGCTGATGAGTATACCGCAGCGCAC
>CAZGSX010000314.1:0-1814 GCA_964528475.1 uncultured Anaerolineales bacterium
GTCTTCGGGCTCCTCTTCGGCCTCGTCCGTTCCCGCGTCAGGCGGAAGGTGCGTCGCTTTCCCGTGTGGCTCTTTCTCCTGCTCCTCCTCCCCATGGCGCTGGATGGCGGCACTCGCCTGACCAGCGACCTGTCTGGGATCGGAGAGGGCTTCCGGGCCACGAACGAGTGGCTGGCGACGCTGACGGCGCATCGACTACCGGCGTCCTTCTACGCCGGGGACGCGCTGGGCTCCTTCAACTCGTGGATGCGCCTCCTGAGTGGCGTCCTTTTCGGACTGGCGCTGGTAGGACTGACCTATCCGGAGACAGAGGGAACTGTCGTCCACGATACCGACGCTGACGAGCGATTCGAGCCCACCGCGGTCTCGAATCCGAGCGTGAACGTTTCATAGAGAGGATACGAGAGAATAATGATGAGAAGACAGAAGAAACGCCTGGTCTGGGTCTTGGGACTGCTGCTCGTGGCGCTCGTCCTGGCCGGATGCCAGCAAGGGAGCGCCGATCGAGTCCAACCTGCGGCAGCCGCGGAGGAGCCGTCTCCCACGTCGCCACCCCCGCCCACCGAAACCAGCGCACCGGACGCCACGGAGCCAGCGCCCCGTCGCACGCCGGCCTCCATCGCCTCGGCTGATGACACTATGGTGCTTGGACATCCGGAGGTCCCGGTGACCATCGTCGAGTTCAGCGACTACCAGTGCCCCCATTGCTCCAGCTACTTCACGAACACCTGGCCGCAGATCAAGTCCGACTTCGTCGATACGGGCCGCGTGCGGTGCGTCTTCAAGGACTATTCGCTGACCGGGCTCCATCCCAAGGCGCCACAGGCCCATGCGGCGGCGCGCTGTGCGGGCGATCAGGGTGCCTACTGGGACATGCACGACCGACTCTTCGAAGATCAGTCCAGGTGGGGTAGCGCCTCCAATCCGAACGCAATCTTCGAGGAATTCGCCGCCGACCTGGGCCTGGACGCCAGTAGCTTCGAAGCCTGTTTGGAGAGTGGCAGGTGGGACGACGCCGTGGACGCCGACGTCGCCGAAGGGGCAAGCCTCGGCGTGCGAGGGACGCCGACTTTCTTCGTCAACGGCTACCCCCTCGTCGGTGCGCGCCCCTTTGACTTGTTCGAGGAGGTCGTCGAGCTGGCAGAGGAAGGTACCCTGGGTGACGCCTATCGGCGCCCTCAGTGAGACAGCCCTTGCTGGCTAGGAAATGGGAGGAGAGAAGGATGAGAGGAGGTCGAAAACGGGGTAGGCACCCGTTAGCGTTGGCCGGCCTCGTGGTTCTCGTGCTGGACGTCGGCGTCGGCTGCAGCGTCGTCGAGGCGGACGCAGCCGGTGAGATCGAGCTGAGCACCGAGACGTTCGACTTCGGCACCGTCCCGAACACAGATCCGGTGAGCGAGACCTTCCAAGTGCGGAACGTCGGCCAGGGAAGCCTGGAGATCCTGGGGGTAAGCGCCTCGTGCGCGTGCACGACGGCCGGGGTCGACAGCCGCCGCATTCTACCGGGAGAAGCGACCGATCTGACGGTGACGTACGACCCGCAGGTCCACGACGGGGCGACGGGCGAGTTCATGCGCGTAGTCTACGTGCGCTCCGACGATCCCGGCACCCAGGAGGCCGAGCTCACCGTCCGCGTGAACGTGTTCGAGGAGTGAGATGAGCGTGAAGGAGAGACCCGCGATGAGGCGAATTCTACGCGGCACAGCCGCCGTG
Source organism: uncultured Anaerolineales bacterium (assembly GCA_964528475.1). GTDB lineage: Bacteria > Chloroflexota > Anaerolineae > B4-G1 > B4-G1 > SKLM01. Next base: position 1,714 of record CAZGSX010000314.1, read on the forward strand.
CTGGTGGCAGCCCTGTTGGTCGTGCTCGTACCCGCCGGTGGCTCGAAGGTGGAGGCGGATGCGCCTGCCCCCGTGACCGTCTACTACAACCGGGCCTGCGG
>CAZGSX010000315.1:0-1811 GCA_964528475.1 uncultured Anaerolineales bacterium
CTGACTCGTCGGCGGATAGGGGTGCCGATAAGCAGATAGGTCCGGGCTGGCGTGGTGAGGGGGGTTCCCTGGCGGTGCCCGGAACGCAGACCGCTACCGTTCTCCCTGAAGCGTCCAGGTGACGTCCAAGGTCACGTCGGTGCTCAGATCCAGCTGATATCGCAGAACGCCCCCCTCTCGCTCGGAGGGAGCCGGATCAGCCTGGGCGATCTGCGCGTCGCTGGGCAGGCGCAGGCTCACGGTTAGCGGGTTGGCGTCGGTGCCGGGCTGCTTCTTAACAGTGAGGCGATATCGCCACCCGGCTCCTGTCTCCTCGACGGTGGGGCTGGGCAAGTCGTAGACGAGCGCCGTCTCGACGGTCTCCCCTGGCCTCACGACCAGCATGGTGGCGAAGGTCGTCTTGTCCCCATCATAGCGAGATACCTCCACCTCGCCCGGGTATCGCTCGCCCGACAGCAGGATGCTCCCCGGCACAGGATGGGGCGTCGCGCCAACCAACTCGGCCTCCGCAGGGACGTAGACGCGCAGGTAGTTGTAGTAGCAGCGCTCCGTCAACCCCTCGTACGTCGCATCGTACCGCGGTTCCTGACTGCAAGGACCCACCCAGCCGTCGACGGGGTGCCGGTGATGAACGGCCACCGTCGCTCTGGGGCTGGTCGGATCGGTCAGATCGACCGCGTAGTCCAGGCTCCTTTCGACCACGGCGTTCACCTTGTTGAATCCCACGTTGGAGTCGACGACCATGAGATAGTCGCCGTCTGGCGAGGCCAGCGCCCCGTCCCACCCGAGCTCTCGGAGCAGCGTGGCGGCATCCTGGTTCTCGAAGTAGAGGAGCAAGTGCTTCTGGCGCAGCGCCTTCAGAGCGGCAACGCTCACATCCGTCAACTGCTGGCGATTGAGTCCGGCCTCCATGCGCTGCATAGCTGCGGTGAGCACGTCGCCCATGATGTCCTTGCGGTGTTGCCACCAATCGGACTCGATCTCCTCGCCGGGAGCCCAGGCGCGGCGCGCTATCTCGATCACGTTCTGACCGGTCACCGGCTCGTCGGAGCCCGCGACCCGGAGAGGGCCGAGAGGGCCCAGGAGCAGCGCGATCGCCCGCTGATCCAGCGCGACGACGCCGTCTATGTCCCCGTCGCGGCTGATCCTGAACAGCTCGATGGCCTGCCGAGCGGACGTGGGGAAATCGGGGCTCCAGTTGCTGTCGCGGAAGACCCACAGGTCGGCCCCCATAATCTGTCGCAGGGGATCGGGAGGATCGGGGTAAGGGTTTGAGAAATCATCCACCGCATAGCTGTCCTCGAACGTCATCAACTCGACCTGGCCGTGGGTCACCTGCATCTGGGCGACGCCGCTGATGAAGCCGCCGGTGGCGCGGAGCTCATCCTCGTTCTGGACCAGGACGAGGTACGTGCGCGGCCGCTCAGCACCGAGGAGATCGGGCGCCACCAGCGCCGCGCGCAAACCCTGCTCCAAGAGGGGCAGATAGCGGTCGAGCTGCCCCACCCAGCCTCTAAGGCGCGGGTGGAGGGCATCGATCTCTATCTGATCCAGCGTTGAGCGTGACTGCTGGACCTCGGCGAGCGTCTCCGCGAGCTGAGGGCGGGCCTGCATCAGCGTCGCGGTCGCCTCGCTCAGAAGGGATCCACCCTCGGATGCGGCGTTCCCGTCGGCCCTCTCAAGGATCGGCGCAAACTGATCCACCACCGTCTCGCCGGCAGCGGTCAAGTCCCCAGCGATCTCCAGTATCACCGGCGTTGCCTGGATGGTCGGACCGTAGCGGGGCACCCATCCCAGGCCGGGAGCCAGCC
>CAZGSX010000316.1:0-1794 GCA_964528475.1 uncultured Anaerolineales bacterium
CGAGCGTCGCTGTTGGCGGGCAAGCTCCACGCCATCTTGCAGCGCGCCTATCTCATGGGACGTGGACATGAGGGACCCGCGAAAGACGTTTCACGGTCTGTGCCATACGGTCGTTGCCGACTTGATTTGTCATGGCGTGGCTCCTACGAAAATCATGGGCGTCACCCGACACAAGAATGGCGACACGCTTTTGGACTATGCCTATGGAGAAGGATCCTGTTGTGGCTTATATTATGGTCCAAAGCGACAGGTCAGAAACCCGCATGGGTCAAGTCCCAAATCTCCTGTAAAAACGGCGACGTGAGGTAGCCGATTCTGAACGTGCTTTGTCTTCTGATGATGCCGAAGATGCCGGTATCCCGAGTTCCTTGCGTAGCATGGCAATCTGTTGAAGCTCGAACTCGCTCATGCGTACGCCATTCCACCGTTGACTGGCCTGCCACAGGGTGGCGAACACCAGTTTGAGGCAACTCTTCTCGGTGAAGAAACGAGGGATCACCTTGGTGCGCCGCTTCTGCTCCAGGAAGCTGCGCTCGATCAGGTTCGTCGTCCGGATCCGCTTGTGATGGATCTTTGGGAAACGCAGATAGGCGATGCAGGCTTCCCAATCCTCCTGAAAGGATTTCATGGCCGAAGGGTAGCTGTCCTGATACTTTTCCAGCACCTCGGCGGCTATCATGTCAGCGATTTCTCGGCTCGGCGCATAGTAGGCAGCCTTCACTTCCGCTTTGATCTCCTCCCTGCTGCTTTGAGGGACCTTGTCGGTCACGTTGCGTACCTTGTGTACCAGACAACGCTGACGCAAGCTCTCGGCGAAGACCTCCTCGACAGCGCGGATCAACCCGGGCGCCCCATCGGTGGTGACCAGCAGGGGGATGGGTAATCCACGCCGTATCATGTCCCGCAGGAAATCGAGCCAGTTGTGATAAGACTCCTTGTTTCCCAACGCCACGTGCAACAATACCTTGCGACCGTCCGAGCAGATGGCCCAAGCACAGAGAACCCCTTCTTTGCCTCCCCCATGCTGCCTGAGGGGCTCGTAAACGGCGTCCAAGAACAGGTACACGATGGGAAAGCCCGATAGATCCCGCTCACTGAAGGCGAGGTAATCGTCCCACAGCCTCTCCGTCAGCTCGCTCACCGCCGTTCGACTCAACACCCGCTCCCCCGTCGCTTGCTCGAACGCGTCCTCTATGTCGCGCGTCGACAAGCCCCGCGCATACATCTGTATGACCAAACGCTCAAGGGTTTCGCTGTTACCGCCCATTGCCTCCTTTAGGCGAGAACGATAGGTCTCCGGCGCGTCTCTCACCTGAGGCATTTGAAGCATGATCTCCCCTTCCCCCGTCCGCACGCGCCCCGGTTCGTACCCGTTGCGATAGCCCCGATGCTCCTGATCGGGTCCCCGACGCGCATAGTAATCGCGTCCCAGATAGTCCTTCACCTCTTCTTCCAACATCTCCTGAAGCAAACGTTTCACCCCCAGTTCGATCAGGACAGACGTGATCTCCTTTTCCGTGTCCAACCCGTCCGTCAACAACTCATCGAGCCGTTGGCGTATCTTCTCACTTGGTGGTATCCTCTTCATGGCGTGAGGTTCCTTTCTGCCCTCCAAGGCGGATAGTGGCTCTTTTCTCATTAGCCAATTGTACCTCACGCCGCCCTCTTTTTACAGGAGTATACGGACATTACCCTAGCCCGTTCTCAACAGCACAGTCTGTATGCTTGAACCGAATATAGACCAGATATCTTGTATATCATGTGACCCAAAAGGACGGAGCCACAACATGTTGG
>CAZGSX010000317.1:0-1785 GCA_964528475.1 uncultured Anaerolineales bacterium
CGGGAATGCAGCATCCATCCGAGTGAGAGGGCTTCCCTCGCTTGATTTAAAAAGAGTTAACCTCCTGAGATAATTTGATGTTCAACAACCAGTTTTTTTACCCCCGCTTACTCTTCCGGCACCAAAGGGGCGAGAGGTATATCTTCTGTATACAGGGTCCAGGTGTGGTACCCGCTCCCCGCTGCAAAGGGCCTCATCGTTGAATAGCCTTCCGGGCTATCCACCAGGCAGAAAACTTCCCCTTTCCCATTCTTCCCACCATGTGCCTGCATAACCATAATAGGCTGATAACGACATCCCCATGGGTTATTGTCAAATGTTGTGGATTAACATTTCTTCAGCGGCAAATATCGATGGAGGATTCGTAATAACATCTTCTTCTACTGGCTCCAACTGCAACATTTCAGCTTTCCCATCCGGGAATTCAACTCCGGCCTTAACCAACGCGACCAGATGAGGAGCATTGATCCTTCGCCAGCGTTTCTCCGCAGCCAGCAACAGCTTGCTTGCCATAGCCAAACCTGCCTTTCGTGATCCAGCCCCTTTGGTCACCCTGGTTCGCGCCTTGACCGTTGAGAAGGCCGATTCGATGGGGTTAGTAGTTCGCAAGTGAACCCAATGTTCCTTCGGAAAGTCAAGAAACGTTAGCAAGTGGTCCTGGTCCTTCGTTAGAGTCTCCACTGCTTTTGGATTCTGTTCTCCATACTCTTCCGTAAATTCAGTGATCTTTTCCTCTGCACCCTCACGGTCAGGAGCGTACATGATCTCCCGCAGCAGCTCTTTCGCCTGGGTCTGCAGCCGCTTGGGGAGCTTGTCCAGTACATTGGCCAGTTTGTGTTTCCAGCAGCGCTGTTTTTGGGTTTCCGGATATACGTCCCGGAGGGCAGCCCAAAAACCCAGATTCCCATCGCCCACAGCGAGCATGGGAGCGGACATGCCCCGTTTCTTGAGATCTCTCAACACGCTCGCCCAGGACAACTTGGACTCTCGGTAGCCGTCTTCGAGGGCAATTACCTCTTTGCGGCCGTCTGGAAGCACTCCTACCAGGACCAAACACGCCAGCTCATCTTCTTCCAGACGGATGTTGAAGTACACACCATCAGCCCAGACGTAGACGTATTTTCTCCCCTTCAGGGAACGCTTCCTCCAGACTTCATAGTCCTCTTGCCAGCGCTTGAGTAAACGTGTGATCGTTGAGGCCGAGAATCCCGCTGCTTCAGGCCCCAGGAGGGCTTTCAAAGCCTCCGTGAAGTCTCCTGTGGACAGTCCCCGCAAATAGAGAACCGGCAGCGCCTCTTCCAGGCGAGGGGAGCGCCGCATGTAGGGCGGCAGGATCTTACTGGTAAAACGATGATCAGGCCGCCGATCATTCACTCTCGGCGTTTGAAACGACACCGGTCCTGCCCCCAAATTCACCGTTCGTTCATGATGAGATTTACCATTTCGAACAACCATCGCATGTCCATCTTCATCACGAAGATCACGCATTTCCTGAATGTATTTTTCCACTTCCAGTTCCAACGCCTCCGCGATCATTTTGCGAGCTCCCTGCCGGGCAAGTTCATCCAGCGGTTGTTGGATTTCAGGTGTTTGTCCATTCCTGTCTTCTGTGGTAATCTTATACATGGCGTATCCTTTGCGGCTCCTTTGGCCGCGGTATTTTTTCCCATTACCTCCAAGGATACGCCACTTTTTTCATCTTTTCAATCCACAACTTTTGATTATATCCCGGCTTATGTCAGCTCTGACCCTGTTCTTGCAAAAAATCACAGTATTGACCAGAAA
>CAZGSX010000318.1:0-1774 GCA_964528475.1 uncultured Anaerolineales bacterium
CAGCCCTTCATAGGGCCGGTATCAAGAAAAAGGCTTCGGTGCACACCCTTCGCCACAGCTTTGCCACTCATCTGCTCGAATCCGGCACCGATCTGTTTCACATCCAGCGTCTTTTAGGCCATACGACAGCAAAAACGACATCCGTGTACCTTCACATCACCGGAAAGGATCTTGCAAAGGTAAAAAGCCCCATCGATCTTTTGCCCGGCAATCAGAAGCCTCCCACCCCCATAGCACGAGAGGCTTCCGATGCGAGGCTTTCCTGAAGTAGCTGATGTTTTCAGGGCTCACGGGACGAGCTATCGCCAAACCCATGAGATGCCCTTGAGACATCTGCGGGCCATGCGGGCCATCGAGGTCTGTCGCACAGCGGTGCTGGGCGGCCATGTGGATGAGTGCGACCATTGCGGATCTCTGAAGATCTCCTATAACTCCTGTCGCAATCGCCACTGCCCCAAGTGCCAGTGCCTGGACAAAGAGAGATGGCTTGAGGCCAGAAAGAGGGATTTAGTCCCGGTCAAGTATTTTCATGTGGTCTTCACACTGCCCGAGCCCTTGAGACCCCTGGTGCTAAGAAACCAGAAGCTGCTCTATCAGATCCTTTTTCGTGCCTCCTCGGAGACACTCAAGGAACTGACCCGGGATCCCAAGCATCTGGGAGCCGACATCGGCTTTATCTCTCTGCTCCATACCTGGTCCCAGACCCTGATGGACCACCCTCATCTGCACTGCATCGTCACTGCAGGAGGCTTATCCCCGGATGGCAAGCGATGGATTCCGTGCAAGGAAGATTTCTTCCTGCCTGCGAAGGTCCTCTCTCGCCTGTTCCGGGGAAAATTCCTCGCCTATCTCAAGAATGCGTACGATAAGGGCCAGATCGCTTTCCCCGGCCAGATTGCTCACTTCAAAGAGGACCATGAACTCAAAGCGCTCTTGACCACCCTCTACGGGCAGGAATGGAACGTCTACTGCAAACCCTCTTTCCGCAATGCTGAAACCCTCATGGAGTATCTGGGCCGATATACTCATCGGGTGGCCATCTCAAATGACCGTCTGGTTAAAATCGAAGGCGATCAGGTGACCTTCAAGTATCGAGATCGCAACGACAACAATCAGATCAAACTCATGACCCTGGATGCAGCCGAGTTCATTCGCCGATTTCTCCTACACATCCTGCCTGATGGGTTCGTTAAAATCAGGCATTATGGGATCTTCAGCACACGGAATCGAAAAACCAAATTGACTCAGTGCATGGCCCTTTTCGGGGTCCGCTACCCAGAGCAGGATCAAGAAAAGCACAGGATGCCCTGGGAGGAGTTGCTCGAAAGCATCACCGGAGTGGACCCCAGGATCTGCCCCTACTGCGGTAAAGGCAGGATGATCCGTAAACAAGTTCTCAACCTATCAACGCTGGCTTTGCCTCCATGAAAATAACTGTTTACAAATGTAAATCAAATCACTTTTCACTGTCCCCGCTCATCGGTAATGGCCGGCTATGCGCATTGCCAGACTCCAGGAGGGCCAAACTCCCCCTCTGCACGCACAAACTTTCTTCTGCTCGATTCAAACCGCTATTCAATTGTCAAAGATCAACCCATTACGTTAACATCGGTCAGCAGGCACCGGGCCATTGAATCCCCATAGCCTGCAGAACGCGGCTCAGTTCAACACGATTGTAACCGGAATTTCACTGCGCTCAACTCCGTTTACAATCTTTATCGTTAGCTGTTAGCTATTAGCTTTTAGCTGTTAGCTGTTAGCTGTTAGCTATTAG
>CAZGSX010000319.1:0-1768 GCA_964528475.1 uncultured Anaerolineales bacterium
ATTCGCATCGTGCGCGCAAACATCGTCTCTCAAGCGTTGCCGGTGCCGCACAGTAATGCGTGCATGACGCATCTCTGGCACCTGGCATCCTACCTTCTGAGCTCCACCTTCACCAACTAAGACTGCCCTCCGGCACCAATCCCCCACCACCATCGCCAGTCCTTCTCAGAGATCACGGCCACAATTCCTGACGTCGCAAAGCCAGCTCGAGTCCTTGACCCCCGAGCCAGGACCCCCGGCTCCTCGGAAGATGCGCCCAAGCACCTGGTAACGATCCATCGGCCCGTACACCACCAGCTCTTGTAATCGCTGCTGAGATGGTGTATAATAGCAGATAGGGCCGGTATCGGTTGCAGTTTGAGTGTAGGAATAGGAGGATCCTATGCGCAGAGTGCTTGTCGCTGTAACCTTCGCCCTGCTCCTGACAATGCTGGCCTCCTCGGCAGCTTATGCCAGGCAGGAGCAATGCTGCACCGCCACCTATCACACCGTCAAGCCAGGCGAGACGCTCTTCTCCATCGGCCGTCTCTACGGTGTCTCGCCCATGGCCATCGCTTCCCACAATGGGATTGTGAATCCGAATCGCATCTACGCGTGGCAGGTTCTAGCGATTCCCTGTGGGGCCTGCTGGCACCCCTATTACCCGTATGGTTGCACCTGCCGCTACTATCACCGCATAGCAGCTGGCGAGAATCTGTTCCGCATCTCGCTCCGCTACGGAGTCAGCATGTGGCGCATCGCCCAGTGCAACAACCTGACCAACCTGAACTACATCCAGTATGGCCGCACCCTCTGCATTCCGTAGCCCAGTCTCTCCTCTCCAGCGTGCGCCTGATCACGACGCCCGTCGTGATCAGGCGCACCGTAATGGCCACCCGGAAGGCTGACTTGACTGATGCCTCTGTCTCTTCTCCCAGGTTGGCGCGATAAGGTCACGTGATGTCTGCTTCAAAGAGATACCTTACGATCAGTCTGCTGCTCATCGCCTTGCTGACAGGGATCAGTCACGCTGCGCCCCGTGCTGCGGGGGGACGGCCCGCTTCTCAGTGGGATGTTCCGCTGGGGGATGCCGGCGCGCGCGCTGTCCTGGTGACAGACCTCCGCACGGATGTGACGGCCTTCCGCGTCTACCTGCCTCTGTTCCTGAGCCGCTATTCTCCTGCCTCGCCGTCCGTTCGCTATGCCAGCGACACGCTCTATGGCCATCAGTGGGGTCTGGAGAGGGTCAACGCGCCGGGCGCGTGGGCCCTTTCCACCGGCGACGACATTGTCATTGCTGTGCTGGACACGGGCGTGGATCTCGACCACCCCGATCTCGAGGAGAAGCTTCTCATCGACCTCGCCAGGAGTTTCGTCGACAGTGGAGCGAGTGTCGATGACGGGCACGGTCACGGCACGCACGTGGCCGGGATCGCGGCAGCGGCTACCGACAACAGCGTGGGCATCGCTGGCATGGGGTGGAATGCGATGATTTTGCCTTTGCAGGTCCTTGGCGCTGATGGCGAGGGTACCGTCGCCGGAATCGCAGATGCCATCCGCTACGCCGCCGACAGCGGCGCGCGAGTCATCAATATGAGTGTGGGGGGCACATCGCCCCAGTCTTGTCCGTTCTATCTGCAGCAGGCGGTTAACGACGCTTACCAAGACGGTGCGATCTTGATTAGTGCGGCTGGAAACCTTCCGGGAATCTCCTGGCCCGAGATATTCCCTGCTAACTGCGACCACGTTCTCGGCGTCGCAGCCACGGGGCAGGACGACACCTTGGCCC
>CAZGSX010000320.1:0-1761 GCA_964528475.1 uncultured Anaerolineales bacterium
CGCTGCGACGTCCTGGACCGAGCCGTGGACCATCTCGTTGGAAGGGGGCAGGACGTGGTCGGCGCGTTTCGGGCCCGCAAGGACACGGACAGGGCGTCCCTGGGCCTCAACGGGAGCCTGCTGTGGGCCTTGCAGACGCTGGGCTATGGTGACGCAGCGCCGGTGAGGGAGGCGTGGACCTGGCTGATGCGGGAGGTGGAGGCCCTGGCGCGGGGGAGGGGGCGGTCCGTGGACGACGTCACGCGCTCCGCATGGGTCAAGGTGCTGTGGGCGGCGACCACGCTCGCTGCAGACCGGCGAGAGGGCGAGGGGTGCACCGTGATCGGCATCGCCGCGGAATCGCTGCTGGAACCGCCAGGGGATCGGGGAAGGGGTGGTCGCGGATGGTCTCAATTGACCTTCCCTCTGACTGAGAGAGCGGATCTGCTGCAGTGGGTTGAGGTGCTCACTGCGGCGGGATACGGAGGTGACGCGCGCGTACGCGATGCCCGAAGGCGGTTGCGGGAGAAGCGGCGGCCTGACGGGGCGTGGCCCCTGGAGAGAGTGCCCGGCAAGCTGTGGGCTGATTTCGGGGAAGTGAACGAGGCGAATAAGTGGATCACCGTTCGAGCGGTGGCGAGCGGACTGTAGCTGACGACGCCCCCCTGCGCGGGACCTCGGATCGGACGGCGGAGTGCTCTGAGCAGCCACGAGCCGTGCCGCCCCTGGACGGCCGATCAGCGCCAACGCTCGTGCTTCTCTTGCTGATCACAGCTCTGGGGCTGGGGCTGCGATTGTATCGGATCGGCAGCGAGGGGCTGTGGATCGATGAGGCCTTCAGCATCTGGCTCGCCCGGCATTCCGTGGTGGAGATGGTGGATTGGGTGGGGGAGGTCGATCACCACCCGCCGCTGTATTACCTGCTGCTCAAAGGATGGACGGCGGTGGTGGGCACGAGCGAGGGAGCCGCCCGGGCGCTCTCCGCCGTGTTCGGGACGCTGACGATTCCCGCGCTCTACCTCCTCGGGCGGACCCTGGTCGATGCGCGGGTTGGACTGCTGGCAGCGATGATCGTGGCCCTCTCGCCGTTTCACGTCCGCTTTGCCCAGGAGACCCGGATGTACACGCTGCTCACGCTCTTTGCCTGCCTGGCGCTGCATGCCTTCGGGAGGGTTCAGCGGCGGCGCGGGTGGCAGGCACATCCGGGCGGGGACGGCCCCCGCGGCCAGACGGTTGGCTCACCGGGCGATTCTCGGTGGCGAAGCGGTTTCCCCTGGGCTGTGTACGTTGTCGCCACTGCCGGCATGCTGTGGACGCACAATATGTCCGTCTTTCTCCCCATCGCCCTGAACGTGGTGGTGGGGCGGACCTGGGTGATGCGACGAGCAGGGCGGCACGACTCCGGGCTCGTTCGCGGGGCCGGACGATGGCTGCGCAAGTGGGCTGCGGTTCAGGGGGCGGTGCTGCTCCTGTGGCTTCCGTGGCTGCCCTCCTTCATCTCCCAGGCCGTGGAAGTGTACGGGCGGTTCTGGCTGCCTGCAGCCACGTTCGAGAGGGTGATAAGCGTGGTGGGCGTGTATCTGTGCGATTGTCCCTCCTGGCCCGTGGCAATGTCCCTGGCGGTCAGTCTCCTTCTTGGAGGGCTGGCCCTGGTAGGCTGGTGGGCGCTCCGGCGCGAGGGTAGCGGGGCCGGCTTCCTGGGGCTGATGACGGCGATGCCGTTCATGGGGGCGTGGGTCGTCAGTCAATGGCGCCCTATTCTATCCGCGCGCACGCTGATGT
>CAZGSX010000321.1:0-1750 GCA_964528475.1 uncultured Anaerolineales bacterium
AATGTTATTCGTTAACCGCGTCGCCACATGAATGGGAGAACCACGATGCGAGCATCGCTTCTACAACCTAGAATCGTGAGAGGCGATATTGAGCACAACTTGAAGGCTGTCCAAAGGCTGGTTGATAAGAGCAAGGGCCAGCTCCTAATTCTTCCCGAATATGTTCTAACCGGGTCACTTGTGCTCTACTTGGACGCCGATGTCCGCAAATGGGCCCGTAGGAGTGCGCAGGCAGAAGCTCGCCTCAGCATACCGGGTGGCAAGTATCTCCTGATAAACACCCTGGTCGAGTTCGATGGTAAATTGCACAACTGCTGTAAGCTCTTGCCCACGGAGGAGCGCTACTGTAAGCTATTTCCGGACCAAACTGAACTGAATGCGGGTATTCAGCCGGGTACTGAGCAGAGAGTCTTTGAGCTCTTGGGCAAACGTTTCAAGGTCGTGATTTGCTACGATTTTCCGCACATTAACAAGATACCCACAGAAAACCTGGACTTCCTCCTATTCGTCTATCACTTCACGGAAGACAACTTCCCTCGCGTCATAGGAGCAGTCAAGGAAGTGTCCAAGGCGAGAAGATTGCGAGTGCTGGCAAGTAGTCTGGTCAGTGACAAGAACAACGGCTCTAGTTCTTTCGTAGACGGTGATGTGGTCGTGTCTCTCTCGGAACAGGAAGGAATCCTGGAAGTAGAGATCGAGTGACACTGGAATCACCGAGAGCACCTGCTGGGGCGCGGCTAGCCCCCGCTGCACCTGATCGCTGATGTACGTCTACCACTGTGACCCGGTCAAGCTGGCCGCCCCCGATCCGGTCTTGTCTTCGGATCTCCTGGCGTTCATTGCGGACCGATACGGCTTACGAGTGAGCGACCCGAGAGACCTGGGCGGAAGCTTCACCCTGAACGTGCTGGTTGACGGCCACGTTGTGCGCGTATACGGGCCGTGGGTGAGCGTAGAGCGACTCCAAGAGCTCCAGCGGATTCGCCGGACGCTGAAGGGGAGAGGCGTCCCGATCCCCGATCTGCGACCCGCGCTCGATGGATCGCTCTGGTCCGCCTTTGATGACTGCGTCCTGGAGGTGGAGCAGTATGTCGTCGGCGGGCCTATGGACTCGTGGGACCGGCTGCACGTTGGCATGCGCACGCTCGGGCGACTTCACACCCTCATGGCTGATCTGGACGTGGAGGTCCCGCCCCCCATCGCGAATCACCTCCCTCAAGAGCTCGCCCTTACCGCTACGCGCGACGCAACGAGCGTGGTTCGGGCATGGGGTCCGACGCCTCAGGAAGAACGGTACGGAGAGATCGCAGAGGCCCTGGCAGGCATGCTTCCGGTTGTCGATCTCCGGACCCAGCTTGTCCACGGAGACTTCAAGGACAACAATGTGCTCTTCCGGGACACGGACCTGGTGGCGGTACTCGATTTCGACTTCGCTGGCGTGCGCCCGCGCGTCGATGACCTGGGCCTGCCGCTGGCCTATCTCCTGCAAACGGGAGCTCGTCTGACCGCGGTGCGCGCCCTGGTCGAAGCCTACGATTCGGGTTGCGCGACGCCGCTTTCCGACCGTGAGCGCCGCGCGCTGCCCTTCGCCATGGCACGAATGGCGCTCTCGTTTCTACAGTACTTGCTGCTCCCTGGGGGCCCAGGTTACATTCAGAGACTCCGGGTAGAGTTCAACGAGGAACGCGGCCCGGCGTGCGAATGGTGGCTGCACAGAATCCGAGAGGGCACATTGTCGGAGAATTCGTTC
>CAZGSX010000322.1:0-1745 GCA_964528475.1 uncultured Anaerolineales bacterium
AGGCGGCCCGATGGAGATTCGGCCTCGCATCCACACCACCGGCGAGGTGGGCCGAGGAATCGTCGAGCAGGGGCTTGCCGTGGAGACGTCGGAGGGGCTGGTCGTCGTCACTGGTTGCGCGCATCCGGGCGTGGTGGAGATGGTGCGCGCTGCCAAGGCGATCGCCAAGGGCGAAGTGGCCCTGGTGATGGGAGGGTTTCATCTGGGAAGCGCGAGCAAGAGACGCGTCAACCGCATCATCTCCGATTTCCGGGACCTGGCTGTTCGGCGGGTAGCGCCCTGCCACTGCACGGGCCAGCAGGCGATCAATATGTTCGCATCGGCGTTCGGCGAGGACTACATCAAGAACGGTGTGGGACGGGTGATTACCGTGAACTCGGCGAAGGAGGGGGTAGAGAAACAAGCCCGCCCCGCTGCCAATCTGTGAGTATCGCTGCCACGCCGCCCTACTCTCAAGGGGATGTGCGTCCTATCCTGCGGGAGAGGATGCCGTCGATGAGTTCCTGGCGCGGGCGGGGCAGATTGGGTCGCGGTCCCTCGGCTGGCGGTGGAGGAACCAGTCGTCGAAGCGGGATACGGAGGCCACCCGGTGTATCTGAGAAGGCTCACAGCGTGCGGCGGAGGTCGAAGGTCAGGTCAGCAAGATGAGAGAGGACAGTCCTAGAGAGGCTATGCTGTACGAGAAACTCCCTGAGCGGAGGGTGCGGTGCAAGCTGTGCGCTCATCGCTGTGTCATCGCCGATGGCAAGAAGGGCATCTGTCGGGTGCGTGAGAACCGAGATGGCACCCTCTACACCCTGGTCTACGGGCGGACTATTGCCCAGCACGTGGACCCGGTGGAGAAGAAACCACTATTCCACTTCTATCCCGGCACCACTGCCTACTCGATCGCCACGGTGGGCTGCAACTTCCGCTGCCGTTGGTGTCAGAACTGGGATATCTCCCAGATGGTACGCGAGCGACATCTCATCATGGGCGAAGAGACGAGCCCCGAGCAGATCGTTGCTGCGGCCCAACAAGCTGACTGCCGTAGCATCGCCTATACCTACACCGAGCCGACCATCTTCTTCGAGTACGCCTATGATACGGCGCGCCTGGCCCACGTGGCCGGCCTAGCCAATATCTACGTCACGAACGGCTACATGACCGAGGAAATGCTGGAGACCTTCCAGCCTACCTTGGATGCGGCAAATGTGGATCTGAAAGGATTTCGAGACGTGACTTATCGCAAGTATGTGGGGGCGCGGTTGCAGCCGGTGTTGGATGCGATGAAAACGATGAAGCGGCTGGGCATCTGGCTGGAGGTGACCACGCTCGTCATCCCCGGCATCAACGACGATGACGAGGAACTCAGAGACGCGGCGCATTTCGTGGCCAACGAACTAGGTCTAGAGACACCGTGGCATATCAGCCGTTTCTGGCCCGCGTACCAGATGACCGATGTGGCCCCGACGCCCGTTGAGACGTTGAATCGAGCGCGGGACATCGGCCTGGAGGCAGGACTGCGCTACGTCTACGTGGGCAACGTACCGGGCGAGACCAATACCATCTGTCACGCGTGCGGGAAAACGCTGATCCGCCGCTCCGGCGGGCGGATTCTGGAGAATCACGTCCAACCGGGGGGAGGCTGCCCGGACTGTGGCACACCGCTTGCGGGGGTGGGGATGGGCGGGATAGAATAGGGGACTGTTGCTAAAGGATGCCGCCTGACGCTCTCTATCCTGACAGGTAGAGCGAGTTAGAAC
>CAZGSX010000323.1:0-1742 GCA_964528475.1 uncultured Anaerolineales bacterium
CAGCCCTCCTTGAAACTGCTTTCCAAGAAGCGCGAAGGGAGTCGGGTGATCAAGAAGTACGATACCGCCCAAACACCGTATCAGCGCGTCGTGGCAGACAAGACCATCTCAGCTGCTTCGCGCCAGGCGTTAGAGAAACAGTTCAGACGCTTGGATCCCATCAAACTGCTGGCGACAATCGAACGTTTGCAGGATCAGCTCTGGCGATATGCCTATGTTGGACGCAGGGCGGCTGCCGCCCCCGTCTCCTCGGATGAAACGAACCAGAGCACACACCCAGGACAGAGATGCCCACATCGTGCTTTCATGGAAGCAGAAGGGCCGACCGACGCACTCTCGGGCGATAACGAAGTCTTACAGCTTGACAAGCACGAAGCCTCTGAGACAATCGCCTCGTCGGCCAATGCAGCCCCTGATCGGTCAGAGCGCATGTACCGGCGGACCAAGCGCAAACGGAAACAGGTCCAGGGAAAGCGATGGTGGCGCACGCGCAAGGACCCCTTTGAAGCGGTCTGGAACCAGATCGAACAGCAACTAGAGCGCGCACCCGACACCTACGCCACGAAGCTCCTGGCGTGGCTGCAAGTGAAGTATCCGGGTCAGTTTCAAGACGGCCAGCTACGAACACTACAAAGGCGCGTGAAAGCCTGGCGAGTCGAGCAGGCTACTCGTCAGCTAGAACCGGAAGGTGACAGTGGAACGGAATGAGGAGTCCAAGAACTGACTTCGAGGCTGCGGTCTACTCTGCCTGACGAAGCCAGTTGGTGTTGTTGTTTCTCGTATTTCTCTGTTCTTGGGATTGACCCCCGGTCATCATTACGTGAGGTCAACTATCGCCTTCTTCTTGCTGGCAATGAGCAGCTAGGGTAAGATTCTTTCGTGAGGCAACATGGTTGTCCATTTCTAGTTGTCGCTTGACAGCGTAATTCCTTACTTGCACTATGCAGGCATTCTACCACGATCAGCGCTTGCCGGCAGCCAACTCCGTTGGCTTACCAAGCCGTCAGCAGCAGAGTCCCGGAAGCTGCCAAACGAATCCTCCTCTACCGAGGCATCAGGCCACCCAGGGTAGGAAGGAGCAGTTGACGTAGGACGCTGCCTCGGCCTTCGACCGCCTGACGAAATCCGTAGCGCCTACCCAGCGCGGCAAGTCTCACCGTGATCGTGGCTATGCGCCACCGATGGGAAGGAAGAGATGCCGAACCAGTGCTTGAAGCCATGGTTGTGGGTAGAATTGAGGGGAACATCCATCCCCTTTGGGGATGACCTCAGAGGGCCGATGGGTGTCGTCCGAACAAGTGACGTAAGGGTGTGCGTTTCCTACACGACGGCCTAGAGCGCACCCTAGCGTGCATCGAAGGATGGTCGTCGCCGGTTTGATGGATCTGCTACTCGGTAGCCATCTAACGTCTACTCGGCCCGGTACACCTGCAGCCCTACCTTGGCCAAGGACGCGGGCAGGACCCGGACCATCTGCCGATTGACGTCCTTGGTTTCTTCGGGAAGCCTCTCCCAGGGGACCAGATACGGGTTGGTTTTCTGCTCGTTGTCCCGCGGGCCGCGGGTCCAGCCGTCGCGGCGTTTCTCCTCCATCCAGCGCTTGTGTTCCATCTTCGCAAGCGTCTCCACTTCGTCACGCGTGAACTGGAGCGGCTCGGCATTCCAGTCGCTGAGCTGCGCCAGGGCGCAGCCTACGGCTCTCAGCTTCTCACCGACGCTATCGGCTTGGCGGCGGCAGGATT
>CAZGSX010000324.1:0-1726 GCA_964528475.1 uncultured Anaerolineales bacterium
TCAGCCGCCTGAACAGCTCCCGTAATCCCAGATGGAGGTTCTCCTTACACCACGCTGTGAAGCGTTTGATCGATCGTCTCAGGTTCTTCCGTGAGGTCCGTCGTTTGATCCGGGGTTTCCCCCCTCGATCCGTCCCCCAGTAGAACTCAAAGCCTAGAAACTTGAACCTATTCCTTCCTGTCCGCGGCTTCCGCTCAAACGTCAGGATCCGCGTCTTCTCCGCTGACAGCTCTAGTCCAAATCTCTTCAACCGCTTCACCATCGCCCTGTAGAATCTCTCGGCATCTCCTCGGTACTCGAACGCACATACGTAGTCGTCCGCATACCTCACCAGATACGCCTTTCCTCTACAGTGCTTCTTCACTACTCTCTCAAACCACAGATCCAGCGCATAGTGCAGGTAGATGTTGGCCAAGATTGGTGACACCACGCCACCCTGTGGCGTTCCCGTCACTGGATGTATCACCTTCCCATCCGTCTCCAACACCCCCGCCTTCAGCCATTTCCCAATAAGCCGCACAAATGGGCCATCATCAACTCGCTCTTCCAGCATCCGCGTCATCCAGTCGTGGTCCACGTTGTCGAAGTAGCTCTTGATGTCCGCTTCTACTATGAAGCTGTATCGCCCGAACTGTTGCCTGTCCGTCAGCTCCTTCACTGCGTCCAAAGCCCCAACACCCGGCCGGTACCCATAGCTACACGACAGGAAATCCTGCTCGTAGATGGCTTCCAGTATCCGCTTCACTCCCAGCTGCAGCAGCTTATCTTCTATGACCGGTATTCCCAACGGTCGCTTCTTACCATCTCCCTTGGGAATGTATGCTCGCTTGACGAGCCTTGCCCGGTAACTCTTCCTCTTCAGTCTTTCGACTAAATCCTGCACGTTCTCTTCAAGGCTCTCCTCGTATTGCTCTGCGCTCACCTCGTCAACTCCGCTCGCTGCGTCTTTGCGAATGTCGCGCCAGCAATCCTTCAGAAACTCCTCGTTGAGCAGCCGGTAAAGGTCCTGAAACCGGTGCTTCTTCTGCTCTTCAGCTCTCTTCGCTATCCCTTGCAGTGAGGTTCGCATTGTTTCTTCCAGCCCTCCGTGTCCGGACAATGTTTCCTTTGCAAGCTGCGTATGCCTGTCAGCCCCTTCCCCTCGTGAACGGCCCTACCGTCTCTGAGTACTGTGGGCTGATCTGACTCCCTGGTCGCCTTCGGCATCCCTTCTCCTTCTCAGGCGGGATAGCCTTCCTGTTTCACTTCCGGGCTCGTCTCCGCTTAGAGTACGGGATAATTCGGTGTCCGGGTTTCCCCTTACGTGTCTCAATTACCGCTTCTCTTACGCCCGTCTTACCTGCCCGTTAGCTCTTTCAGGGACCACCAGGGTCTCCCAAGTTCCTGGCGCCTCTCTTCACGCATCCCACGCTCTTTGTGGACCCCGGCAGACCCTCGGAACGCTCGCCTATTCGCGTTCTCTGTGTTGGCTTCTGGCAACTTGACACCATCGCCGTCTGCATTTGAGGCTCTCGCCCCCTAACACACTATCGGGGCTGTATCAAGACTTGGGGGAGTGCGGTCTCCCTTGCGGGCTACGTGATTCTCTGTGTACGCTTCAGCTGCCTCGTTCGGTCACTTCCTCCTTAGCAGCTGCAACACTCGATATGGGTGGATTGGCTAGACCCTTCCCCAGATGGGACTTTCACCCTTCAAGAAGCGCCAAGCTTCGCTTGGCGCACCAAGC
>CAZGSX010000325.1:0-1720 GCA_964528475.1 uncultured Anaerolineales bacterium
GGGAAGACTAGATGAGGGAGCCCGGCTAAGGCAGCCTGCCCCCAGCTACCGCGTGGTTTCTTGTCTGACATCGTTCCGCCAGCAACTTGCTGTCGCTTGGATAGGCAATCTGAGTCTCCACCACTGTGTCATCCGTACGCAGCTGACGCCCGTGGGTGACCTTCAGGCCCACCGCAATCGCTGTGCCACGCTCGTTAAAGGTCTGCAGTGTCTCGGGTCTGATGTCCCGTGCAAAGCGATTGAGCGTCGTATGGTCGGGCACGGCGTTGAAGTACACTCGGCAGAACCAACGCAAGACTGAGCTGTCTCCCACGTCCCACCCGGTCTCACGATAGGTGAACCGATACAAACGCTTCACGGCAGCATCCGCAAGCCAATCTCAATGGGAGTCGAATGACGCCCTGTCTCTAGGGTATGCGGACGCCGTCTAGCCGGGTCGTCTCTGATCAGTTGGAAAAGCCCGTCGTCCTCGAGAATGCTATCAATCTAGGCCAGCTCTGGCTCCATTTCAATAGCCAGGTGTTCGATAATTGCCTAGCACCCTGGATCACTTTCATGTCGATCGAGCAGCGTAGTCGTTGGTCACCTCTTCATTCGGTTTGCCATCAACTACGCTCCAGAATCTGCGGTTTCGCAACAGAAGCTAAATAGGTCGGGCGGGTTTCCCAACTCGGAGCCCGGAGGTGCGATTACGAGAGATTGTCTCTGTTTGCTTCATCAAGGAGCCCTAAACACTCCTACCGCCTCGCGGCTATTCCCCCTGGCTGTCACTACTTCCCCCGCCAATGTCGCGGCCGAGACGATGACGCACAGTCCGGCGCCCCATAGCAAGATCACCCGGTAGAGATACCACATCCCGGCGAACCAGATGAGCGCGTAAGCGCCGGCCAACCCCCATGCCGCCAGGTGGCTCGCCCACACGCCCCGGCGCTCTCCGCCAAACAGGAGAAACAGCGTGCTGACAAAGGGCAGCACCGCCGGGAGGCACAGGACCAACAGCAACGGCGCGCTCTCGCCCAGGTTGGCCGCCCGGCCGAGCGCCGCTGCCAGAGACTCAAGGCATGCGCAGTAGCCGTCGCCCACCCACACGAGAGGCGGCGAACACGTATCCTCCGTTGCCGGGTGCGTATCGACAAACCACGGCCCCAGCGCTGCGACCACCATCAATAGCAGTCCTGCCAACCGCCCGGCGGTCTTGAGGTTAACCTGTGACATACCGCTCCTCCCCGATCATCTCTTTGGACTGGACCAATTGCAAGCAGAGAGGGAAGACCCGCTACGACTCCCGCCACGGTCGCTGTAGCGGCGCCACCGGTCTTGTCTCGTCCCTGTTCTGGCTCAGGAACCGGAAACCCAAAGCTACCAGAACAACCACGGTAACATAGCTGGAGATCTCGGCTGTCGACCGAGTCCACGTCCAGGCGCTGTGTGGGACGCGCAGTCCCGAGGCGGACTCGCTTAGATCTGAGCCATTCCGTGGGAGTTTCGACAGGAGCCTCCACAGGCAGGCGGCCCCCAACGCGTTCATGAATCCGGAGCCCCAACCAAGTCCAGGCTTGTCTGATCCGAACCTCCGGTTCCGCTTCAGCAAGATCAGCGCGTCGATTCGGTAGCAGGCGATGAGGCCCAGCAGCGGCGGTCGAGGGTATCACTGTCGACTGGCTCCCGCTTCCCGTCGGCGCTCTTCCACTCTCTGATCGAACGATGAGACTAGCCCGAC
>CAZGSX010000326.1:0-1706 GCA_964528475.1 uncultured Anaerolineales bacterium
CGGTGACTGGCCCGTGCTCGTACACGGCGTTCTTGATCGTGTCGATCCGCGATCCGTCGTCCGTCACCACCCGAACCCCGTCGACCATCTTGACAGCAGGACAGGTGTCGCATACGCATCCCTCACCGCACTGCAGGGCTGCCCCATCATAGGGGTTGCACGCCTCCGAGACGGCGCCTTTCTTGATGAAGACCTCGCTGGCGTTGAACACGTTCCCACCGGCCTCACAAGGTTTGTCCGGCTGATCGTAGAACTTGACCCGCGAGCGGTCGACGCACAGGCCCAGGCTCTGCTCGGAGAAATTGGGCTCGGGCGTTGTGCTCTCATTTATGAGGACCGCCGATTCGAGCACCGACGTGGTTCCAAAGGCCCAACACATACCACAAGGGCTCTGGCTCTTGACCGAGGTGACCTTCCCCTGGTCTCTCCAGTCGAATCTGCTGTCGAACGTTCGGGCCTCTACCCCTTCTACCGCCAGTTGATCCAAATGGCTCAGATCGAAGGGGGGTGGCACGTATCCATAAGAGATCGCAGGTGGCTCCTCGAGATAGGCCAGGAACTCAGGGCTCAGCGGAGCGACCTGCGGTTCCCGGCCATGCTCTGGCACTGGCGGGTCCGCCCCCGCCGGCACCGCGGTCGTGACCAGCGTCAACACCATAACCGCCATCAGCAGCGACCGCCACACGACGTGCAAAGGCCCGTTCCATCCGTTGGCGAAGCTTCTCATCCCACGCCCTCCTTTTCTCCAGGTCCTATCCTCACGCTCGAAAGAGCTGAGTTAGGAGTTTGCTGAGAGGCAGACTCAAGATCCGCATCCCATCCCCACGGCCGGTGACTGTGTGCTTCTCTCCTACGCTGACACACCGAAGGCTTTCTGTTGGTGTATCATCAGCTCCCTGACCTCCAGCCTCTGCTCGCGACCTGTCGACCCGGTAGTGAGCCACTGCGAGTTCATCTGCTGGCGGTGCGCCAGGCTGATCGGGTCATGTCCTTACTCCATCGTGCTGTCCGGATCTGTTGTGCGACGTGGTCCAGTACCCGATGGAGGAAGTCACACTTCCGGCAAGAATGGGGGAATCGCCGTGGCCTTCCACAGGAAGTCCGACCCTGCAGGCGAGCTACCTGTAGTTGCCCTAAATCGGCGTATGCGCTTTCGCCGGCCGGTCCTCGAAGGAGTCGGACACGGATCAGCGGTACAACGGGAAGGGCTCCCTTGATGCTGAGCCAGCTTCCTGACGTGGGGCCGGGGAGAGGTGCCGGATGTGGGGATGCTGCTCCGGAGCCGCGATCATCAGGTTGCAGCCATTATACCATCGGGGGTACTCCTGTCAACAGCAGGTGGTGATCGCCCCCATCTCCATCTGCCGGATAGGCCACAGTCCCACATTCCGTATGTGGACCTCCTCAAGCTCCAGACACCACCAGATCTGGGACTCTGTCTAGCCATAGGTGATCAGCAGATCAGCGACCACCTCTGCACCGGAGATCCCCCGGGTGGCAGGGGCGGGTGTTGCAGCACGAATGTCCGTCTCTCTCACGCGGTGCGGAACCCTTGAGTGGTCGAAGCGTACCTCTATTCTGGCTCTCCTGGCGATTGGAGAGCGGGCGACACCCGGCCTGCTTGTCACCATCCCCGAAGAGCCATATACTCTTGAACTGGACGGGCGCGGCGAACCACCCCTGCACGCCGCCGCTGGCGGCGCACG
>CAZGSX010000327.1:0-1701 GCA_964528475.1 uncultured Anaerolineales bacterium
CGATTGCGCACCGCCACGGTGACGTCGGGCAGCGTCTCGGCATACGCTCGCACGGCCTCGGTATCCACGCTGCCGGCGATGTTCAACCCGCAGTCGCAGACGAAGACACCGATTTGGATAGCGTCGTCTCTTCCTCGTTCGTTAGGGGCCAACGTCCCACCTCCTCAGCGTGAACCCCGGTGGCTGTCCCGCAGCCGCGCCAATCGCGTCCACCCCGGGCCTCACGTTTCTCTCGCACGCAACGACTCAACCAGCTTGCGGGGTTTCACCCGGTTCAGTTTGAGCCCCATCTCCTCCATGGAGAGGCCCATGGCCAGGCCGAGGATCTGGGGGTAGTAGAGCACCGGTAGTTCATACGTGACCCCACGGAGCTTCGCCGCGCGGCGCTGGTTCGCTTCGTACATGATGGCGCAGAACGGACAGATGAGGACCATCGCGTCCGCGCCGGCCTCCGTGATGTGGTCCAGCTTCTGACCGGTCATCAGCAGCGCCGTCTCCTCGTCGAAGCCCAGGATGCCGCCCCCGCAGCACTGGCCCTCGTCCTCGTAGCGCACCACGCGCGCCCCGGTCGCCTCGATGAGTCGATCCAGGCTCTGCGGGTTCTCCGGGTCATCGAACTCGTCGTAGACGTGAGAGGGCTTGAGATAATGGCAGCCGTAGTGCGGTGCAAACCCGAAACGCTCCAAGAGCAGCTCGCCATCCGTGCTCTCGATGACCTTCTCACGCACGGCTTCGACCCCTACTTCCTCGTATAGCACTCGGGCGAAGTGACGCACGCGCACCGTCCCCTGATAGGCATGCGCCGAGCCTGCCGCATCCACGTGGCCCACGGCAGCCAGCTCCTCATTAGCCCAGGCAAGCAGCTCGGCGTCGTGGCGGAGTCGGTGGTTGGCCTCGGTGAGTGTCGCCGTGCAGGCGCTGCAGAGGGTCAGGATGTCCAGGCCCTGCGCCTCGGCCAGGGCCAGGTTGCGGGCGGCCATGAGCAGCCCCGCCTCCCAGTCCACGGGCCTGGCCGGAAAACCGCAGCAGGAGAAGCCATCGACGTCCGTCAGCTCTATGTCGAGCCGCTCGGCCACCCGGCGCGCGGACATCTCGTAGTTCATCCCGCGCACCGGAACGGAACAGCCCAGATACAGCGCGTACCGTCTGGTCACGGCCCTTCCTCCGGACACTTCTCGGGCCTCGTTCTGTTCAAGATCGCGCGCACATCCTCGGCCGCCTCTTCAAGGGGAGGAAGCCCGTAGCGGGCCCGCCGCTCGTTCTCGTAGTCGGCAATCTCCAAGAGCCGGCCGTGTGCACGCAGCTCGTCTAGCTGCCTGGTGAAGGTCCAAGGAATGTGTCCCTCGCGCACGGCAATGTTGCGGATAGCGTTCATCAGCTCCGGGATGCGCACGTCCTGCGGGCAGCGCTCGTAGCAGGTGTAGCAGACGGAGCAGAGCCAGATGAAATCGCTGGCCAAGACCTGGTCACGCATGCCCAACAGTGCCATGTGAACGATGCGGCGGGGATTGTACTTGTCGGTGACACCGGCCACCGGACAGCCAGCGGTGCAGGTGCTGCACGAGAAGCAGCGCCGGATGTACTCACCGCCCGGCTCGGCCGCGATCTCATCGCGGAACCCGGGAGTGAAGCTGCTGACGTCAAAGACAGGCTCGGTCTCGTCGGTCATTCCCACCTTCCATCAAGGCGTAGATACGCTGG
>CAZGSX010000328.1:0-1699 GCA_964528475.1 uncultured Anaerolineales bacterium
GGAAGGAGACTGGTGGCCAGCACAGCCAGATCCACCCTCATCTCCCGGGGGCGGGATGTCGCCGGATCCTCGTAGTGGAAGACCAGCCTCCCGTCCCCGTCCTCCTTGATCTGGGCCACGCGACTGCGAATGTACTCGACACCGTACTCCCGCTTGGCGCGTTCGATGTATTCGCGGAAGCCCTTGCCAGAGGCGCGCAGGTCCGTGTAGAAGATGTACGAGCGGACATCCGGGATCTGCTCGCGGGCGAGGACAGCTTCCTTGGTGGCATGCATACAGCAGACCGATGAGCAGAACCTCTGGTACTTCAGATTGCGGGAGCCAACGCACTGGATGAAACCGATCACCTTCGGCTCCTTACGGTCGGTCAGGCGGATGAGATGCCCGTTGGAGGGCCCGCTGGCACAGATCAGCCGCTCGAACTCCAGACCCGTGATGACGTTCTCATAGCGCGTGTACCCGTACTCGGTCAGCGGCGCCGGATCGAAGGTCTCCATGCCGACGGCCACCACGATCGCAGCCACGGAGAGCACGATCACCTGGTCCCGCATGTCGAAGTCGATACAGCCCCTGCTGCAGGCCTCGATGCAGCGCCCACAGGCCATCGGTTCGTCACCCAGGCAGTCGTCAGGATCTCGGACATATGCCTGTGGTACTGCCTGTGCGAAGGGGATGTAGATCGCTCGCCGCGTGGAGAGGCCCAGCTGGAACTCATCTCGCTTGACGACGGGACAGACGGTGGCGCAGTCGCCGCAGGCCGTGCACGCCTGCTGATCCACGTAACGCGCTCTCTTCACCACGCCGACGGTGAAATCCCCCGCCTCGCCCTCCACGGCCTGCACCTCCGAGAGGGTATGGATCGTGATGTTGGGATGCCGGTCGCACTCGACCATCTTCGGTGAGAGGATGCAAGTGGAGCAGTCGTTCGTGGGGAAGGTCTTGTCCAATTGAGCCATCCTACCGCCGATGGTGGGGCTTCTCTCCACGAGATGCACGTGCACCCCCATCTCGGCCAGATCAAGCGACGCCTGAATGCCGGCGATACCCCCACCGATGACAAGAACGTCCCTCGGCGCTTGCTGATCCGCCGGAGGTGACGCATCCGCCATAGCCCTCTCTTCACCCGTCACGCGATCAGCCGAAGACACACGCCTCCAGACACGACAGATCGGGTCTCGCGCCCCATACGCTACGAACGGATCTCGTCGGTCCGCCCGACCTCGCCTACCGGACCCTTCTCTCGCCCATACTCGAATCCGGTCTCAAACGCGCGAGCGTTCAGCTCCTCCGTCCCCTTCGGCACCGAATCCAGCACGGCCTTTTTCATGGCCTCGGGCGAGACGATATCGGCCATCGCGGCCACGAAACCGAGCATCACCACGTTGGCCACGATACGACGTCCCAGCTCCTCGGCCATGCGCGTGGCCGGAATGCTCATCACGCGCAGCGACTCGGCCGCGTCATCCAGCTCCACCAGATCCTCGTCGACGACGAGCAGACCGTCCTCGCGAAAGCCCGGCACGTACTTGTTGTACGCCCCCTGGGACATGATGATCAGAATCGAGGGGTCCAGGAGGTGCGGATAGCTCAACTCCACCGGATCATCGGCGATGATCACCTGAGCCGCACAGGCGCCGCCCCGAGACTCCGGCCCGTAGCTCTGTGTGAACGTGGCATACCGGCCGTCGTAGAGAGCCGC
>CAZGSX010000329.1:0-1688 GCA_964528475.1 uncultured Anaerolineales bacterium
ATGACGAGTCATCGTCATGTAGACTTCTTCCAGTGTCCATCGGTGCCCGTTGTCGGTGAGAATCTCCGTAGCAGAGGCCTCGGGAGCCGTGGTGACCAGCCCCTGGTAGGTTGCCTTGTTGGGATAGATGTCGCGAATCAAGCATCCGGAGAGCGGTGCGTCACAGTTCTCCCACTCCCTTCCAAGTGACTGAACCCCATCACTGCTCGTTCCGGGACCGGGTCATCGTGGATCTTCGGCGGTTTCACTGGCGTCCATTGAGCATCAGACAAGCGGCTGAGATTCTGCATCTCTTCCATCACCAACATGTCTTTCTTGACCCCGATGGTGACTCGCGTCCCTCGCTCATAGAGCTTGCTGATCCAGGTGCCGTCCACGAACCCACGATCGACCAACAAATGGCGGATGGTGCCTTCTCCCACCGCCTCTTCGGCAGCGGCAAACACTTGCTTACCTACTTTGGTCTCGTTAACCGACTCGGGAGCAAAGACCCACAACAAAGGCCAAACGACGCTGTCTTGCCATACGCCCAGCACACAAACTTTGACGTCGTGGGCATCCGTATGCGCACCGTTCGGAACGTGAATGTGGACGCTGTCCATCACCCAGGTTCCGGACAAGAACTCACCAGGACAGTAATCCGCCAAGGTTGCCAATACGGCCTTTTGATTCTCCAGAAAATCATCAGCCTCTGCCTTGGCAAAACAGTCGGCAATCGTTTGGGCCCTGAACGGACGCTCCGCCTCTGGCGTGTTGTAGAATCCCTCTTCAATCTGGAGGGCGTTGAATCCCATCTGCCGGAGGATGTAGGGCGAGCGAAACAGCGTTCTCTCAATCGGGGCCAGCCGCTTCAACTGGAACAAAGAACGATACACCAACGTGTGACAAAAGAAGAAGATCTCAATGGCCCGCCGGGCCCGTCGGTCGGGAAAGGCCGCGAAGCAATCCAGGATCCCAGCACGAAGCAGAAACTCTGCGAAACCATCCAGAAAGCCTCGCGCCGCTGGAAGGATGCCATGACAGTGCCCCTGCTTGAGCTGCTCGATCACCGCTTCTGGATTCTCTGTGAAAACTCGCCAGTCTTGTTGGTTGTCTGTCACGTTTTGGGTATCCTTTCACTCTTACGTGCATGATACCTCAATCTCCTCAATTCCTAAAACAAGTGCTCCTGCCCATTTACCTCAAACTCAAAGTGACTGTTGCTTCTGTGGTGATAGATGAGGGAGACAGAGTTCTTCCATCAGTGGCAGTGCCTTAGGAGCAGAATAACGCACTCATATCGTAGCCAGCTGGCTGATCGATGAGCCAAGCTGTCAGGCCGGTGACGTTCATGACGGACTCTCTGCGCTTGTAGCCGCGCATCGTTCGATATCGTTCTTTCACCGCCCAGCCAATGGCCCGCTCCGCGGCGTTGTTCGTGGCGTCGATATCCAGGCCTTCTCGATGCTTCAGATCGCGATAGCAGGTGAGGCGCTTCCAATTGTTCCACAAGTGGAGGACGTGATTGCGGGTGCGATACCACAGCGACGCACGTTCCCCTTTCTCTGGCCTTGGAGCAGCCGAATAGTGAAAGTAGAGATCCCTCAACAGCTTGGATCCATGCTCAGGATGGCCGATGATCGTCCACTCTAGCTGCTCAAGGTCCTCCAATACGTCACTTGCTGATATCTCCAGCTCTTCGGGAACGT
>CAZGSX010000330.1:0-1682 GCA_964528475.1 uncultured Anaerolineales bacterium
GGTGACCATTAAGTTGTGCATAAGCGACCTCCTGAGTGCTCTCTGATCCTGGCAATCCGGAATCCTGCCCGGTGCCGGTGAGTGATGACCGAGGGACGGGCCGGCAGCGCCACACCTGCCGGCGACCTCGTGCCTGCGCGTCCGAGCACGGCGGACTGCGACAACGGGAGAAGATCCTCTCTGCGACCCCGCAGGGATTCTACCACAGGCCCGGACTGCGACAACCTTGACTTGGCCTCTGGGCGTGCTATGATGAGCCTCGAACTAAGGGACACCTAACCTATGTACTTGCGATCACGACCGAAGAGGCGCCGTTCATCCTGGTGGCGCGTGTTGATCCTTTTGATGCTCATTGGTGTTGGGATCTACGCGTTCATGCAGCTCCGGGAGGAGGACGTTGAGGCACCGTCGCTCCCAACTCCTATGCCGACGCGCACCGCGTCCTCCTATGCCCTTGAAGCGGAGAACCTGTACGCGGATGGCGACCTCGCGGGGGCCATTGCAGCGTACGAACTGGCTGTTGAGCTGGGTGCTGGTTCGATGGAGCCCTACATTGCGCTGCCGCGGCTGCTCGCCCTTGAGGGTCAGACTGTGGAAGCGCTGGCGCGCGCCAGACAGGCCGTGGACCGGGCACCGGAGAATGGCCGCGCGTGGGCGGTGCTGTGCATGGCCTACGACTGGCACGGGCAGGTCAGCCGGGCCATCGAGGCCTGCCAACGGGCCATCGAGCTAGCACCCGATTACGCTGAGGCGTATTCGTATCTGGCGGAGGCTTACGCCGACGATGGACAGTGGGAAAGCGCGACGGAGATGGCCGAGAGAGCGCTCGAACTCGACGCTGAGAGCGTTGACGTCCATCGCAACTATGGTTACGTCATGGAGGTTCGAGGCAACTACACGCGAGCGGCGGAGGCCTACGCAGAGGCGCTGGCGATTCACCCCAATCTGCCCTATATGCACGTCGCGCTTGCAAAGAATTACCTGGCGCTGGGTCAGTTCGACGAGGCCATGGAGCGTCTGAAGACCGCGCTGGACATTGATCCGACGCACGCAGAGGCGTACTATAGAATGGGCAGGGCGCACTACGACCGAGGGGAGGTTGAGCAGGCGCAGGAGTTCCTGCAGATGGCCACGGAGGCTGACCCCCACTTCGGGGCGGCGCAGGGGTATCTGGGGTTCGCTTTCTGGAGCCGGAGGAACTACGAGGACGCGATTCCCAGGCTGGAGCGTGCGATTGTGCTCGACTGCCGGGCGGCCCGGCGTCGGGCACAGGCATTCGCAATCTCCATCGAGGAGCGCCAGGGTGAGCTGGCTGGCCCTCCGAGGGATGTGGTGATGGAGGGGGTTTTCGAGCCCGTGTCGCTGGATGATACGGATAGGCTTCGCGCTTCGCTGGTTCCGGAGGCAGACGATGGCGCCTGGGCGGGATCTCGCGGAGAAGTGATTCTGGACACCCGCTCCGGCGTGTATACGGTGACGTTGACGGCCATGCCAGCCACCCGTCCCGATCAGGGTTACGTGGGATGGCTTCAGGGTGTGTCCACGCTCTCCGGCGATCCCGTGACGACCGGGTTCCTGGACGTGGAGGACGGAGAGCTGGCGGAGACGTTCGACGCTACCTGGGTGGAGGGGCCGCGGATCGACTACTTCTACACCCTGGGGCTGGCTCACTACTTTTTGGA
>CAZGSX010000331.1:0-1682 GCA_964528475.1 uncultured Anaerolineales bacterium
TTCTCCCTCCAGGATGTAGAGGCCCACCCACAGGCCCCAGCCCAGCACAGCCAGGGTACCCACAAGACGGAGAGCTGGGCGCGGCGGCGACGTCCTCTCGCCCTCTCGACGGGCCCGACGTCTCTGAGCGACACGTCGCCCCAGCCACAGCGTGAGCCCCAAGGTCAGGGCGGCCACGCCGACCAAGAGGTAGCTCAGCACATGCTGCAGCTCGGGGATGCCACCGCCAAGGGCGTCGCGCGGATCAACAAAGAGCAACGGGACCAATTGATAGAGCAGGGCCAGAGGGAGCAGGGCTGGCAGCTTCGCCCCGCGAGCTCGCATCTCAGCGAGTACCAGCCCCAGCGGGACCGCCAGGAGGGCTTGGTTGAGCCCGCTGACCTCCCCGCTTAGCGACGTGGCGCCGAGCGTCGACAAGGCATACACCGCAATGGTCAGAACCGCTGTCATCCGCCCGCGGCGCGGCGCGGACGACAGCAACACGGGAGTCAGGCTCCAGAAGATCAGCAGTTGTGGCACTACCAGCCCCATCACCTCCACCGTGAGCGCCAGGCTAGTCAGGCTGTCGCCGAGGGCACCGGTGAGCGACCATGGCAGGGTCAATAGAGCCGCTGCAGCGACCCCGAGCCACACGGTGGCCCACTGGGTCCCACCCAGCCCGAGCATGTTAGCCATGGTTCGATCCGTGATGCTCGTTGCGCGCATTGCCCAGCGTGCGCTGAGCCAGCAGTAGGGTGCTAGGATGATCGTTCGCACAGCAGTGAGTGCGTACCGCCTTCCCAGGGCGACGGGTACGCCGTCGGTGGGCAGCAGCGCCCGCATGCTCGCCTCGAGGACCACGTAACCGCTTGCGATCGTCAGCGTGGCAGTCAACGCTACCAGAGGTTGACCGTGGTCCCGCTGCCGCATCGACAGGGCCAGAGCCGCGAACGGCACCACCGTCAGAACTCCGACAAGCAGGATGCCGAGGGCTTGGGACGTGTCCGGCTTCACTGCGTCGCTCAGCGCTGCTGCGATCACCCAAGGCGTCGCCATCGGGACGACAGCGAACCACAGCAACAGGGCCGTCTCCGCGAACCGCTCGGCGCAGCCGTCGCTGGCTACGTGATCTGGTTCGGCCATAATCGCAGTAGCTTCTCCCTCACCTGCTGCAGCGTTGGTGGTAGTGGGTGTGGTTTGTGGGTGGGTAGGCTTGAATCACTACACGAATATCCTTTCACTTGGCCACCCACGATTGTAATACCACATCCCCTCATATACAAATATCTCCCATGGATGGGTCAGATGAGGCACATCTAGCTTTGTCAGTGAGAGGCAAATCGAAGGGCACGGGACATTGCCGCCACGCTTTCCCATTCTGGGCTCTCCCACGCTCCAGGAGGGAGGACGGCTGGGTTAATCCCACTCAGCAATCCTTACTTCGACAGCGTTCTTTCGCAGCAAGGGGCGGACGTTACCTAGTGTGAAGGGGTGCAGTCCAGCTCTCCCGGGGGATTGCTGGACTGCACCTAGGATGCGTGCTTTGCGCTCATCCAAGCTTGTCAGTGACAGCCAGGACATCGCTTTGCTTATCCCTGCACCAAGCCGTGATCTCGCCGCCAACTAAGGCGATTTCGCGCTCGTGGCTCTTCAGTCCTGGCACATCGGAGCCCTTAAGTCCTACATCGTCTGCTCGGAGTCCT
>CAZGSX010000332.1:0-1674 GCA_964528475.1 uncultured Anaerolineales bacterium
TGGTATGTGTCAATGACTTTTGGACAACTCAGACTCTAATTGAAAGTGCAAGATAGCTATGTCATCGCCCGGGACCCGCGCGCGCTCTAGGATAGCCGGGTGCTCAGCCCGGTCAAGGGTCGCTACGCTCGGCTCCCTTGACCGGCCTTCCGCGCCCGGCTCTCTGCCGCTTGCCGCGGGTCCCGGCGCGTCGGGGGTCTCAGGATGATCCGTGACCGGGGGATTGATCCACACCTCCTGCGGCGGTGTCGGGGTCACCGGTCGTCCCTTCACGAACCGCTCTGGATGCGCCGCGTAGGCGCCGTCCAACACGCCTTGCCGCTGCTCCCGGACGTCCGCGATCTGCCCGTGGTGCACCGTCGCCGGTGTCATCAAGGCCAGGCCCGTATGATGATGCTCATGATTGTACCACTGCACAAAGCCTCCCACCCAGCGTCGTGCCTCCTGCAGCCCGCTGAACGTCAGCGGATAGTCGGGGCAGTACTTCAGAGTCTTGAACTGGGCCTCCGAATACGGATTGTCCGTCGGCGTCCCCGGTCGCGAATGACTCTCCCTGATGCCCAGATCGCGCAGCAGCTGTT
Organism: uncultured Anaerolineales bacterium; assembly: GCA_964528475.1. Lineage (GTDB taxonomy): Bacteria > Chloroflexota > Anaerolineae > B4-G1 > B4-G1 > SKLM01. The sequence goes on from CAZGSX010000332.1 coordinate 582, forward strand.
GCACCGGTTTGGCGCGCATCGCGCGACCGCGGTCCGCGTGCAACGTCAGCTGATCCTCCGCAATCCCTTGCTTGTCACACGTCTCCGCGATCAGGTGCTGTGCCAGATCCCCGCCCTCACGGGTGGCCAGCAGCCAGCCCACCACGTAGCGGCTGAACACATCTACGATCGTGTACAGGTAGTAGAAGCGGTCCGGTCCCGTCAGATACGTGATGTCCCAGCTCCACAGCTGATTCGGTCCCGTGGCCCGCAGTTCCGGCTTGACCTGGCGGGGACGCCCCCGCCGCTGGCGCCGTTCCTGCACCTCGTCGTGCTCCGCCAAGATCCGATACATCGAGCGCCAGTGACACAGGTAGACCCCGTCCGCGTCCAGGAGCGTAGCGTACACCTCCCGCGGCGCAGAGTCGCAGAACCGCGCGCTGTTCAACACCGTGCGCACCGCGGCCTTCTCCGCGGCACGCAACGCCCGCGGCGGCGTCGGACGCGGCGGGGGCGCGGGCTGGGGCTGCCGCGCGTGGTAGAACGAGCTCCGCGGCACACCCAGCACCCGACACGCTTGCGACACGCCCACCTCAGCGCCCAACGTCTCCGCAGTGGCGATCATACGTCTTCGGTGCTCTCGGGCGTCGACGTCGCCAGCCCAAGCAGTTCGGAGAGTTTTTTTTGGACCTCGATGATGGTCTCCGCTTGCTCCAGGCGCGCGCGCAAGCGGTCGTTTTCCTTCCGCAAGGCCTCGTTTTCGGCGGTTAGCTTTGAATCCACACGAGGTTTGGGTCCCGGCTTGCGTCCCTTCAGCGCTTCCAACTGGCCGTCGTCGCGTTCCCGGCGCCAGCGACTCAGGTACGAGGTGTATATCCCCTCGCGCCGACACAACGCGCCGATCTCGCCCTGCTGGGTACACGCATCCGCTTCTTCCAAGATGCGGCGTTTCTCTGGCGCACTGAAGTGGCGCCGCACCGCCGTAGATCGTACTTCAGGCTCTGTTGCTTCTGGACGATCGTTCTCGTCAACTGTCATTAGTGCACACTCCTCTGCTCGTGATTGTACCTTTAATTATCGAGCAGAGTTGTCCAATCTTCATTGGCACACAGAG
>CAZGSX010000333.1:0-1671 GCA_964528475.1 uncultured Anaerolineales bacterium
TGTATGGCAAGGCCACGGTGACGTGGTCCGGGATGTTGCCTTCAGCCCGGACGGCGAGACGGCCCTCTCCGGCAGCTGTGCTAAGCTCAGGTCCGATGGCACGTGCGGCGAGAGTCAGCTGATCCTGTGGGATCTTTCGGCAGCGCTCAACCCAAGCTCGAGCGGGCCGGAATCCATCACTGAGCTGCGCCGCCTTGAAGGGCACACGGGCTGGGTCAATGCTGTCGCCTTCAGCCCGGACGGGCAGACCGCCCTCTCAGGCTCGGGGGACGCCGAGCTGATCCTCTGGGACGTGGAAACATGCCAGATCGTCCGGCGCTTCGAAGGGCACAGTGGCGCGGTGAACGACATCGCCCTCAGTTCTGATGGGCAGATGGCCCTCTCCGGATCGGACGACGGTACCATGATCCTCTGGGATGTAGCCGGTGGGGAGGCCGTTCGCCGGTTCGAAGGTCACACGGCCGGGGTGAACAGCGTCGCCTTCAGCCCTGACGGACAGGCGGCCATCTCCGGGTCCGCAGACAGGACGCTGATCCTATGGGATGTGGCAAGCGGCGAGGTGCTCCGCCGCTTTGAGGGGCACATCAATGACGTCGAAGGGGTGGTGTTTGGTCCCGATGGGCGCACCGCCCTCTCCGCTGGCGGCAATACGATCCGTATGTGGGACCTGGAAACCGGCCAGCAGACTCGCCAGCAGAGCTTTGGGGGCATGCCAGTTTTGTTTGACATTAGCCCTGATGGGCGTACTGTCATGTTGGGCCTCGGTCACTTAGCCCTGTGGGACGTTGACAACTGGCGGACGGCACAGCTGTTGGCGGGACCCGTCTTGGGCCGCGTAGAGGTGGCGTCCGCTGCTTTCAGCCCCGACGGGCGCCTGGCCCTCTCCGGGTACACCGACGGCACCCTGCGGCTGTGGAACGTCACGGGGCAAGTTGAGTTTCGCCGTTTCGCGACGGATGGCACCCCCCTTGCCGCGGTGGCTGTTAGCCCCGACGGACGCCGCCTTCTGACGGGCGACATGACGGACGTGATGACGCTGTGGGATGTGGAGAGCGGTAAGGCGATCCGCCGCTTCCGGGGAGACGCCGTGGCAGTCAGTCCGAACTCGATCGCCTTCAGCCCTGACGGGAAGGTTGCCCTGGTCGGTTCCGGTGACGCTTTCGGAGACACGGAGACCAGGAGCCTGGTGCTGTGGGACCTCGAAACCGGCGAGGAGGTCCGCCGCTTTGAGGGACATAGATTCATTCTCAGAAGTGTGGCCATCAGCCCCGATGGCCGTACCGCGCTCTCCGGGTCGCAAGCGGACCGGGGAGCGCTCATTCTGTGGGACCTAGAGACCGGCGAGCTGATCCGCCGCTTTGATACGACAGACGATATCACCAGCATCGCATTCAGCGCCGATGGAAGCCGCGCCCTCGCCGGTTCAGCCTTCTCTGAGCGGGCGATGCTTTTTGACGTGGCGAGCGGGCAGGAGATCCTTCGCTTTGAAGGCCATGACAATATGGTATTCGATGTGGCCTTCGGCCCGCATGAGATGACCGCCCTCTCTGCCTCAGCCGACGGCAGCATTATCCTCTGGGATGTGACGACGGGCGAGGTCATCCGTCGCTATTTGGGGCACGAGGATATGGTGTGGAGTGTCGACGTCAGCCCCGATGGCTGCTACCTCCT
>CAZGSX010000334.1:0-1669 GCA_964528475.1 uncultured Anaerolineales bacterium
AGCTGAGTAGGAGATCTCCTCGTGGGCCACCTTTTTATATGTAGAACAGCTATGCCAGCAATTCCAAATATGGCGTCAAAGAGCAGAATATGCGACGGAGAGAAGTGGCTGGAAACGGGAAGTGGATTCTCGTGGCTGTGCGACTAGGGTTGATCCGCGTGTGTCAGGGGCGGTGCAGTAACCAGCGAGGACCAAGCCGTAGGGATTGAGAGCTGCGGGATGCGCATCGTGGCATGCACTCAGCGCCCCATTGGGGTAAGAGTGGGGCGCGGTCCGCAAATTCGCCTTTAGTTGACAGAGAGCGCAGCGGGGGGCAAGTCCAGTTGATGATACATGAAGGTAAGTAAGCGTTGCCAGCTGGGGAAGTAGAAGTAACGGGTGAGGGTGCGTAAGTCATTGAAGAAGGTGCGCCGCGCGCCCAATTCTCGCCGTACCGCTTGATAGGTAGCGCAGGTGAGTCCTAGGGCGCTGTGGCAGAGAAAAGCCAGCAGCAACAGCGTGAGTAACACACTGCTCAAGTATTGCTGCCCATGGCCGTAGTTATGCTCGAAGTGATACCCGTGGTTCTTGAGCACATTGAAGCCTTCGTTCTCTACTTTCCAGCGGCTCCGACCGCTGGCCACAATCTCGGGCACCGTCTGAGCCTGCACCGGATGATCGGTGGCCCAAGCACAGTGATAGAGCTGCTTGTCGGCCTCGACATCGAAGATGGTGAGTTCACACCAGTTGACCATGACCGTGTCCAGATCCCCCCGCAGGGGAAGCTGCTCAGCCCAACGATAGACCCAGCGTTCGCGGTGTGCCCCACGCCATTTCTCTACTACCTGGGTGGTGATCGCCCCCGGTACGTGTTCGAGCAACTGCAGTTCCTCGTACAAGGCCGTATGTGAGGCGGGTTTGCAGGTGAGGATGTAGTGCCAGTGATGCTGCTGGAGCAACTTGCATAACGGGTAATGACAATGTAGATCATCCGCCAGTATGGTCACCGTCCCGGGGGCAAACCGCTCTGCGTTCCGCTTGACCCAGCGCTTGGTCGCTTGCTGTTCACAATCCTGCTTGTCGTGCCCGTCTTGCGGGGTGATGAACTCTGGCTCTAGGCAAATCACGTGCTCCTGGTCCGGTGCGCACACCACAGCCAGCATCACTGCGTGGGAGTAGTAGGGCTGCTCATCCCGTACCGTCACCCGGCAGTTAGGGCAGTGCAGCTTCTGGGAACTGAAGTAGTGTGATCCGTCCAGTGAGATGAGCCGCGTGCCTGCCACGCCCGTATAGTCCGCTAAGTGCCCGCCAGCTTCCAGCCGCGCGTAGATCTCCCAAAACGGCGACTGTAGGCCCGCCGGATCCAGCGGGTCCAGAAGATTCCGCAACTGACTATCACTTGGAATCTGCGCCACCCCAAACAGACTCTGGGCATTATGCTGCCCCCGCTGGCGCTGCATATCGCGCTGGTGCGCCAGAAACGAGGGCGATTGCGTATAGAAGACCGCAAAGGCACTCAGCCCCGCTTCCGTGAGGCTATATTGTGTGTTTTGCCCACTCCGATGTTCTGGTAACCGTTCAAGTGCCTCGCGTATACTGCCTACCAATTCTTGGAACTTCAATGGCTTCCTCAGCTGCCGCTCCTCTCACTTGGCCCTTGACTCTAGCTGGTCACTGCCCCTATTCTCCC
>CAZGSX010000335.1:0-1663 GCA_964528475.1 uncultured Anaerolineales bacterium
CGTGCTGGATGCGTCCGGCCAGCGGAAAGGTGCACTTGTGTCGACATCCGTCTCCGTCGTGCGCTGTCGTGTGGAAACCTCACTCATTTTCATATCTCCTTGTGCCTCTCTGTCCCTCTTTCCATGGGACCATCGGCCCTCTGAGAGCCAGATGGATCCTTCAATCAAGTCTTTCCCGGTTCGATTCTAGTATAGCAGAGGAAGCACGAAAATGTCATAAAAACATCGGGCCACTTCATGAAAACCCCATGAAAAAGAGCGGCCCTACGCCTGCGCGGGGCCGCTCTAGAAGAAAGTTGCCGAGGCCACCACGGGGCCATGACCTCGGCGCTCTCATCCGCATCGCCGACTAAGGGATGAAGACCTCAGCCGCCCTCCGGACAGGCAAGGAGATAGCCGACGCCCTGGCTGGTCAGGATGTATTCAGGGTTGGCCGGATCGTCCTCCAGCTTCATTCGCAAGTAGCGGACGTAGGCCCGTAAGTAGTCCACATCATCTCGGTACTCTGGGCCCCATACCTTCGCCAGAAGGTCGCTGTGCGTCATCACGCAATTGGCGTTGTTGGCCAGCTGGCGCAGGAGAGCGTATTCCGTAGGGGTCAGCGAGACACGCTCACCCCGGACTGTGACCGTGCGACGCGCAAAATCGATCTCCCAGGCCCCGCACGTCTTCTTCGCCGCATCTCTCTCCTCCGGACGCCGAGTACGGCGCAGGACGGCCTTCACCCGGGCCACGAGCTCCTTGGCATTGAACGGCTTCGTCAGGTAGTCGTCCGCCCCCGCATCGAACCCACGCAGGATGTCCTCGTGTGTCGCTTTTGCCGTCAGCATGATCACACCCACGTCGGAGAACTCGCGGATCCGTTCGCAGACCTCATACCCGTCCGGCCCATTCGGAAGTCGGATGTCCAGAAGCACGAGATCTGGCTGCTCCAGGGCCGCCGCCTCAATTCCACCCTTCCCGCTCGTGGCGGCAACCACCTCGTGGCCGACGGCCTCGAGCACGGCGCGGACAAGCTGCACAACCCGCGGCTCATCCTCAATGATCAGGACCTTGTCGTTCGTCATCTCGCATCTCTCCTGCTAGTCATCCTCAGCGTGCAAAGCGCCGTCGCTGGGTCCATCGAGCGGGATGGTGAAGGAGAACGTGCTCCCCCGGCCCACCTCACTCCTGGCCCAGATGCGTCCGCCGTGAGCTTCCACGATGGTCCGGGAGATGGGCAACCCCAGCCCCGAGCCTACGACGTGATGCCCAAGACCAGAGTCAATCCGGAAGAACTTGTCGAATAGGCGGTTCAGGTGCTCCGGTGAGATGCCCACGCCCTGATCCGCAACGCTTATCACGACCTTGTCCTCCCTGACTTCACCCCGGGTAATGACCATACCACCCTCCGGTGAGTACTTCACGGCGTTGTCCAACAGATTCCTCAGCACCTGCCTGATACGATCGGGATCAGCGTCGACGACAGGGAACTCATCGGGGAAATCCACCATGAAGCGATGCTTATCCGTTCGGTGGGCAATCTCGTCGATCGTCTCCCGTGACAGCCTCGGTAAGTTGACGGGCTGAATCCTCAGCTTCAGCAACCCAGCGTCGATGATCGACGACTCGAGGAGATCGTGGACCAGCGACTCCAGCGTGTCGCACTCTTCATCGATGATCT
>CAZGSX010000336.1:0-1663 GCA_964528475.1 uncultured Anaerolineales bacterium
ACCGCTGGAATTGCTCCTGCGAGTCCATCATCGTCTTGTTCAAGTACCCGAACTGCCATTCTCAATGGATACGCTTCCCGCCCCCATTCGGCACTCTGCCGTAACAACCTTCTTTCCATCCTCTACGTTCATTGTGACTGTGACGTCAAGCAGGTCGATGATGCCCCTGCGAATCTCGAAGTCGTTGTCTGCTTCGTCCAGTCCTTTCGCGACCTTGCGGGCCACTGCTTTGAGCGTCTCGACCTGCTCCTCGGTTATGCCATCTTCTTCCAACTGTCGCCTGAGCTCACAACGCTCTCTTTTCAGGTTGCCGATGCTCTCTTCCAGTTCCGCGCGGCGCGTGGAGATTCTGTCCTTTGAGAACTCACCTGTCATATAGAGTTCGACCAGGCGGTCCATCTGGGTGTCTGCATCGCTGAGCGCACCCTCTACCAGTTTGAGTCTCTCTTGTATGGGCTGATTTACTTCCTGCCGATACTTGTGCCGTTCGCGAAGCACTTCCTCCATCGTACTCGGGTTGCCTATCAACTCCTTCACCCAGCTCCATACAGCGGGTTCTACTACGTCAGCCCGGAAGTATTTCCGTTGGTCGCATTCCTTGCCGTAGTTCAGCGGATGATTGTGCACGGGACAGTAGTAGTACAGGGTAGCGGCCATAGTCTTGTTCTTGCTTGCGGTGGCACGCATTGGCGTTCCGCATCTGCCACAGACGCCGCGCCGACCAAGCAAGTATTGGTACTTGGTGTTTCGCTTGCACATGCGGGTATTCTTACCTCTGCGCCTCTGTACAGCCTCCCAGGTCTCGCGGTCTACAATGGCGGGTACCTCCACAGTAAGCAGATGGCTGTCAGGATTGGAGCCGTCATCGTTTCTCTTTCCGTAATGCCAGACCCCGCAATAGGTTTCGTTCCTGAGAATGCCTGATACAGTGCCGGTGGACCAGTGACCATAGCTCTGTCCTTTGTGTACCTCACTGCTCTTGTCCCCTCTGGTGGGTACCCGCTGCTCGGTGAGCGTTTTGGCAATAGCGTAAATCGACATTGGGCCATTCGTGCCGTCGCCTTGCGTGTACCAGTGGTAGATGAGCCGCACAACCCGAGCCTCTTCTTCGAGTATGGCCAGTGATGAATTGCCATCTTCTTCGGCCCTCTGGTAGCCATAGGGAGTTCTGCCGTGGAGCATCACGTATCCAGCCTCGACCTTCTGTCGCCTGCCTCGGACTGAGCGTTCAGTTATCTTGAGACGCTCGTATTCGGCGACCACGGCCCGTACATTCTTCATTAGAATGCCCTCGGGAGTGCTGTCGTAGTCCCCGAGTACATACTCGATTTCCACGCCCTTAGCTCTCAGTTTGTTCTCGACGTAGAGTTGCTTCGCGAGCCCACGGGCCAGTCTGTCTAGCTCCCGGACGACCAGGAGGTCGAGCTCGCCGTTCTCGGCCATCTGGAAGACTCGCTGCAACTGCGGCAAGTCCAGCGCGGCACCTGATGCGCCCCGGTCATCCTCGGCTAGCTCATTGACCACCATCCAGCCTCGGTCTTCCGCGTACTTGCGGCACATATCCAGTTGCCCCTGTAGGTTGCGACCTTCCTTCTTGCGGTCATCGCCGCTGACTCTTGCGTACAGAACTGCCCTCTTCGCCATAATACCTCCTGTTGCTCAT
>CAZGSX010000337.1:0-1656 GCA_964528475.1 uncultured Anaerolineales bacterium
GGGTTGGCCCAGGCAAGAACTTCCTGGCGGATGAGCACACCGTGAAGTTCGTCAGAGGAGAGCGGTACACGCCGGACCTGTTCTACCGAGGCTCTTTAGAGGGCTGGGAGAAGGGAGGGCGAAAGATGTTCCGCGAGAGGGCCAAGGAGAAGGCTAAGGCTATCCTCGAGGAGCACGAACCACACAGGCTGCCCGAAGACGTGGCCAAAGAGCTCGACGACTACGTGGAGTACGCCTTCGAATCGCTTGGAATCGAGATGTAGCCACGCCGAGTGGCGGCCGGGCTCAATGCCCCGTCCGAGCTTGGCCAGTCGAGAAGAGTCGCTTTACCTTTTTGTTGCGGATGGACTAGGAGGCAATGACGATGTCAGAACTGCTGGAGAAGATGCAGGAAGATCTCTACAAGGGCAAGGTCAGTGCGGTTGGCGCCGCCGTCGGCCAAGCCCTCGATGACGGGATGTCCGCGAAGGACATTCTTCATGAGGGTCTGCTGGCCGGTATGGACAAAGTAGGCCAGGACTTCAAGGCTGGACACCTGTTCATCCCCGAGGTATTGATGGCCTCCAAGGCGATGCACGCCGGCCTCGATCTTCTGTACCCGCTGCTGGCCGAATCCGATGCCCCGTCGCTGGGCACGGTCGTGATGGGGACCGTGGAGGGGGACCTGCACGATATTGGCAAGAACCTGGTGGGGATGATGTTGGAGGGCGCCGGCTTCGAGATCATCGACCTGGGCACCGACGTGAGGTCCGACGCATTTGTCGAGGCTGTGAGAGACGGAGGGGCTGACCTGGTCGGGATGTCCGCGCTGTTGACGACGACTATGTCGAACATGAAGGAGACCATCGACGTGCTCACCGAAGCTGGATTGCGCGATCGGGTTAAGGTGATCGTCGGGGGTGCGCCGGTAACAGCCCGCTTCGCCGAGGAAATCGGCGCCGATGGCTACGCCGAGGATGCCGCCTCGGCCGTGGACACGGCCCGGGAGCTTCTCGCGTAACGAAGACACCCACCAGGCAGGGGCAAGGAACCTGAGGCTCCCGCCTTCCTGTGCGTCTGCGCGGTGGACTTGATCTACGGCGCTGTGGCGAAAGGGCGCAGTTCTGATGTTTGCCTGGAGAAGACCTCGCGTGCAAAGTAGCTGTGCAGGTTCTGGGTAGCGTATAGAGGGGGCGGATGTGTGGAGCGAGTGCCGACATCCCCGTTGCGTGCTCCAGCATGCGCCCTCCCTTCGGTCGGCACAAGGTTCGCTGCGGAGTATCCGGTCCGCCTCGGGTCATGGATGCAGTAGCTGCGTTAGATGGCTCTTCCACTCACGAGAACCTCGATGACCGAACGAATGGCGTCGCTCAGTCGAGGGTGACTGTATGCTGCCTCACACTGACCGTGCCCAGTAGGATCGAGAGCACGACAGGCAGTCTCATCACTCCTTACTCAGCCACATGGTACGTTCTTTGACTCAACTCGTGCAGTCTCGAAGGAAGTGTTCTGTTGCTGGTGACACCTGGGTTAGTCACGGCTGTCGGCAAAACGTCAAGCAGCTGCTAGTAGTGGAGGGAGATTCCCAAGATGATTGAGAGTCCCCTGGAGCGTTTGAGCAGGGCCCACCCGGATCTGGAGATCTGGTGGGACTCATCGCCGCTGGTGTATGAGGAC
>CAZGSX010000338.1:0-1646 GCA_964528475.1 uncultured Anaerolineales bacterium
AATTTACGTCTCAAGATCCTTTAATTCAACTCATTAAAATTCTAAGATATATTTCTTTGATGGTTGTATTTCTTACAGTACTTAAGTGTAATAATATGTAGCAGTTATTTTGGAGTTTCTAATGAAATTTTTTGTGTCCATTATATTATTCTTTTTCATAATAACTCAAGCCTATTCCCAACGTTATTCTTATAAAAAGACTCACTTCTGTCCGACTAATCAGATAAAAACAGATGTTCAAAAAGCTAAGTCATTGATATAAAACAATCGGACAATTTTATTTTGTCGAAAATTAAGAATCTAAGTACTCAAAACCAAGCTAATACATGAAAAATAACTCTTGCTCCGGTATTTTTCTAACAGTTTTATTGACTTTTTGTGTAATAGGTAATATTTCATTTACGACGTATTTAAGACTATGGTAATGAACAAGACATATTCTTATCAAATTGACAAAATTGCTAAAACTATGATCTACCTTACTTATTGTCCTGCGAATCAACTCTAGAAGAAAGTATGCAATGAGCGAAATAAATATCTGTGATTTACAAGCGTTTTCATTAGTTCCCAGAAAAGTCTTTATCTGTAGATTTTGTTTTATTTGTTTAAAAAATACTTCTATATTCCATCTACGCTTATAAAGTTCAGCTATAGTGGCTGCCGACCATTTGAGGTTATTACTTATTATCTCAATAGTTTTATTTTCATTCTCTTTATACACGACCACCCGTCTTAGCTTTTCTTTATCCATACCGCTTTTGACAGCTTTAGGGCTTGTCAACCTTATTATTTCGTCTTTTAGTATATGCTCATCTTTGCCTTCGGGAAGGTCTATCTCTATAACACTTTCATAAATTGTATTATCTTTAATGCGTGTTACAAAATAATTTTCATTATCAATCCTTGCCTTGAAAAGTGAAAAATCAAAATATCCTCTGTCTTCAACAATTATTGATCCTTTATCAAAAATAAAGTCTTTAGCGCCTTTTCTGTCGTGGACTTTTGCTTCAGTAATGTTTATCATTTCGGGTATCATTGTAGTTTCATCAAGGCAGGTATGTATTTTTATTCCGCCCTTAGCTGTCCGAAACTTTGCCCAGTTAAATAAACTCAAACATACACTTATGGTGGTGCTGTCAACAAGCTTAACAGTCCTACCCTCTATTTCTTTAATTATGCTGTAATTAGGGCTTTTACCAAAAACATTTAAATAATATTTTACCAGTGCGAAATACATAAATTCAAATACTTTCCAGTTTCGTTTCTCGTTGCCGTCTGACATAGTTGATTTTGCCGGGCTTTGTGATAAGTTTATGTCTGACAATAACTTGGTATTTAATCCTAATCCAAGTGTTATATCACGCAATGATAAACATTTATTCAGCTGTCCGTATAAAATGGCAACTAATTGATCGTATGTCTTATATGCCCTGTAATGCTTGTCTGATTTATTTGTTTGTATAGCTTCTGATATAATTTCTTTGGGGATTAAATCTATTATTTGTTTTAATAATGGTTTATCCGTATTTTTATTTTTACTTATTAAGCCCATAGTTCTTTCCTTTGAGTTTGTGATTTTTCTGTTACTTTACTCAAAAATAAGGATTATGGGCTTCTTTATTTTAAAAATTAGTCGGACACTAATG
>CAZGSX010000339.1:0-1642 GCA_964528475.1 uncultured Anaerolineales bacterium
TACATAACACAGTTGCTAAGGGTTTCAGAGAATCAAGGTTGGACTCAAGATTCTTTAACATGCAACACTGTCTGGCCAAGAACATGAAGGGTAGCATCAAAAACCCTTAGGGTCTCGGTGACCAATGACCTTCCTTCAGTAGAGCCTCCTTTGTTGCTTCGCAAGGTCGGGACCGCCACCATGACCGGGGGAGGGGAGCAGGGGGGCAGGGGGCGGGGGGGCGGGGGGGATGGGGAGATGGGAGGCGGGCGGTGTGGCTGCAGACTTGGAGGCACTGAAAAAGCGAGGGCCCTCGACGGGGTCGAGGGCCCTGATGTTCTACGCGGCCCGCCCGGAAAGGCGGATGAACGGGATCGGCGGCGCTCCGCTAGGCCAAGAAGCACTTGTCGCTCGAGGGCTAGGCCCCGTACTTGGCCAGCCTTCCGGCGTGGCCCATCATGAGCGGCATGAGATCGACGTGCATGATGTGGCCCAGGCCGCCGGCCATGCAGGGCCGCTCCCCGAACTCCGTGACGCCGTCGCGGCGGACATAGGGAGACCAGAGGAGGACAGGGAGCTCGTGCCAGCTGTGGGACTTCCAGAGCGCGGGCGTGGAATGATCGCCGGTGACGATCACCACATCGGGGTCGAGGGCCAGGATGTCCGGCAGGACCTGATCGAAATGCTCGATGACGGCCGCCTTGGCGTCGAAGTCGCCGTCCTCGCCCCGGCTGTCGATCTTCTTGACGTGGAAGAAGAAGTAGTCGTAGCCGTCCCAGTGCTCCTTGAGGGCCTGCACCTCATCCTCGATGGTGTCCCCGGTGGGGAGGACGTCCATGCCGGTGAGCTTGGCGACGCCGCGATACATGGGATAGGTGGCGATGGCGCCGCAGCGCAGCTTGTAGATGTCGGGGATCTTCGGCAACCCGGGCTCCTTGGAGAGGCCCCGCAGGTTGCAGCTGTTGGCGGGATGATCGTTCTCAGCGGCATCCTCCGCGAGGACCTGGCGGGCGCGCTCCAGCCAGCGATTGACCAGCTGGGCGGTCTCCTCGGCCCCGGGACTGGTTGCGGTGACGGGCAGGGGCGGCACGCCCGTCTTCTGGGGATCGGTGCCGGTGAGGCCGTCCTCCAAGCCCTCCCCCCGGAGGATGAGGGCGAAACGGTACTCCTTCACCGGCTCGACGAAGACCTGCTCCAGCTCGGGGAGCTGGACGGCGCTGAGCCTCTCGCACAACTTAGTGCCCAGCTCGGACGGGATGCGGCCCGCGCGGCGGTCGGTGATGGCCCCGGTCTCGGGATCGACGCTGCAGAAGTTGCCCCGGGCGGCCAGATCCTGGGGCTGGAGGTCGAAGCCGATCCCCAGCGCGGAGAGCACCCCGCGCTCGACCAGACAGCCCACGGGGTCGTAGCCGAAGAGACTGAGGTGACCGGGGCCGCTGCCGGGGGTGATGCCGGGACCCACGGGGGTGCTCATGCCGCAGATGGACCGGGCGGCCAGCGCATCCAGATTCGGCGTACGGGCGGCCTCCAGCTCCGTGGGGCCCTCGGGCGTCATGGGCAACCCACCGAGGCCATCCAGAACAACCAGCACGATCTTGGTGTCCCGCTCCTGTGCCAGACTGCTCATCAGTTCTAGGTCAGCCATCATCGCTCCTTCGTGTGG
>CAZGSX010000340.1:0-1642 GCA_964528475.1 uncultured Anaerolineales bacterium
CCGAGGGAATTTCACCCTCAGCCCCTCACAGAACCGGACGTGAGCCTCTCGGCTCATCCGGCTCCTATTATCCAGCCGTTGGCAATATTCCCATCTTCCAGTGTACAAACAGTTGTGGTTCATGTTTGGCTATCCTTCCCAGATAACGTTCTGCACGCCGTCTATGTCTGGTGAACTTTTTGTACTTTCTTCTTACCCAGTGAATTAAGGCCCTGTTGATGTGCCGAAGTACCTTATACATCTCGGATTTGTAAAAATGTCCATAGTAGTTGACCCAACCCCTTATCACCGGATTGAACATGTGGGACAGGTCTTGCAATTCTTTATCCGGTTTTAAGTGCAACCGCCAGTTTCTGATGGCTTTACCCATATTTTTACAAGCCTTGTTACTAACTGCCGGGGTAAAGTTGATAAAGTGTTTTCCATATCTATTCTTTGACCTTCTGGGTCTAAAGGTATATCCCAGGAAATCAAATTTTGTGATGGAAAACTCTCCTTTCCGGTCATCATCCTGGCAGTAGATGATACGAGTTTTGTCCGGATGTAATGCTATTTTGCATTCGGCAAATCTCCGTTTCAGTTTCTTAAGCAAGTTCTCTGCTTCTGCTTTTGTTTTACAGTGTGCTATCCCGTCATCTGCATATCTTGCCCATGGGATTTGTGGAAAGTTGGCCTGCATCCACTTATCAAAGGCATAGTGCAGGAATAAATTAGCCAGAACAGGACTTATCACCCCACCTTGAGGTGTTCCTGCTGTCCTTTCTACCCTTTCTCCGTCTTTGGTCTGAAATGGTGCTTGCAACCATCTCTTGATGTAAAGTATGACCCATCGGCAATCTGTATGTCTTCTTACCGCCTTCATTAGCAGTTCATGATCGATATGGTCAAACAGACCTTTGATGTCATATTCCAAAACCCAATCATATCTCCAGCATCTTTCTCTGGTGACCCGTACGGCTTCTATCGCTGATTTTCCAGGTCTGTATCCGTATGAATCAGGATGAAAATAGGGTTCTACCTTTGGTTCAAAGTACATCTTTACGGTCATTTGTGCTATTCTGTCTGCCACCGTTGGTATTCCCAGTAGCCTTACTCCACCATCCCTCTTCGGTATTTCCACCGCTTTAACCGGTGGCGGAAAGTAGCTACCGGAGGACATCCTGTTCCATAACTGATATAGGTTATTCTTTAGGTTCTCTTCAAAATCTGCTAATGATTCTTCATCAATTCCGGCGGCACCTCTGTTTGCTTTCACTCTTTGGTAAGCTTTATATACCACTTGTTTTGAAATATCGAACGACTTTGTCTTGCTCATTTAGTTCCTCCCAAATGATTGGTTGACTAACGTTCAAAACTGGATAAGACAGCCTCTTCGCTCCACTTCCATTACAGAAGTATCAACACTACTACAGGCTGTTCCGCCCCTATACTCTGCATCGGTACTTTCCTCCTTGTGGGTCCTCCACTTGGATTTTTCCCTTAACATCAGAGTCGTAGGTTCCCACGTTCTGCCCAAAAGCCTATGCTATGTTCACGCCACCTTCATGCCGGCCACCGCCTGGACAGTAGGCAGGTATCCTCCAGGCTTATCCCAGGTTAACGACTCCCCCCTGGTTTTGATGACATCCCTACGCTTTCGACA
>CAZGSX010000341.1:0-1641 GCA_964528475.1 uncultured Anaerolineales bacterium
TGTCCCTGTACAAAGGTGAACTGCTGCCCAGCTGCTACGACGACTGGATCCTGCCCGAACGCGAGCGACTGCGAGAGGCAAATCTCGGGGCCACAGAGCAGCTCGTCCAAATGCTGGAGGATCGGCGCCAGTATCGAGACGCTATTCGCCATGCCCGGCGGTTACAAGGGCTTGAGCCGCTGCAGGAGGCCACAACTCGACGTCTTATGCGCCTCCACGCCCTCGACGGTGACCGTGCTGGGGCCCTGCGAGTCTATCACGAATGCGCGACGGTCCTGGAGCGCGAACTGGGTGTGCGGCCCAGCCCCGCGACTGAGGAAGCCTACGAGCAGTTGCTCGCCGCTCAGCTATGGCCTGTTCCAGTGCCTTCCACGAGTGGCACATCTCCCCTAGTCGGGCGTGACGAAGAGTGGAGAGAACTGCAACGCGCCTGGCGACCCGCCGCAGCAGGCAGGGGATCACGAATGGTTGTGCTGCGCGGAGAAGCAGGCATTGGGAAGACCAGGCTGCTTGAGGAGCTTCTCCAGTGGGCGACTCGCCAGGGGATCACCAGCGCTAACGCCCGCTGCTATGCAGCTGAGGGCGAACTGGCCTACTCGCCGGTCATCGCCTGGTTGCGAGCTCACGCCCTGCCGCCCCTCGAAGACGTCTGGTTGGCGGAAATTGCGCGGCTACTGCCAGAGGTCACGGAGGAGCGACCGGATCTGCCTCGGCTGGGTTCGTTGACCGAAGCGTGGCAGCGACGGCGGCTGTTTGAGGCGCTGTCGCGCGCCGTCATAGGCGCGAGCCAGCCGCTCCTGCTGACAATCGACGATCTTCAATGGTGCGATCGGGAGACGCTGGAATGGCTGCATTTCCTGCTGCGCTTCGACGCCACGGCGCGGATGCTGGTTGTTGGTGCCTACCGGCCGGAGGATGTTAAGGGGGACCATCCGCTGGTATCGTTGCTCCATGATCTTGGCCGGGATAAACTGGTGATGGAACTCGACCTGCACCCGCTTGACGAGACGAGCACGCGGGCGCTGGTGGAGAACGTCGCTGGCAGAGGGCTGGACCCGGAGACTGCTCAATTCCTGTATCGGGAGACGGAGGGCAACCCACTGTTCCTCGTGGAGAAACTACGGGCTGGACTGCCTCTAAGCACTCCTATACTGGATATGGCTGCGGCAGACAGGCCAGCGCAGGACCGTCTGACGGGTGACTCGGCCCTACCTCCCAAGGTACGAGCGGTGCTGGAGACTCGCCTCGGCCAGGTCTCAGCTTCTGCTCGGGAACAAGCAGGCCTCGCGGCCACGATCGGTAGGGAGTTCAACTATCAGTTGCTCGTAGAAGCGAGCGATGGCGATGAGGATAGATTGGTCCGCGAACTTGACGAGCTATGGCGGCGGCGCATCGTGCGAGAGCGTGGCGCCGACGCGTACGACTTCACCCATGAGAAGCTGCGAGAAACGGCCTACAGCTCGTTGAGCGGAGAGCGTCGGCGACTCCTCCATCGCCGGGTGGCCCAGGCGCTGGAGACACTCCATGCGGGGGACTTGGGGACCGTCAGCTATCAAGTGGCAGCACACTATGAGCGTGCGGGTCTACCAGAACAGGCAGTGCCTTACTACCTGGGTGCTGCCGAGATGGCACATCAGATTT
>CAZGSX010000342.1:0-1640 GCA_964528475.1 uncultured Anaerolineales bacterium
TCCTCTTGCCGGCGGACCTGGTCGAGGGTGGGGTCGGCGAACTGTCGATGGTCGTAGACGCCCAGCTCCACGCGGGTCTGGCGGACGGCGCCCAGGTTGGCGTACGCTGTGGCGGTCAGCGGGGGCCAAACCAGGGTGGGGACGACGACGAGAAGGAGCAGGACGGCCACCCCCAGCGACCACCAGCGCCGCAGGCCGGGTTGCCCTGGGGGGTCGGCGGGCTCGGGCTCGTCAGCCAGCGGATGATGCGGGCGCGGGGCGGTGGCGGCGACGATGAGGGCGGCGGGCATCCAGAACAGGAGGAGGGCCCGGCTCCCGTAGATGGTGCTGTCGGAGGCCCCGTGGACGATCAACACCACGAGGGAGAGGAGCCCCGCCGGGAGGCCGGTGGGCGGGCGGGCGGAGGCGGCCAGGTGGTTCAATCCCAGCGACGCGGCACCGATCCAGACCATGGCCAGGGCGAGGGCGCCGATCAGGCCCTGCTCCACGGCGACGTCGAGGGGGGTGGCGTGGGCGAAGACCATCTCCGGGACGTGGATCAAAAGGACGTAGGTGGAGTGGACGAAGGGGAAGGTCCCCAGCCCACAGCCGGTGAACGGGTAGTCGCGCACCAGATGCGCCGCCTGGTAGAAGATCCGGAAGCGATTGGCGAGGGCCTCGCTCTCCAGGATGGCCGATCGCAGGAAGGGGATCCCCGCCAGGGCGGCGAGGGCGAGCAGGGAGCCAGCGACCACGAGGAGGGCGAAGACGGCGACGCGGGGCAGGGTCCCCCGCAGCCTCCCGGCCAGCCACCATGCGGCGGCCAGGGCGAGCGCGGCCGCCACGCCCAGCCACGCCCCGCGGGAGCTGCTGAGCAGGAGGGCCAGGCCCATCAGGCCGAGGGGGACGAGGACCCACAGGGGCCGGGTGGTGCCTCTCCCCTGGCGCCGGGCGGGGCGGGTGAGGAGCTCCAGGGCCATGGGCAGCGTCAGCGCGGTCAGCCCACCGGCCACGTTGGCGCTGAGACGGTGGCCGGGGATCTCCGGCAGGAAGGACTGGATGGCTCGCCCCAGGCGGGTGAGGGGGTCGGAGAGGGCGGGGGCGGCGTCCCAGTCGTGGGTGGCGATGAACCAGAGGGCGACGGCGGCGCCGAACGCGGCGAAGAGGAGGAGCAGGGCGCGGCGCTGCGCCTCGGTCGTGAACTCCGCCAGCGTGTAGTAGACGGGCAGGGCGAGGGCCAATCCCCACAGTTTGCGCGTGCCCACGGGCATGGGGAAGACGGGCCGGGCGCCGTGGGGGTCGTAGGACGCCCACAGGCTGAGCGCGGCGGTGGCCAGGAAAAGGAGCAGCGGGACGTCGAAGGGCGTGCGACGGACGGCGCGCCCGGTGGCGACGAGGCGGGCCAGGCAGGGCAGGAGCGCGGCAAGGAGGGGCCAGGGACCGAGGCCGGGGAAGAGGTACCAGAGCCCCCCGGCAGCGGCCACCCAGCCCAGCTGGACAAAGGGCAGCCAGGGCTGGAGCGATCGGGGTCGGTCGGCGGTGACAGCGGTCATATCAGTCCTGTTTCGCAAACCGTGCAAGGGCATCCGGTGCTCACTGGCCGCGGGCCCATCCCAGGCTCTCCAGTCCGATCTCCAGCGCCGGTCTCCAGAGGGCGGGGT
>CAZGSX010000343.1:0-1640 GCA_964528475.1 uncultured Anaerolineales bacterium
TCGCCCACGCCGACGCCTACGAGCGGGCAGTGGCCGACTACGAGGCGGCGACCGGGCTCTCGCTGGTGGGCCGCGGGGGCCTCGCCTCCGCGGCGGGCGCCGACATGCTGGCCCTGGCCGGGGCGCTGGCGAACCCCGCCCTGGGTCAGGCCCTGACCACCGTGACCGCCGACGCGACCGTCCAAGAGGTGGAGGCCGGCGCAACCACGACCTCCATAGGCCTGGAAACGCTCCTGGCAAACGATGGTGTGCCCGGGGTGCTGCTGATCACGAAGAAGAACACCTGGACTGTCTCACCGAAGGATCACTACGAGCTGGTGCAGGCGGTCGAGCAGGACTCGGTGGTGGACCCTGGCTGGTTCGGCTTCGAAATCGTCAGTGAGATCAACCAGACCCAGAACGCCAGTGGTGAGGATAACGCCTACACCTCCCGTTATGCGGGTTACTTCTACATCAGTTACGACGAAACAGGCATCTGGCACTTCCGCACCACGTCCGACGACAGCTCCGAGATCGAGATCGACGGGGTGGTGGTGGCCGGCGTCTACTCCGGGTCCGGCACGACCAGCGGGTCGATCGATCTCGGGTCCGGCTGGCATCACGTCGCGTACCGACACCTGGAGCTGGACGGGGAGCAGTTGGCCAAGGCCGAGTACGCCACCCCGGCCGATGCCGAGGCGTGGAAGCCGTTCTCTACGACGACCCTTTCTCTCAAGACGCTGCCTTTCGAAACGGGCGTGCTGCTGGTCAACAAACGGAACAGCTGCGAGACGCTCGCGGCGGACCACGCGGGATTGGTCGACTGCGTCGACAGCACCTCCCTGGCCGAGGATGGTTGGTACGGGGCCAGCATGGTGGAGGAGATCAACCAGACCGAGAATGTCCACGGACAGGACGACGAGTACGTCTCGCGTTACGAGGGGTACTTCTACGTCGCTGACAGTCAGGGTGGGGTTATCATCCCCTCCGACGATGGGGCCGGCACCTGGACGTTCCAGACCGAGTCCGATGGTCCTTCCGAGGTCGAGGTTGACGGTGCCATCGTGACCGGCGTCTACGGGGGGGGCGGCACGATGACGGGGACCGTCGATCTCGCCGCGGGCTGGCATCAGATCGTCTACCGGCACCAGGAAATCGCGGGCGAACAGCTCGCGAAACTGCAATTCAAAGCTCCGGGGGACGAGGACTGGCGGGCGTTCGGCAGCGAGGCGCTCTCGTCGCTCCACGCCTACGCCGCCGACCGGGACTGGGATGGGCTGCCCGACGCGGTGACGGCTGGATGGTTCGCCGATCCCGATCCCGAGCGCTGGGACAGCGACCAAGACGAGCTCGGCGACCTCTTCGAAGGGAGACACGAGCTCGATCCCTCGAACCCGGATTCAAACGGGGATGGGCTGGTCGACTACCTGGAGGTTGCGCACGGCGGTTCGCTGGACGCCGAGGCAGACCTGGACGACGACGGCACGCCGAACGTCTGGGACGACGACAACGACGACGACGGCGTGCCCGACGGCCTCGACCTTTCTCCCTTTTCCAAGACCGAGCTCCTCTCCAACAACAACGTGCATCTGGACATCACCACCAGCGGCAACCCGACCTACGTCGACTTCCAGCTCCGGCCCTACGACGCCACTCACCTG
>CAZGSX010000344.1:0-1637 GCA_964528475.1 uncultured Anaerolineales bacterium
GTCCCCACTCCCTCCAGCGCCTCGCTGACCACCTCCACCCGCTCTGGCGGGACCGTGACGGCCAGGGTCCCGGAGGAGATCATGCCCAGCGGGTCGAACGCAAATGCGTCCGCGAAGCGGGACACGATGGCCGGGATCGGCAGTGCCGAGAACGTCACCTCGATGCCCACTCCCGAGAGGTCGGCGATCTCCAGCAGCGTCTCCAGAACCCCGCCGCGGGTCACGTCGTGCATCGCCGTTACCCCGTTCGCAGCCAGCACCAGCGCCTCCGGCATGACGCTCACCTCCGCCATCACGGAGCGGCCCTCGTCCAGCTCCTCCTCGCTCAACCCCAGCTGGCGCGCCACGTCGGCGAAGTCCTGAGCCAGGATGGCTGTCCCCTCCAGGGCGATCCCCTTCGTGACCAGCACCCGATCGCCTGCGCTGGCCCCGCCCGTTCGCACCGGCTGTTGGCCCGATGCGGTTCCCAGTGCCGTGACCGCGACGAGGGGCCGGGATAGACTGGCCGAGTAGCCCGTGTGTCCCCCGATGATCGAGGCCCCGACCTCCTCGGCGGCGCGGCTCGCGTCCCGCATGATCCGCTCCAGGAGCTCTACGTCTTCCATCCGCGGCACGAGCACGAGCAGTTGAAGCCAGCGCGGCTGGATCCCGCTGGCCGCGACGTCGTTACACGCCACGTGCACGGCCAGCCACCCGATGTCCCCGATGGCGCCCACAATGGGGTCCACGTGTGACACCAGGAGGTCGCCACCGACGCGCGTCAGCGCCACGTCCTCGCCGAACGCGGCGCCGAGGACGACGTCAGGATCCTCGGCCCGGGCATACGGGAAGACCCGTTCCTCCAGGACGTCGAGTGAGAACTTGGACATTGCTTTTCCCCTTGCTCAAAGCGGGCGTGTCGCCCGCGTGTTACGCCTGCCTGAGTAGGTCGCATTTTCATAGCCGACGACTGTAGGTCGGCTTTCCATCGCCGACGAATGCAGGTCGGCTTTCCATCGCCGACGATCTTTCAACCGAATATCCTGATCAAGCACCTTCGCCCCGCCTGTTCAGCCTCCTCAAGTAATACCGATGTCCCCCGTGCTCTGTCTCGACCAGCTGATCCTCCGCCACCAGGCGGCCGACCACGTCCCAATCTGCCCCCCGCCCCTCCAGGAGCTTCCGGATCGCGTCCTCCCGCATCGGATGGACCGCCGTGATGCTCAACAAATCCTCCTCGACGTCACCGGTGGAGGCGAACGCGTCTCCCTCGTAGCCGATCAGATACTCCGCGTGATCCACCCGCTCGCTGATGATCTGGTAGGCGCGGTTGACCTTCGCCTCGTCCGGCGCCTGCGCCCATGGCTCGGCCGGCGGTCTGGTCGGGATCGCAACGTAGGCTCGATCGGGCTTAAGGCGTGCCAGGAACGCGGCCACCTCGTTCAGCGCATCCTCGCCGTCGTTCACCCCGTTCACCAGCATCGTCTCCGTGGCCAGTATCCCCTCGTACTCGTCCGCGAACGCCAGCATGCCGTCCTGGATCGCCCGCAGCTGGAGCCTCCGGTGCGGCCGATTGACCTGGCGCCAGATCTCCTCCGACGCGGCGTCGACCTTCAGGGACACCCAGTCAGCCTGCGCCAGCTCGTCCCTCACGTCCT
>CAZGSX010000345.1:0-1637 GCA_964528475.1 uncultured Anaerolineales bacterium
ACGACGGCAGGGTCGAAGCTGAGCTCGAAGGAGTAGGCCACGAGGTCCTCGGCGTTGGCGACCGCGATGCCCACCTCGCCCGTCTCCTCCACGTAGATCCAGGATTCCTCCGGATCGACGTAGACGGTGGACGTGGTGATCTCGACGAACCCGTCGGTCTCAACCGGCTCCACCTCAACAGCGTCGCTGTTCTCCAGCTTCGAGCCGGATAGATCGAGGTCGGTCTCGCCGGCGGCGATAGCCTCGAAGGTGATGATGGCCAGGGTGCCGTCGCCGTCCACCCCTTCCATGGGGTCGGTCATCGTGGCACCGAAGGCGATCCCGGTGGCGGTCTCCTCCTCGACCACCTCGACGGCGCCGAGGAAGCCCGCGTCCTCGATGCTGACGACGTCCAGGAGATCCTGGTCGAAGTTGAGCTGGAACTCGTACGCCACGAGATCGACGGCGCCGTTGATGAACACCTCCTGGGTGAAGACCTTGCCCACGCCGACTTTCATCGTGGCGGGCTTAATCTCCAGCTCCGGGGCGACGATCACCAGACCGTCCTCAGTGGCAGCCATCTCCTCCTCGGCCCCGACGTCCTCCAGCTTGGCATACTCCAGGATCAAGTCACTGCTGCCGCTTTTCGCCGCCTCGAAGGTGACGACGGCCAGCGTTCCGTCACCGGTATAACCGGTGCTGGGGTCGAGCTTGAAGGCGCCGAATACGATGCCGGTGTCCGTCTCCTCGAGGACATCCCCGACGTCACCCAGGAGCCCGTCGTCCTCGACGCCGACGAAGGTGAGCACCTCATCGTCGAAGTCGAGCTGGAGCTCGTAGGCGGTGAGGTCCTCGGCGTCGGTCACCCCAATCTCGAT
Organism: uncultured Anaerolineales bacterium; assembly: GCA_964528475.1. Taxonomy (GTDB): domain Bacteria; phylum Chloroflexota; class Anaerolineae; order B4-G1; family B4-G1; genus SKLM01. The sequence goes on from CAZGSX010000345.1 coordinate 858, forward strand.
GGTGAACTCCTCGCCGGGGGAGACGTACTTCTCGGCGGGAACGACGCTGACCGTGGTTGGGTCGCCCTGGGCAATTGAGGGCCGCCCGAGGGCCAGACCGAGGAGCGCAGCCACCAGCAGCGTCGCCACCAGAGGCCCTCCAATAAGCCAGAGATGCTTGCGCGTCGCTGGCACCTTTCGTCTTTCTTTCACAACATCCTCCTTTGTGCACCAAGTTCTGAGTCGAATCTAGGGAAACAGCCGCTACAAGTCTCCATCGACCCCGTCCCCGCCCGGCTCCTGCCCCTGACCCCCCTTGGGGCCGAAGAGGAAGAGACCGCCGGTGATCAACGCGGCGCCCAAGAGCGCCAGGACCACCGCCGCTGGGATGAGCCACGGGCGCCGCGCCCCGTCCTGGGGCCCGTCATCCGGCGCCGTCCCGGCGGGCGCGGGCGTCTCCGCCTGGCCCACGGTCGGCTGTGCGCCGTCCGTGGGGGTGGCGGTGTCCTCGCCCTCGGGGGCCGTGGTCTCGCCTGTAGATGCAGGTTCTTCCGTGTCCGTCAGCTCGTCCGTGGCCGTGGCGCCGGGCTCCGTCTCGGTGGGGGCGACAGTCGTAGCCGTCGCTCCCTCGTCCACCGTGGCGGTCGCTGTGGCCGCATCGACAGATGTCGAGGTGGCCGTGGCATCCGGCGCGTCGGTGGCCACTGACGTGGCCGTTGGCTGAGGCTCGTCGTCGGTGGGGCCCGGGGTGACCGTGGGCGACGCGGTCCCTGTGGGAGCCTGCGTCGGCATGGGCCCCGT
>CAZGSX010000346.1:0-1633 GCA_964528475.1 uncultured Anaerolineales bacterium
CCTGCCCACAACCCAGAGGCCACATGAAATACTGGAGAGAACCGCTTGATCTGAAGGAACTCCGCGTCCCTCGCGGCGAGATCCACGTGCTGGTGGAGCGCTGCAAGGGCTGCGGCTGGTGCGTTGAGTTCTGTCCACGCGACGTGTTGGAGGTCTCGGATGAGATCAACAGCAAGGGCTACCATCCTCCGAGAACGGTTAGACCGGAGGCCTGCGTCAGTTGCGGCCTGTGCGAGTTGCTCTGTCCCGAGTTCGCCATCTACGTCGTGGAGGAGGAGGGCGAGGCGGTGATACTGTGAGCAAGGAGAACCAGAACGGCGTGCTGTCGGGCGAGTTCTTCATGCAGGGGGACGTCGCCTGCGCCGAGGGGGCCATCTGCGCTGGTTGCCGGTTCTTCGGCGGCTATCCGATCACGCCGGCCACCGAGGTGGCCCAGCGTATGAGCGAGCGCCTGCCGCTGGTGGACGGGATGTACGTCCAGATGGAGGATGAGCTGGCCTCCATCGCCGCGGTATTGGGGGCCTCCTGGGCCGGCACGAAGGCTATGACGGCGACCAGCGGGCCGGGTTTCTCCCTGATGATGGAGAACCTCGGCCTGGGCATTATGCTCGAGACGCCCTGCGTACTGGTCAACGTTCAGCGTGGTGGTCCCTCAACCGGGCTGCCGACGCTCGTGGGCCAGGGTGAGATGATGCAGGCCCGCTGGGGATCGCACGGTGACTACTCCATCATCGCGTTGGCCCCCTCGTCCCCGCAGGAGCTGTTCGACCTGACCATGCATGCCTTCAACCTGTCGGAGATCTACCGCACACCCGTGCTGGTGATGACCGATGCCGAGGTGGGGCACATGACTGAGAAGGTGGTCATCCCCCCGGTGGAGGAGATCGAGGTGGTGGAGCGGCGGAAGCCCACCGTCGGGCCGGACGAGTATCTCCCCTACCACGTCGAGCCCGGTGAGTGGGTGTCGCCCATGGCGGTGGCAGGCGATGGGTATCACATCCACGTGACCGGCCTGACGCACGACGAGCGGGGCTATCCCGCCACGAGCGACGACAGAGCCCAGTGGCCGCTGGTGCAGCGCCTCATAGGGAAGATCGAGGAGAACAAGGATGACATCATCATCCTGGAGGAGGACGGCCTGGACAATGCCCAGGTGGTGGTCGTATCCTACGGCATAGCTGCCCGCACCTCTCTCTGGCCGATCCAGATGGCTCGCGAGGAGGGTATTCCGGTGGGACTGCTGCGCCTGGTGACGGTCTGGCCCTTTCCGGACGAGCAGATCCGCGCCCTGGCCAGACAGGTGGATGGGCTTGTGGTGCCGGAGATCAACATGGGCCAGATCGCCCGGGAGGTCGAGCGCTGCGCCGCGGGCCAGGCAGAGGTGTTCCGCGTCTCCCATCCGGGCGGGGGCATCCACGATCCCCAGCAGGTCTTACGTACCATTCGCGAGGCTTCGCGATCTGGGGTGGAAACCTGACGGATGGCACAGGAGATAGAGGCATAGCCATGGTCTTGGAGAGAAAGCACGATCAGCTGCGCGGCACGTTGGAGGCTGACGGAGAGTCCGAGGGGCTGGAAGAGGAGATTCACGGACGTCATCCGCTGGATGACTTGCTGCGCACCGAGCGTCTGC
>CAZGSX010000347.1:0-1630 GCA_964528475.1 uncultured Anaerolineales bacterium
CCCGGTCCAGTGTGCCGAGCCCGCCCCCCAGCGACCCGTCCCACGTGCCCACCCACAGCACACCGTCGCTGTCCTCGAATACGGAGACGACATAGCCGTCGGGCACAGTGGAAGCGTCCCCCGGGTCCGCTCCGTAGAAGGTCCATGCCCCTGTAGCGGCATCGAATCGCTCCAACCCCGCATTCGTCCCGATCCAGAGAGTGCCATCGGGCTCCTCGAAAACTGCCCACACGTGCTCGCCCCTCAGCCCCTCGCCCTGTTCGTTTCCGCCGTGATACTGTGCAAACCGCTCCCGAGAGCGGTCATACAGGCTCACGCCGCCCCCGAATGTACCTACCCAGATTACACCAGATCGATCCTCGATGATGGTGCATACCTGATTGCTCCCGAGGGTGAACGGATCGGCAGCATCACGGACGAAATGCTGGAAACGTCCGGAGCCGCGGTCGAATCTGGCCAGGCCCATGCTCGCCGTCCCCACCCAGATGTCGCCCTCCCGGTCCTCAAACACCGCATGCACCACGTCGTCCTCGATGCTGCCTGGGTCGTCCCGATCGGGCTGATACCGCACGAATGCTTCCCTCTCCCGGTGCAAGGCGTTGAGGCCGCCTCCATTGGTCCCAACCCACAGCACGCCCTCGCTGTCCTCGTGGATCGCCTCGATAGCATCCCCGCCCAGGCTGTCCTGGTCCATGGGATCGTGCAGATAGCGGACGAACTGGCCCGTCTCTCGCTCGAACCGGTTCAACCCCGCGCTGGTCCCCACCCACAGCACTCCGTTGCTGTCTTCATGGATGGCGGTAACCGTGTTGGAGGAGAGACTCCTCTGATCGCCGGGATCGTGTCGATAGTGGCTGATCGACCCCGTCTCCTTGCTCAACCGGTTGAGACCGCCCCCCATCGTGCCCACCCATACCTCGCCCAGCCCATCCTCGAGCACAGCCGCCACGCTGTTGTGACTCAGGCTCGTCGGGTCACCGGGGTCGTGGCGGTAGCGCGTCACGTCCCCCGACTCCAGATCCAGGCGATTCAGCCCTCCGCCATTCGTGCCCACCCAAAGCACACCGCCCGCCCCCTCGTCCAAAGCCTGGACGAAGCTGTCGCTGAGACTACTAGGGTCCTGCGCGTCGTGCCTCAACACCCGAAAACTGTACCCGTCGAACCGATTCAGCCCGTCCTGCGTGCCAAACCACATGAACCCCCGGCTGTCCTGCAGCGCCGCGTTCACCACGCTCTGTGACAGACCGTCGGCCAGCGACAGCGTCTCGAAGCGCACAGCCATCTGCGTATCCAGCCATTCCGAGTCTTGACCAGACCCCGAGGCACCGACAAGAGCACTGGTCGTCTGCTGCGGCGGTTGAAGTTCTTCACGGCTAACCAGGTCGCCCTCTCCCCAGGTAGCCCCCACTGGCTGCGCCTCGATGGCTGCCAATGCCGCCGAAGCGACAATCAACGTCGCCATCAGCGCCCGCAGCCGCAGAGAACCGGCGGCTCTTCCCCGGTCGTTTTGCCGACGTCCCACAAACGGGATCGCCCACCGCCGGTAGCGGCAGCCTGTACCCCTGGGAGTATTCTGTACCATCCTATCACTCATGACTGAATTCCCCGCTAAAGCGAACGCCTCCAGACC
>CAZGSX010000348.1:0-1630 GCA_964528475.1 uncultured Anaerolineales bacterium
TGGGAAGACATAACCACGAGGATGACCCTGGTTGGGGGTCGGAGAGGCCCATATTAGCGGAGAAGCGGGGTAATGCCCGTGGAGCGAAGGGGCCTTACTGTAAGCGTGCTTCAATCGAGATGAGAAGGAGAACCGCTTGAACGAGAACCGTTCCACTACGGAAGAACTGGAAGAAATGACACGGAGGCTCGAAGCGAGCAAACGGGTCAAGATTCCGGGGAAACTCTCCACTCTGAGGGCGAAGCTGGGCCGGAAGGCCAAACAAGAGCCGAAGTTTCGATTTTACACGCTGTATGATCGGATCTATCGGCAAGATACACTGGAAACTGCGTGGCGAATGGTGAGAGCCAACAAAGGTGCGCCTGGGGCGGACGGGATCACGATAGAAATGATCGAGGCCGGGCCAGGAGGACCTGAGAAGTTTTTGGCTGACATCCACGAAGAACTGCGCAGCAAACGGTATCGACCGGAAGCGGTGCTGCGAGTGTACATCGAGAAGGAGAATGGCAAGAAGAGACCACTGGGGATACCGACGGTGAAAGACCGAGTGGTACAGATGGCGACCTTGCTGATCCTAGAGCCGATCTTCGAAGCGGACTTCCTGGAATGTTCCTATGGATTTCGAGCGGGGAAGTCGGCGCATCAGGCTTTGGAGGCAATCAAACGAAGTCTGGAAGAAGGATACACAGCGGTGTACGACGCAGATCTGGAGAGCTATTTCGACAACATCCCTCACGACAAGCTGATGGCGGCGCTGGAGATGCGCATAGCAGATCGAAGCGTGTTGAAGCTGATCCGCATGTGGCTGAAAAGTCCGGTGATCGAAGAGCACGAAGGTGGAGGAAGAACGACCAGCGGTAAGACCCAAAAAGGGACGCCGCAAGGTGGGGTGATCTCGCCGTTGTTGGCGAACATCTACCTACACTGGTTCGACAAAGCCTTTCACTTCTCGGATGGCCCGGCACGATGGGCTAAAGCTCGGTTGGTCAGATACGCGGACGATTTCGTAGTGATGGCACGCTACCAGGGAAAAGACCTGGTGGCATACATCGAAACGAAACTAGAGGGATGGATGGGCTTGAAGCTCAACCGGGAGAAAACCCGGATTGTCGACCTGCGAGAACGAGGAGCAAGGCTAGATTTCTTGGGATACACGTTCCAGTACCACAAGGATCGTTATGGGCGCAACAAGATGTATCTGAACGTGACGCCCTCCAAGAAAGCCCTGAAACGCGAGCGTGAACAACTGCGCCGAATGACGGGTAAAGAGATGTGCTTCAAACCGCTACCGAGGATGATTGCGGACTTGAACCGACATCTCTTGGGCTGGTCGAACTACTTCTCCTTCGGATATCCGCGTGAAGCTTTTCGGGAAATCAACCGCTACGTAAGATACCGCCTGGCTTGTCATCTGAAGAGACGTAGCCAGCGACGATACCGGCCTCCGGAAGGATGGACGCTGTATGGCCATCTGAAGGAGCTGGGACTGGTGTATCTGTGAAAGCCCCAGGCGAGAGCTTACAGGAGAGCCGGATGCGGGAAATCCGCACGTCCGGTTCGATGAGGGGGGAGTGAGCTGGGATGCAAGGCATGCGGTTGCTAAGGCACGTACGGGAAATCCTGACACAGA
>CAZGSX010000349.1:0-1629 GCA_964528475.1 uncultured Anaerolineales bacterium
CTAGGAGAGCCTGCGACAGCACGGACTCACTTGGAGCGAGTGATCTCATTCTACGACCCGGGAGAGCATCACCATTTGTTTGTGTCGATGCGCGGGTCGGACCCCGGGGTGAGCGCGCTGGCGTATGACGCCTGCTGCCTGTGGTGTCTGGGATATCCTGAGCGGTCCGCGAGGCGGAGCAGCGAGGCGCTGGCGCTGGGTCACGCCCTGGCGCATCCCTTCTCGCTCGCGGATGTCGTCTGCTTCGGCGGGTGTATCCTCAACCAGATGCGTCGGAACGTGGCAGCCCTCAGGGAGGACGCAGAGGAGTTGATGCGATTGTCGAAAGGGATGGGTTTCTCATCCTTCCTGGGCTGGGCGATCTGTCTATGGGGAGAGGCGCTGACGGAGTCAGGCCGGGTGGCAGAAGGGATGGAGCAGATTCGGAAGGGGATGCAGGCAAGGCAGTGAACGGGCACGGCCTGCTTCCTCTCTGGAAGCCTGGGGGCCGTGGGGAGGGCGCAGGCGAAGATCGGGCGATCAGACGAGGGGCTTGCCACACTGGACGAGGCGCTCGCCTTTGTGCAGAAGTCGGGTGAGGGGTACTATGAAGCAGAGTTACACCGCTTGCGAGGGACGTTGCTGCTGGCGCAGGGCGACGAGGGGGGAGCCGAAGCCAGTTTCCGCAAAGCCGTAGAGGTCGCACGCCGCCAGAAAGCCAAGTCTTGGGAGTTGCGGGCCACCGTCAGCCTGTCCCGGCTGTGGCACCGACAGGGCGACGGTCAGAGAGCTGGGCGGTGGCTGGAGGAGATCTGCTCCTGGTTCACGGAGGGATTTGAGACGGCCGATCTAGTAGAAGCGAGCAATCTGCTGAAAGAGCTGCGCCGCGAATGGAGACCGGGCACGGAAGACGACATCTGTCCCGTTCCGGGCGGAGCGGCTCCGGGGCCAGCTGCCGCGCGCTCGAGGCTTTTGGGGCGTTCAGATGGGGGCTGTCTGGGGACGGGAGATGGGAGGCGACGGCGGGGCGCCCGGCTGTCGACGGTCTCAGGAATCTCATTAATATCTTTCGGAGGCATCTATCTCGCCCAGGGCCCGGAAGACCTCGCGCAGGGAGGCGAAGCAGATGCCCAGGAGCAGGGGATTGTCCTCAGGCGGCACTTCCCAGCGGGCAATGGCCAGCGCGCTCTCGGCCGACCGGACGGCCTCTTGCTCCTCCGCTTCAAGCAGCCTCCGCCGGTAGTCCTGCAGATCCGTCTTCAGCTGGTCAACGCGTTCGGGCGTAAAAATGGCGGAGCTCATCTCCAGCGTCAGCTCGTGTACGATGCGGTTTAAGGCCTCCACTGGATCCGAATCCAGCTGATCCTCCCCCTCAGGCAGCTCGCCCTTGACCAGCAGCCCCTCTGCGCGGTTCACGAAGACGGTCAACCAGGGCTCCATCTCCTCGAGGGAGAGGAACAGGCGGCCAGCATCGGCTCGCTCGAGAAGCCTCAGGGCCCGGGACTCCTGCCGCCTTATCCGCTCCGCCGCCTGTCGGTGCAGCGCGGGTTCGTCATCGAGGAATCGCTGCAGGCGGGCCCTCCTGAGGGCATCCTGCTGCAGCTCCCGTACCAGCGCAGAGGTGTCTTCCTCGCTGGCGGTCCCGAGGCT
>CAZGSX010000350.1:0-1627 GCA_964528475.1 uncultured Anaerolineales bacterium
GGTAGGTCCCTACGCGCCGCCGGATGATCTTGACGACTGGGGGGACTTCGTCCACACCGTGATCGCCCGCTACGAGGGTCGCGTCCGCTACTACCAGTTATGGAACGAGCCCAACATCTATCCCGAATGGGGCGAGCGTCCAGTGGACCCCGAGGCCTATTCAGAGCTGTTGTGTGAGGGGTATCGGCGAGCCAAGGAAGCCGACCCGAATTCCGTCATCATCAGCGGTGCCCTTGCACCGACAGTGTCCCTCGACCCCGGTCCCGGCGGCGCCCGAGGGATGAACGATCTGGTCTTTCTCCAGCGGATGTACGATGCCGGTGCCGCTGGCTGTTTCGATATCCTGGCGGTCAACGATTACATGCTCTGGTCGGGGCCCACTGACCGCCGCCAGCGTCCGCTGAACATCAACTTCTCGCGGCCGACCTACATCCGGGACATCATGGTCGCCAACGGAGATGCCCATAAGCCGATCTGGATCGGGGAGATGAACGCCAACGCCGTCCCCGATGATCCCCATATAGCGGATGCGGGCGCGTACGGCCAGGTTTCGCTGGAGGAACAGGCGCGCTACGCGCCCTTGGCCTATCAGCGTATCCAGGAGGACTGGCCTTGGTTGGGCGTGGCGAATCTCTGGTTCTTCAAACGTCCCGATGACAGCGAACGGAATCAGGCCTGGTATTACTTCCGCCTGGTTGAGCCTGACTTCACCCCCCTGCCCGTCTATCGTTCGATGAAGGATTACGCAGCCGACCACTCGCCCACGCTCTACCCTGGGACGCACCAGGAGGACCACTGGGGACTGGACTACGATGGTGGGTGGGAGCTGGTGTCCAATTCCGATGATCTGGCTGACTATCGGCGCGCCACGGAGGAGGGCGCTCAGGTGCGGTTCACCTTCCAGGGGGCGACGCTCTTGCTCAATCCCGGGCCTGATACTGGACAGATCGACGTGCTCGTCGATGGTGGGGCCGCACGGCGCCTTTCGCTGGACGCTGAAACGGTGCGATTGGTCAGGGGGTGGCGTGATAGACCCAACCAGGTTGTCCTGAGCGCCGTTAGCGGCGAGTTTGGCGTGGATGAGCTGATTGTCCGAGGGGCCTGGTGTCCGTCGCGCCGGGCTGTCCTGGTGATTGTAGGTTTGAGCGCTGTCGTGACGTGGCTTTCAATCTGTGTACTGCGCCGGAGATGAGGAACCCTCAGTCGGCGAGGCGGCCGCACCCGCGTCGTGATCTCTCTCCTTCGTCTAGCGGGTTTATCGTGGTGTTGGTGCTCATCCTTTCTCTGGGTGCCTCGCTTCGATTCTACCGCCTTGGGGCTCAGTCGCTGTGGAACGACGAGGGCAACTCAGCCCGGATCGCTGAACGCCCCCTCGCTCTTATTGTAGAGGGTGCGGCCGGTGACATCCACCCCCCCGGCTATTACCTGCTCTTGCATGCCTGGCGCGGCGTCTTCGGCCAGACCGAGTTTGCCTTGCGCTCTTTCTCTGTCGTGGCCGGCCTTGCCCTCCTGGTCGTGACCTACATCTTGGGTCGTTACCTGTTCGATCGGACGACCGGCTTAGTGGCGGCCTCCTTCAGTGCGCTTTCGCCCCTCGCCATTTACTACGCCCAGGAAGCGCGGATGT
>CAZGSX010000351.1:0-1626 GCA_964528475.1 uncultured Anaerolineales bacterium
TACCGTGCGCAGCGGGCCGGCGGGCGGCGGCCATTCCCCGGGCTGACCTCTCTCCAATCTCCTTTCCTCACGCTGACGCTCCCGAGAGGCTCGACCCTATCCCCAGGGATAGGATGGTAGCCGCAGGACTATCCTTTTCCTATCCCTGGGGGGAGTATACAAGCGCCCCTCCGCCTGATAGGATAGGGCTATGAGCAAGCGAACGGTGCTGCTATACGGCCAATCACTGCTCCTGACGCTGGTGGCCTCCAGCCTCGAGGAGAGCGGTGACCTGGCTGTGACCCGGGCTGCCACCTGGACGGAGGCCAGCGAGCTGCTCGTCGAGGGGATGCCGGACGTGCTGGTCTTCGACTTGATCGATGCCTGCGAGAGCCACGTCGTCCCGCTCCTGTTGAAGAAGCCGCAACTGGTGCTGGTCGGCTTGGATACAGAGCGTAACCAGGCCTTGCTCCTCGGGGGGCACGACGTGCATTCGCTGACCATGGACGGCCTGAGAGAGATCGTGAAGAGAGGGTCGCTATGAGCCCGGGCCCGCGGCGGTGAGACGGTTCATTCTGCGATCCGTGACGCAAATCGGCGACGTGCCAAGGCGCCCTGCTCCTGCTCAGCGCCGATCTCGAAGGGCGATGAATCTTCGTGCTGTCCGCCCAGGACACACGGGGGTAGAGCCATGGGTTGGATGGGGCGATGATGCCGTAGGAAGAGGATGCAACCTACGGTGGGTCAGAGTCAGTGCTATTCTCTTACCGGCGATCGTTGCAGTGGTCGTGCGCGCCGCTCGGGCCTGTCTTCACCTCATCGAGAGCGATGGATGGATCCTCCCGGGCGCTGGAGAGGAGGGTCTAGCATCTGTTCCATCGAGTCCAGCGAAACCAGGCCGGATCGCTGCCCCCGCCGCCCAGGTTACTTGATCATCTCCACTGGCCACGACCAGTTTCCTGGGCTTGAGACCCGTCTCATGAGCCGCTTCGCCACAGCTCCTTCCTCTGATCTCCGGCCCCTCGCCGGTGGGCGGAAGCCACTCCGCAACCTTCAGCACGTCTCGCACGCTGTTGACGCTGGCTGACCACCAATTGCCGGGATCCTGTTCACTCCACACGGACGTGGCATGGAAAGCGCTTGCTCCGTCGTGGCCGTCCGCTCAGCATTCCCGCTTCCGTCGCTGAGCATAGCCCTCAACCGTGTCGTTGGGACCTCGAGCCCCAGTAGAAGTCGCATACGTCTCCACGCCTTGCCGGTTCAGGCTGCCGCGACAGACCGTCCAGCTCCATCTGCAGCGCGCGAGGCCGTCTCGGCCTGGCGCCGTTCCGGTACGGGTGCATCCATGCGTAGAGGGCGCCACGTCGTCCAGCTGAAAGCTGCCTCGTCGCTCTGGACTGGCCCCACGACGCCTTGATGCGCCAGGAAGTTGATGGAGCTCCCCGTTCGAAGCGTCCCTGAATGTGTACATCTTGCTGAGCCTCGCTGGCCTGGCTCTCGCCGGCTCAGAGATCCGCTTTGGTCAAAATCGCGAGGTCACTCCGATCGTTTGATCGCTTTCCAGGTGCCAGGACGGTGAGGGTCCCTATTCGCATCGGAAATCCTTGCACCAACGAACCGAGAGACTTGACAGCCTGTCAGCACAGA
>CAZGSX010000352.1:0-1624 GCA_964528475.1 uncultured Anaerolineales bacterium
GTGCTTTGGAGTGGGTAGCCGACGACACCTTGAGCGCGATCCAGAGGACTGATGCTGGTCTTCCAGCGGACTGGCTGAGCGGAAACCGACGTAGTGTTTTCTTGTTTCAATGGACACAGAATGAAGCCTAGACAACTCGTCGGATTGGCTCTACTGGCAACGATGGCGGCCGTGGCAGGCCTGATGATCTACAGAGAGCTTGAAGTGCATCGGATCAGAAGAGAGTACCCGCCCGTTGGCCAGTTCGCGCCAGCAGATGGGATGTGCCTCCACTACGTGCGTGAGGGCGATGGGCAGCCGGCGCAGTGACGCCGCACTTGTAGGTTGGTGAAGCTTGCTTTCGACGAGCCCGCCCTGTGTAGGCGTGTCGTAGGCTGCCACCGCCGGGCGCAGCCTCAGTAGTTCACGCCATCGCGGATCCACATCGCTAGGCTCATCCTAGAGGCAGCTTGTCGAAATCCAGATAGCGGTCGAAGAACTCTTGGATCCACGTCTCATCGGTGTGAGCTTCAATCGACGCGACAATGTCCTCAAGGTGCCATTCTACGAAGGTGTCACAGATTCGCAGACACTCACGATATCGGCTCACGGCCGATGCACAGCGTCTGTTGCCCCTCGGGTATGCGAAGGCGAAGAATCCGTCATCGAATCCATCCTGGAATCGGAGGCTGCCGGCAAGGAGGTGATCCCGCCAGATCTGCTCTAATGGCGGCGCCTTCAACTCCTCAAGCCTCTCTGCCTCGAAGCAACCCATCTCTGCGGCCACCTCATCATAGCGAGGACGATGCGGGGCGGCTCGTCGGGCAAGGGGCTCGCTGTATTTCACCTCGATGCCGACGAATCCGCTGCCGTTCCGGGGTGTCTCGAACTCCAGATAGACGTCGAACGCTGAGCGGTCGTCTGTGTATTGCGGGTCGTCGCGGCCCGGTGAGTATTCAAAGCCTATGTCTGTCACCTGCGCGATCCGGGCCGGAGCCAGGTCTTGCATCACTCGGGTGGCTAACGCGAGGTCCTGCTGAAGTTCGCCGAAAAGATTGAAGCATAGGGGCTGGCTCGAAAGTAGGTTCCTGAAGATGCGCGGCGCTTGGAAGACCTGTTGCGTGCTCTTAGACTTGTCCAGCACTTCGGCCCGGAAGACTCCGCGGATGGCCTCGGTCAGGTAGTTGGCCAGTGTCTCCCTGGCCCAGGGCATAGGCAGGCGCGACCCCATTGGATGCCCTCGGTGTGCTCCCATTGGATACCCCTGGGACTCCCGCCACATTGACTGAAGGACTCGAGCGCGTCTCTTGAAGCGATTGTCAGACTTCACCAAGACATCGTACTGTTTTGCGACTTCAGTGAGATCACTCACGGGCTGCTCCTTCGACTCGATTTCGCGCAATTGATGACTTGCCCAGATCGCCAACTCACGTCGTCCCCGGCACGGTGTCGCCTATGCGTGTGCAGACGGACGACAGGTACTGGTTGAGCGACTACGGCAGTCAGTCCCCTCAAGTGCGGCTTGGGCTCTAGCTCCCAGCAAGAAGGAACTCGACCGTTCCTCTGATAAGGACCGATCCGCCGTTACCCCTTGAACAACTTGTCCCGCCTGCGATCGGAGCTCTGGAACGGTAGCGCCTCATCT
>CAZGSX010000353.1:0-1614 GCA_964528475.1 uncultured Anaerolineales bacterium
GCTCGTCCCTCAGACCATTGGCCGGGTCTTGGGCATCCATGAGGCCACTAACGCGCCTATGCGCGTGAGCCTGGAGAATTACCTTCGTCACCGGAACATCCTTTTGGTCCTGGACAACTGCGAGCATGTGGTGGACGCCGTTGCTGAACTGGCCAAGACGCTGCTGCTCGCGTGTGCCGATTTGACGATCCTGACGACGAGCCGTGAGACGTTGGGCGTCGCGGGTGAGATGATCCTGGTTGTGCCTTCCCTCTCGTTCCCCACGTCGCCGCAGCCGCCGCGAAGCGAGCAGCTGGAGGATTACGAAAGCGCTCGCCTCCTGGCTGAGCGAGCCGCCGCCGTCAAGACGGACTTTGTGCTGACCCCGGACAACGCAGCGGCCGTGACACAGATCTGCCGGCGACTCGAGGGCATGCCCTTGGCCATTGAGTTGGCCGCCGCGCGCGTCAGGGTCTTGTCCGTCGATCAGATCGCCGCACGCCTGGATGACCGTTTTGATCTGCTCACCGCCAGTAGCCGGGCGGCACTGTCGCGCCACAAGACGTTGCGGGCGGTGATCGATTGGAGCTGGACCCTGCTTTCGGAGCAGGAGCGAGCGTTACTCAGTCGCTCCTCGGTGTTCGTGGGTGGTTGGACCCTGGCGGCCGCAGAGGCGGTCTCATCCGATGTGGTTCCGACCGGCGCGGTCCTTGATCTGGTGACGAGTCTGGTCGACAAATCCCTGGTGGGCGTTGTGAAGGGGCCGGGCGGCGAGGCACGCTATCGGATGCTCGAGACGGTGCGGCAGTACGGCCTGGAGCGGCTCAACGAGGCAGGTCGGGTCGAGGCCGCCCGGGAGCGCCATGCACGCTTCTTCGCGGACCTGGCCGAGCAAGCGGAGGAGCCCCTGCACACTCCGCAGATGCGCGCCTGGCTCGAGAAGCTGGAAATCGAGCACGACAACCTCCGGGCGGCGCTCGCGTGGTCGCTCGCTCACGAGCCGCCAGCGTCAAGCCTGCGATTCGCCGCCGCGTTAGGCATCTTCTGGAGGAAGCGCGGCTATCTGAGCGAGGGCCGTGCCTGGCTGGAACGTCTGCTCGCTCACGGGAAGAACGCGGCCCCACAATCGCGCGCCAGGGCATTGGTGCCGGCAAGCTGGCTTGCGCGCGATGTGGGCGAGTACAGGCTGGCGGCGGAGTTGCAGGAGGAGGCCCTTGAGCTGTTGCGCGCGGCCGGGGACAAACGAAGGATGATCGATGTGCTCATCTGTGGCGGTCTACTGTCCGTCTATGAGAACGAGTCGCAGCGTGCGTTCGCTTGTTTCGAGGAATGCCTGACTATGTCGGACGAGCTGGGCTATCCGTGGGGACGCGCCATGGCCCTGGTGAATCTAGCGCATGCCGCGCTTTTCGATCGCCAGTGGGACGGGCAGGCAAGAGCCCGTTGCGAAGAGGCACTTGAGCTTTTCCACACGCTGGACGACCAGACCGAACAGGCGCACGCGCTGATTATCCTCGGCGCTGGGGCACACTACGACCATGCCGACGTGCGCGGCCGCAGGCAACTTGAACGGGCCGTAACTCTGTGTCAGCAGGCAGGGGACAAGCGGCAACTCGCCTGGGCGACCACGGTGCT
>CAZGSX010000354.1:0-1610 GCA_964528475.1 uncultured Anaerolineales bacterium
AGCTACGCTGGTTAGGTTACCGTCCTTCGCCGGTGCACATCCACCCGGCCCGCTATACCCAACCGCGGAGCTTACACGCCTCGGCCACGCGGCCGACCGCGACGACGTAGGCGCCCATGCGGTTCTTGACGTCGTACTCCTTTGCCGTATCGTGGACAGCGTGGAAAGCGGCTGTCATCTTCTTGTCAAGCCGCTCGTAGACTACGTCTTCCTCCCAGTAGTAGTCGTAGGCGTTCTGCACCTGCTCGAAGTAGGAGACAGTGACACCGCCGGCGTTGCATAGGAAGTCGGGAATGACGTAGATCCCTTTCTCGTAAAGGATATCGTCGGCCTCCGGCGTCGTGGGGCCGTTGGCGAACTCGGCCACGATGCGGGCTTTGACGTTCCCGGCGTTGGAGCCGGTGAGCTGGTTCTCCAGCGCCGCGGGGATCAGGACGGTCACGTCGAGCTCGAGGAGCTCATCGTTGGTGATGTTCTTGGCACCGGGGAAATCGACGACTGCGCCGGTCTCTCGTTTGTGCTTCTTCACCTTGTCAGAATCGAGACCATCGACCTTGTAGATGGCGCCACTGGAGTCGGAGACGGCGACGATCTTGAGACCCAGCAGTTCCTCTCCGAGGCTGTGCGCAAAGGATCCCGCGTTGCCGTAGCCCTGCACGGCGACCGTGGCACCCTGAAGGTCGATCTCGAGTGTCTTGGCGGCCTCGCGGATAGTGTACATCCCGCCGCGCGCAGTAGCATCGCCGCGGCCTTGGGACCCGCCAAGGGCGATGGGCTTGCCGGTGATGACGCCCGGCACGTTGTGCCCACGCAGGAAGGAATACTCATCCATCATCCATGCCATGACCTGGGGGTTGGTGTAGACGTCGGGGGCGGGGATGTCCGTCTCCTCGCCGATGATTCTCCCCACCTGGCGGATATACGCGCGGCTTAGTCTCTCCAGCTCGCGCTGGGACATCTCCTTGGGATTGCAGACTATGCCACCTTTACCGCCACCGAGAGGGAGGCCGACCACGGCTGTCTTCCACGTCATCCACGCCGCGAGGGCGCGCACCGTGTTGATCGTCTCCTCGGGATGAAAACGAAGACCGCCCTTGGTCGGGCCTAGGGCGTCGTTGTACTGCACGCGGAAACCTCGGAATACCTTGATGCTCCCGTCATCCATGGGGACGGGAAGGGTGACGTGGAACTCGCGCAGTGGCCAGCGCAGGAGTTCGTGTGTCGCCGGGTCCAGATCCATGATGCCGGCAGCCTCAGCTAACTGCTGCTGTGCAATGGCGAAAGGGTTCTGCTCTGACATAGGGTGTTCCTCCGTTAAGGGATCGTTTGTGCTTTCCAGCCGAAGGGTATCGGCTGTTCAGAAGCTATAGTAAGAGTCCTGCTCGTACGCGGGGCCGTTTGATGGTTGCTCAGACCTGACAGGTCTCGAGCAATCGTACGCTCATGCACCGCCCCGCTGATGCGTCCTACTCCCGTCAATGTGCCGGTCATCGGGAGGCCTTTCAGGTTATTCATCTTTTCCCCAGTTGCTCCCGCAGTACTTCTCGGGCCAACTGAGGATTTGCCTTTCCTCGCGTGGCCCCCATCACTCGGCCGATGAACCAGCCGAT
>CAZGSX010000355.1:0-1589 GCA_964528475.1 uncultured Anaerolineales bacterium
GCGCCACGATAGTCGCGATGAGGATCACCAGAACAGTGACAATCGTTGGATCCATAATCAGATGCCTTCTCTAGTCAGCTGGACGCCAATCCGGCAGACTCCTCTGTTAGTACAATCGCGCTGGTCCCGTTCGTAGTCCAACAGTGCAGAGGCCGCCGCCAGCAAGCGACGGAAGGAACCGATGACCTGGTCAGGTACAATGGGGTTGTGGGCTGCTGCAGACGGCGTCCGCCGTCCCAGGCGGATGCGTGACCGCGCCACCACCTGCACCTCGACAACCGTCCATGGACGTTGTGCGGGCCCAAGGTGGTGCCCAGCCAGACGGCTTCCCAATGCCTCCCTGCTTCGCTCACCGTGCTGTTGGCGATTGCGAACGTACCGGCGCATCCTCCCTTCTCACTGACAGGAGCTGCAACGTCATAGAGCCCTGGTTTCAGCATGTCATCGCCCAGGAACACCTGGTGACCGCACTGGCCGCGAAGGCCGTTCATTTCGATGTGCGCGCCGAAACCCACACCGCGTCTCACGTAACCACCCATCTGGCTCTACGGATCGCGTGCGAGCGTCCGTTCCAGATTCTCCTCCGGGATCGCAACGATTCCCTTTTTTGTCACCTCGGCTGAGATCGACGAGCTAATCGGGATCTTGTTGCAGAAATGATCCACCATGACCTCCCCGGGCTATCGGCTCGTCATCGCATCTTCCATTCGAGGACGCCAATGGCGTGCCCGTGCCTCCCAGCTGCGTTTCCTCCTGGGGGAGCCCATCCGAGAGCCATGCCGGATAGGTCGTATCCGGGAGGCTCCCTCACCAGAACCAGAGATGGGTGGGCCTGCTGCACATGGCCATGCCGGGCCCTTCGGCCCCGAATACAGTATACGCATTTTCCAGTGGGTCGTCAACGCATCGCGGGAGGGTGTTGAAGAACACCCCCGCTCAATGATCTCCGAGAGCGCATGCCCCCTGGTCTGGGTCACCATACGCCCGCAATACCGAGAGCAGGGCCAGAATGCACAGGTGTCCTGTACTCGCGCCCCGCTGATTGAGATAGCCATGATTCCCTCAACCCCCTCTGCGGGTGGGCTGCACAACAGCCCAGATACTTGGAGCCAGCACCCCCCCCAGCTTGCGGGCAGCTGCGCACAACCACCTTTGGAACAGGCGAGCCGGGGCGAAGTCCGTCGCTCTTGCCGTTGGTCGGGCCATGGTGGGCCCCGGATCCTGGAAAGGCTCACGGGCCTGGTGCGCCTTGAGCGTCCGCTGAGCGGTCCAAACTGCCGTTGGTTGATGCCGAAGTCCGTGCTGTCGGTATCTAGACGCGCGCCCTCAGCTGAATGGACATCCTACATGATGTACTGGGCTACTTCTCCCGTCTACTACTACATCCCGCCACCCAGCTCCAACAACAGGCGCTACAAGCCCGCTGATCCACTCTTTCGCTTGGGTTGACAGGCCTCCGATCCCGTGCGCTCCCTGCCGTTCCAGCCTGCGCCTGCCAGCGTGCGATGAGCGTGCCCATCCCGGTGATCGCACCGGTTGTCCCAACCACCCTGTCCGGTTACAATACCCACGGGAGTTCCGATAAGGCA
>CAZGSX010000356.1:0-1586 GCA_964528475.1 uncultured Anaerolineales bacterium
ACGTCGCTCGCCACCTGGATCGCCAGACGCGTCTTGCCGCAGCCACCCGGGCCCGTTAGGGTGACCAAACGCGCCTCGTTCAGCAGTTCCTTAACCCTGGCCATCTCCCGCCTGCGCCCAATGAAGCTCGTGAGTGGGATTGGCAAATTCGTGATCTGCGCTTCGACCGGGTCAGCGGGCGCTTTCGCGAGCCATCGGTAGAGCGCAGTGGTTTCGGGTGAGGGCTCAGCCCCCAGTTCCTCCCGCAAGAGGCGACAACACGCTTCGTACTGCCTGAGCGCGCCGCTACGGTCTCCGCTCGCCAGGCGGCAGAAGATCACGTGCTGGTGAGCGCGCTCATTGGCGGGATCGCACCGCAATGCTCTTTGGGCGTACTCTATCGCACTCGCATAGTCGCTGCGCGAACGCAGCATCTGTGTGACGCGCAACAAGAGGTTGAGATAGAGCGTCCGGTAGTGATCGCGCTCTCGCAGAATCCATTCGTCATAGAAATCGGCGAGCAGATCACCTCGATAGAGGTCGATGGCATATTGCAGATCCGCCATCTCGTCTTGTGCAGCAGCATCGGCAACCCGTTCCAGTTCGCGCGCATCGACCCAGATCGACAGCTCGGGATTGAGCTGCGCCGTCTTGCGATCGGCGACCAGCAGGTCGTGGCCCATGGTTCTGCGAATGTTCGCCAGCGCGGTGCGAAGCGAATGGCGCGCTCGGCGATCTGGGACGTCGCCCCAGAATCGCGCTGCGAGTTTCTCCCGGGAGTGAGGACGCTGCGTGTGCAGGATCACATAGGCCAGGAGCGCCGTGGTCTTGCGGGTGGCAAGCTGGGGCAAGACCTGCCCGTCCCGCCGAAACTCGGGCGAGCCGAACAAATAGGCTTCGAAGGTCTGCGGTGTGGGGTCGGTGTTGAACATCCGCACCTCCTCTGATCCGCCAAGCCTGGAACCGCCGGTCTGGCTGATCATTGAGTGGGTCGTGTACTTCGGGCCATCCACCGACATCCCTATTATGCGTCTGAAACCTTTTCGCGTCAAACCAGGCCGCTGGCGGGCAGAGGAGCGTCACCCTAGACCGTCCAAGGGGACCCGGCTCACCGCACGGCAGGAATAGGGCACCGACGACATCGTGTCCCTGCCGGCCAGCAGTGCACTGGGTCCCGGCACCTTCTTCAGACGCGACCAAACCGTCGGCGGCGAGCCGGGTGCGTCAAGTACCCGCTACACCACCAGCGCGGTCTCTGGCACGGTGCCACTGACCGTGGCGTTCAACGACAGCTCGGCGGGGGGCTACGCCAGCGCCTTGTGGGACTGCACCGACGGGGAAACGAGCACCTCCGATGATCCCCGGGCACACCTATAGCACGCCGGACACCTACACTGTATGGCTCACAGTGAGCACAACAGGCGACTCCGAGACGCGCACGCGCCAACTGCGTCACCACGCGGCAGTGAGAACACGTCTACGACGATTGGTCGCTGGACATCGCAGACATCCAGGCAGATGATATACCGGGTGGACACCGTCGAAGCAAGGAAGCTGCTGATCGAGACGTGCGAGGTGACGGATGACCGAGTGGCTCCCGGGAACTG
>CAZGSX010000357.1:0-1586 GCA_964528475.1 uncultured Anaerolineales bacterium
CGAGACCCAGCCCTGGGACTACACCGAGTTCGTTCTGCCTGAGCTGCCGAACAAGTGGGACATCTTGGGCGACTTCATCCTGGTTAGCTCCTGGATGACGGAGGACTCGACGGATGTCGATCACGGGTCGGGCGCTATCCGCGTCAAGTTCGTGTACGACGCCGTGGACGGCACGGGCATCTACGTCAACACGCTCGGCGAGTTCGAAGCGTGCGTGCCACCGACGACCGTTGAACTGACCGCCGATCCCATGAAGCAGTTGTTGGGTGAGGACGTCACCTTCAACGCCACCGCCGACGGCACGAACCTGATGTACGACTGGGACTTCGACGGTGACGGCGTCTTTGACGAGACGACCGCCGTCGGCGAGGTCGAACACGCGTACGGCAGCACTGGCACCCGCATTGTGACGGTGAAGGCCTATAACGCGTGTGGCGAGGCTGAGGCCGAGATCACGGTCGAGATCGTGTCCTGCCTCGAGCCGACGCTGGAGCTGGAGGCGGACAAGGTCATGGTCGAGGTCGGGCGCCCCGAGGTGCTGGGTGACGACCTCGTGACCGTCACGGCCACCACCTTGACTGGATCCGAGCCCTTCACCTTCGCGTGGGACTTCCTGCCCTTCGCCGAGGTTCTTGAGGGCGGCCAGGAGTACGGCGTCTTCAACTTCGTCCAGACCGGCACGTTCGACCTCAGCCTCACCGTGACGAACGACTGCGGTGACGCGACGGATAGCGTGACCATCGACGCGGTCTGCTTCGGCGACTTCGATGGGAACGATACGCGCGACGTGACCGGCGACCTGGCCGAACAGGCCAAGCACTGGAACACCGAAGAGGGCGACGCTGGGTATGACGCCAAGTACGACGTCGACAACGACGGCGACATCGACATCCGCGACCTTCTGCTGGTGGCGATGGTCCTTGGGCCTTGCCCGTAACCCTAGCGGCCTGACGCCTGGCTGATAGGCAAACTGGGGGGTTCCCGCCCCACCTTAGGGTGGGAACCCCTCTTTCGTGAAGCGGGCCCGGTTCCAGGGTATAGAGAGGAAGCACATTGAAAACAGAGACTGAGAGCCGCTGGGGGCGCGTCGCCCTCTTGGTGGCGGTCTGTGTCGCCGTGGGATGGTGCTCGTTCATGGGCCATCCTCCAGTGGCACGCTCCGCCCCGGAGGCGGTCGTGGCGCTCGACCCGGCGGAGCTGGTCGTGGAGCCCGAGGCCGCGTTTAGTATCGATGTGATCGTCCGAGACGCATCTGAACTGGGAAGCTACGAGTTTACTATGGACTTCGACCCGGCTGTGGTGCGCGTCACCGGGGCCGAGAGCGGCGGGTTCCTCGACGACGTCGGTGGTTCGGTCATGACGGTTGGGCCCGACATCGACAACGATGCCGGCACCCTCGCTTTTGGGGCCCTCGCCGTAGGTGCCACACAAGGCGCCGCGGGGAGCGGCACGCTGGCAACGCTGACGCTGGAGGCGGTGGGCGAGGGTCTGATCCCTCTCACACTGCGAAATGTCCAGCTCGTGAGCGTCGCCGCTGAGGAGCTCCCGGTCGCCACGGAGGGCGCTCGACTGCTGGTGGGTACGGG
>CAZGSX010000358.1:0-1578 GCA_964528475.1 uncultured Anaerolineales bacterium
GGTGCCGTGGAGGCCTTTCGCGATCCCAGCGCTGCCGCCGAGGCCGGTGTTGGCTGGGACCGCGCCCTCTTCTATTGGTCGGAGTTGCAGCCCAATGGCCCCGACGACTGGAACGGGTACCACGTGCCCGACGAGTGGCTTGATCTGGCGGCCCGCGACGGCCGTGAGGTCATCGGGCTGCTCAAGCACACCCCGGCCTGGGCCACCGACGGCACCCCCGCCTGCGGCGTCCCCCGCGGGCTCGAGCTCCCTGTCGACGATCCCGGCAATCTCTGGGCCGCCTTCGTCCGTCGCGTGGTGACCGTCTACGGAGACCGCGTTCACCGCTGGGTCATCTGGAACGAGCCGGACATCGAGGTCGGGACCTACGGCAACGAGTGGTGTGGCTCCATCGCCGACTACTACCGTCTGGTGAAGGTCGCCTATCTGGTCGCCCGCGAGGTCGATCCCCAGGCCCAGATCCATCTGGCCGGGCTCACCTTCTGGCACGATTCGACCTACCTCAGTCGCTTCCTCGACCACGCCGTGCAGGACCCAACAGCCGCTGATCACGGCCATTACTTCGACGTCGTCACCCTCCACATCTACTTCCGGACGGAGTCGGTCCCTGAGATCATCAACGCCGCCCGCTCCGCCCTCCAGGCCCACGGGGTCGACAAACCCATCTGGGTCAACGAGACCAACGCCTCTCCGGACAGCGATCCCGACTGGCCCTTGGAGCGGCCCCGCTGGCGCGTCAGCTTGGAGGAGCAGGCCGGCTTCCTTCTGCAGAGCTTCGCGCTGGCGCTGAGCTCGGGTGCGGAGCGTGTGGCCGTCTACAAGCTGAAGGATACGGACCTGCCGCCGGGGGGTGAGCCCTTTGGTCTGATACGCCCGGATGGGTCCCGGCGCCCGGCCTTCGCTGCCTACAAACTCATCACCAACCATTACGCCGGCACCAGCCAGGCCCGTGACGAGCGGCAGGCGCTCTACCGAGTCGTCACCCTGCAGCGGGACGGCGCCACCACGCGAGTCCTCTGGGCCCGCACCGCTAGCGATGTCTCCGTGTCGCTGCCAGCTCTCGCTGCCGAGGCGCGTCTCATCGAGCAGAGCGGCGCCGAGCAGCCAATTGAGCCGCAGGAGGGTAGCTATCGTCTGACCTTGCCGGGCGCCCGGTGCGCCGACGAGCAGCTCGGTTGCATTATCGGCGGGCCGACGTACCTTCTCGTCGAGACGGGAACCGATGCCATGCCCCCGCCGGTTTCGGGGGCCACGCCGGAGGTGACATCCACTCAGGTGCACACCCCGACGGCCACCCTCTCGCCCACAGCCACCCTCACCCCGTCCCCGACCCCTTCTCCGCTGCCCACGGAGACGGACACACCTGCCCCCACGGCGACTGGAACGCCGACGCCCGCGCCCACGTCAACACCGAACCCCAGCGCCACCCCGACCCCGCCTCCGCCGCCCACCCCCGCCCCCACCCCTCTGCCTCCCAGTCCCGCACCCCCGCGCCAGCCGCTGGCCGGCTTGCCGGCCCTGCCAGGCCAAGGCGCCCTCCTGATCAGCGCAGTCCTACTAATCTCCACCGCCCTCTGG
>CAZGSX010000359.1:0-1563 GCA_964528475.1 uncultured Anaerolineales bacterium
ATGCCCAGGTAGGCGTTCTTGATGTGCTGGTTCGTGATCAACTCGCTGCTTGGCCCCTCCATCACGATCTTGCCCTGCTCCAGGACGTAGGCTCTGTCGCTGATCTCCAACGTGGCGTTCACGCGCTGCTCTACGAGCAGAATCGTAACCCCGGCCTCCTGCAGCCTCTCCAGGGAATTGAAGACATCGCTGACCAGGTTGGGCGCGAGACCCAGGGAGGGCTCATCGACCAACAACAGCTCCGGGTCTGACATCAGGCCGCGAGCGACAGCCAGCATCTTGCGCTCCCCGCCGCTCATCGTACCGGCCAGCTGAGACTCGCGCTCCTTTAGGCGCGGGAAGAGCTCGTACACGAAGTCGAGGGTCTCAAGCTGCACGTCCCGATCCTGGATCGTGTAAGCGCCCATGAGCAAGTTCTCCCGCACCGACATCTCGACGAAGAGGTTGAGATCCTCAGAGATGTAGCTGATGCCCATGCGGGTGGCTTGGTGCGCGGGCACGTCGTTCATTCTCTGTCCCTTGAACAACACCTCACCACCGCTCGGCTTCAGGAGCCCGGCAATCGTCCTCAAGGTGGTCGTCTTGCCAGCGCCATTGGGTCCCACCAATCCCACGAACTCGCCGTCGTCGACCTCAAAGCTGACACCCCACAGAATTTGGAGATAACCATAGCTGGCATCGATGTTCTTTAGCTGAAGCAACGGACCTTCCTCCTTACTCTATCTGCTCCCGCCGGATCACCAAACCGGCGTCTAGTGTCCCTCTCCCAGGTAGGCTTTGATGACACGCGGGTTGTTCAGCACCTCGTCCGGGGTGCCCTCCGCGATCTGGGTCCCGTACTCAATCACCATGACGCGGTCACAAATACCCTTGATCACGCGCATAATGTGCTCCACAACGACAATGGTGATCCCCCGATCTCTGACGGCGCGAATGATGTCCAGTAGGTCATCGAGCTCACCCGGAGTCAAGCCGGAAGCCAGCTCGTCCAGCAGTAGGAGCTTGGGGTCACAGGACAACGCCCGTGCCAGGTCGAGACGTTTGAGCTGCACGGCGTTCAGTTGCTCGGCAGGCGTAGCGGGGGGCATCGGGAACTTGACGAACTCCAGAGACTTACGCGCCCGCTCCCTAGGTGGTTCGCCACTGCCATCCGGGGTGCCAAAGACCGCCCCCACTAGGGTATTCTCCAGCACGGTCAGTTTGGGGAAAGGCAACGGGATTTGGAAGGTGCGCGACATGCCGTTCCGACACATCACATCCGCCGAGGATCCCGTCGTCTCCTCGCCCAGGAAAAAGACCTTGCCAGCGCTGGGCTTCAGAGCCCCTGCGATGCAGTTGAGGAATGTCGTCTTTCCGGCGCCGTTGGGCCCGATCAGACCGTAGATCTGGCCCTCTTTCACGTCCATCGACACCTTATTGACGGCCGTTAGCCCGCCGAAGTTCTTGGTCACCCGCTCTGTGTGTAGAATTCTGTTGTTTGTCGTCATACCACGATCTCCCTTTAGGCGCGTACAAGCCCAGCGCGGATCCGCCCCCGGGCTCGGCACGCGGTAGCGGGGGTGG
>CAZGSX010000360.1:0-1560 GCA_964528475.1 uncultured Anaerolineales bacterium
CTGTCAGGTCGTGAGGATGGTCGGTCGCTTGACATGGTATCAAGCTCGCGTATCATCTAGCGCAGTCCCAACTTGGTCACAATGATTTGCAGATTGGGGAGGATCACGCTTATGACCGGAACTGGCAGTTGGCGACAGACGACGGGCCCCTACTCCCGCATGGCGCCGGAGACCTGCGAGCGCATCCATATGGCCAGCATTGAGGTGCTGGAGCAGGTGGGGATCGACGTCCACGACGCGCGGGCCCGGGAGTTCCTGGGCGACAACGGCGCGGATGTCGAGGGGCGTCGGGTTCGCATGTCGCAGACGATGGTGGAGGAGGCCCTGGGCCTGGCGCCAAGCCGCCTCACGTTGTGCCACCGGGACCACAGCGTGGCCATCCGCGCCTGGGGCTACGATACGGCCTTCGGCGGCGGGTCCGATTGCCTCTACGTGCTCGATCACCGCACCGGCCAGCGTCGCAAGGCGGTCCTTGACGACGTGCGGGACGCGGTCCGATTGATGGACGCGCTGCCTGAGATCGACTTCGTGATGTCCGCCTTTCTCCCCTCGGACGTGGATCAGGCTGTTTACGATCGCCACCAGATGGAGGTGATGCTCAACCACAGCACCAAGCCGATCGTCTTCGTCACGCCCGACTTCGAGGGATGCGTGACGATGGTCGAGATGTGCGAGGTGGTCGCCGGCGGGGCGGAGGCCTTTCGGCGCCATCCCTTTGCCACGTGCTACATCAATGTGACGTCCGGCCTGGTGGCCAATGAGGAGGCCACCCGCAAGTGCATGTACCTGGCCGAGAAGGGGCTGCCCATGCTTTACATCCCCCTCAATGCTGGCGGCGTGAATGCGCCCACCACAACGGCCGGCTGTATGGCGACGATGAACGCGGGGACGCTCCTGGGGATCGTGCTGGCCCAACTGGTGCGTCCGGGGACGCCGGTGGCGGTGCCGGGCTGGAACGGCGGGCCCTACAATCTCCAGACGATGGTGGGGAACTACGTGCTCGCCGACGAACAGGGGGTGGCGACGTCCATGGGCAAGTTCTACGATCTGCCGGTCTTTGGATTGGGCGGCTCCACCGACTCCAAGGTGCTGGATCAGCAGTGTGCGGCGGAAGCAGCGCTGAGTCTGTTCACCGCGCATCTGAACGGGGCGAATCTGGTTCACGACTGTGGATTCATGGATGCGGGAATGCAGGGGTCGTTGCAGCTCTTGGCCATGGATGATGATCTGATCGGGTTCATCCGCGCGGCCACGGCGGATGTGGAGGTGAGCGACGAGACGCTGGCGTTGGATGTGGTGCGGGAGCTGGGGCCGACGGGGGACTACCTGGCGCACGAGCACACGTATGAGCACTTTCGGGAACCGTATTACTCGCCGCTAGCGGACAAGCGTCAGTACGATGATTGGATTGAGCAGGGGGGCACGACGATGGAGGAGCGGGCGGCTCGCCGGGTGGAAGCCCTCCTGGAGGGGCACGAGACGGAGCCGCTGCCTGAGGATACGCAGGAGGCGTTGCGGGAGATTGTGGAACGGGACGCGGCGCTGGCGCGCGAGTGAGGG
>CAZGSX010000361.1:0-1549 GCA_964528475.1 uncultured Anaerolineales bacterium
GTCGTCTTCCACTTCGATTGGCTGTCCGTTCACTAACCTCTCATCAGCGCTGAATCGGGTCTCTCACTACTCATGTCGCCCAAGATGGCAAAAGGTAACACCTGGATCTCTGGAACTGCTGAAACCTCGGGGGGATGGAGAACTGATCTGTCCCCGCGCGGTCGCCGACTTGGCGGCATCCTCTCCGATCCAGAAGCTATTCCGTCGTCAGATCACGGAATCTGGCAAACGCTCCGTCGTAGACCCCCGCGTTCACTTAGGACTCTGCCGTCTCGAACAGATAGGTCTCAACCCTGTATCCAGGGTCTCCCAACTGCCCGAGGCGCTCGAGATCGTCGTCCAGCAGGAGGAGCACACCGTCGTACACCTCCACATAGCGGGCGGAGCCCACGACGCCTTCGCCCTCGACCCGGAAGCCCATGTAGGGCGGCAGTCCATTGGTGTCGAACGATTCATCGGTTGGATCCAACGACTCGAGGATGTCCTGCAATACGGTCGCTTGCGCCTGCCCCAGCTCCCACTCCGGATTGGGACGGCCGCTGAAGGTGCCCAGGGTGACCGTGATCCTGGAGCTGGTCGTCTGGATTCCACGCCCACAGGCGATCAACGTCAGGGATAGCAGCAAAACCACAAGCGGTGAAGCGGTCCCTCGCGACGCCGATTCGGACATGGGTGCAATCATCGCATCCACCTTAGCGCTCTCCCTTGATCTCCTCGTGCGCCCTGTCCCTCCCCTCGGCCGCCCCTGGTTGCACGATGAAGAAGGCCAGGGCGCCAAGCAAGGGTACCGCCACGATCAGGACAACCCACACGACACGGGCGACGTCGTCCAGTTGCCGACGACGCAACCCAATTAGAGCCGCGAAGATCACGGCGAGCCATCCCGCTAGGATGAGCAAGTTGAGCACTTGGAGCAGTTGTGTCGTTAAGTCCAACATCTCTCAACCTCCTGAGATCCGCTTCTCTTGATGTACAAAGGCATCGCAACGATCTGGAGCACTCCTCAGGAGAGGGTACGATTCCTCCTCTGAGGGCTATACCCACCATTCGCGAGTCCTTGCCTTCTCGTGTGATAGCTCCTCTTGGCGGTTCTGGTGATCCCGCTTCTTCTCCTGCTTCTGTCTGGTGCGCGTCTCCGTTCGGATCCGTGCAATGAAGATGAGGGTCACGAAAGCCACGATCAACACGCCCAGGACGATGCTGGCAATCCCCATTTCGCTTCTCCTTCTCGTCCCGCTTGGATGGCTGCTGCCTGGTCAATCCGCTGGCTCCAGGTCGCCCGTCCTCGGATCCAGCCACCATCTCTCACCATCTCGATCTCTCAAGGACACCCGGCCCGTCTCTGACCAGGCGTCGCTCGTGAACAACCGCTCGTCCTCTGCGATGAGGGTCGTCTGAGCCAGCGTCTCCGCGTCGATGCGCACGATGGTGTGGACCCTCTCCCCCGGCGGGCCGCAGGCGTCGATGGCCACAGTCAGCACGAGCGCCTCCCCGTCCGGCGACCAGACGATGTGTCCCAGGTGGGCATTCCCCGTCTCCTGCGTGGCCT
>CAZGSX010000362.1:0-1533 GCA_964528475.1 uncultured Anaerolineales bacterium
CGTACGACGAGGAGAAGACCAGTGATATGTCCCAGGAAGCGGTTGCAAACCGAGATGCCTGGGAGGCAGTCAAGCGGGAGTATACCAAGGACCCCAAGACGGGCACCTGGTATCATGCCGAGGACGTGCCCGAGCACGTTCAAGAGCGTGCGGAGAAACAGGAAGAAGGCGGCTTGGAGGAGGAGGATAGCCTACTCGATGACATCTTCTAGGTAGGGTCTGGCTCGGGCCCGCAATCCTGCGACCGCGATTGCGAGCCCGAGCATCCCACTCGCTAGACTCCCCCAGTATCGAGGGAATGCAGCAGGCGTGTGCCCTGTAAGCAGCGGGGGAAGGGCGTCCCTTGAAAAGGGGTCTGAGAGTGGCTACCAATCCTCGAAAAGGACTAGGTTGGCATCCGAGTGAAGTCGGTATTCGCGCTGTTCGAGGGATCCCAGGACTGCGTAGTGGCTGGGGCCGCACTAATCGATCACGAGTTCTCGGATTAGTAGATCAACGTGATTGTTTTAGAGGCGATGCTCAAGACGCATCTGGACGTTGATCTGTCGGTGGTCGAGGATGAGCTTGGAACTCCAGCTGAGAGTCTAGACGTTCTCCTCGTAAAGCAGCAGCCGGTTCTCCTTTCCCTTGTGGGCAGAGCCTAAGAGCGTCGCGGGAGGCTCGCGGGATGGTAACCAGTCTCGCGAAGGCGGCTGCAGCTCCGGGAACGTCCGGGCTCAGGCACGCCCGATGAGAGTTCAACGTGTCCGAACCCGCAGCGGGTTTCCTACCTGAGGCTGTTCTCAACGGCGCGTTGAAGCTCTGGATTCCTGCCGTTGAGGAACGTGCCTCGCAAGTGGCCGAGATCTTGCGGCGGCACAATGGAGTGAATGTAAAGAGCTATGCAGGTTGAGGTCGGAGGAAGGATGAACTATGCGCTACCATGAGCTTCTGCGAAGGGTCCAGGAAGAACTAGGCTTTGACTCACCCGATGGCGCAGTGGACGCCATCAGGGCTACCCTCTCAACATTGGGGGAATGCCTCTATCGTACAGAACGACGCCAGCTGGCCAGTCAGTTGCCTCAGGAGGCTGCGATCTTCTTGGAGGAGTATATCGATTCAGAAGTAACGCGGCGCGGGGCGAGCTGCTTCACCCTGGAGGAGTTCTACGACCGCGTCGCCGCGCGGAGCGACGTGAGACGGCGCGGCGGCGTGGAGCGAGCCAGAGCGGTGGCCAGGGTGTTGAAGGAGATGCTTGCGGAGGGGGTATGGGACGACCTTAAGGACGAGCTTCCCAAGCCCTATAGCGAGCTCCTTTCGGAGGAGTCCCCGAGTCCTGCCTCGCCCACGAGAGCGTGAATGGCTCATCTGCTTGGAAACATGGCGAGACGACTGTTATGAGGGGAGAGGCATAATGCCCGAGCTGCCGGACGTGGAGGCAATGAGACGGTACCTGCAGGGGACCTCTCTCCATCAGGAGATTGAGCAGGTGGAGGTGCGGGCGCCGATCTTGGTTCCCAGTGACCGATTGCCGGACTCCGCTGCGGTGCAGCA
>CAZGSX010000363.1:0-1513 GCA_964528475.1 uncultured Anaerolineales bacterium
TACAACTCGCGGTAGTCGAGGCCCCATCCCACCACCAGCCGGTCCGGCAGATCAAATCCCACATAGCGCAACGGAATGTCGATGAGACGTCGCTTGGCCTTGTTGAAGAGCACGCAGACCTCGAGGCTGGCCGGCTGTCGCGCGCGGAGGGAGCGCAGCAGATAACTCAGCGTCAGCCCGGTATCGACCACATCCTCCACGAACAAGACATGGCGGCCGGTGATGGGCACCTCCAGGTCCTTGATGAGCCGCACGACCCCTTCCTCCCGCGCCCGGGCTGAATAGCTGGAGACCGCCATGAAGTCGACCTCCACCGGAATGGTGATCGCCCGGAGGAGATCCGCCATGAAGAAGACCACGCCCTTCAGCACCCCGATCAAGAGCGGCCTGCGGCCCGCGTAGTCCCGTGAGACCTCATCCGCCAGCTCATAGACCCGCCCCTCGATCTCCGTGGCGGTCAGCAGGATGGTGTCAACATCAGCGGTCAACTCCTCGTATGCCTCTGGGGGATGCCAGTTCACGATGCCTCCTGTGCCTCCGTGCCCAGGATCGGCTCGGCCTGGGCATCTAACCCGTACTTGATCATCAGATCGCGGATGTCCCGCCGCTTGAAGAGCTTGATGTTCACCTCCGGATACAGCTCCCGCAGGCGACGGATCTTGCGGTTCTTGACCGTGACGAGACTGGGCCGAACGGTCGTGAGCTCGACGTACAGATCCTGCTCGGGGAGATAGAAATCGGGGGAGAAGCCCTCGGCGATGCGGCCCAACTCATCGCGCTCCAGGACGAACAGCCGCGGCTCGTACTCCCATTCGATCCCGTAGAAATCGAGGATGCGGGCGAAGGCCTCCTCCGTGGGATGCGCGAAGTTGATATCCGTGCGATGAGCGTCAGTCAAGGTCCCCTTCTCCTCCCCGCGCCGCCTGCGCGTCGCCGCCCTTCACCGCTCGCGCCAGAGCGCGGCAGACTGCGTCCGCGCCGCGCTCGACGGTCAGCGCCTCGGTGCTGAGCACTAGATCGTACAGCTGCGGATCATCCCAGTCCACACCGTAGAACTCCCGCACGTAGTCCCGTCGGGTGCGGTCGCCCTGCTCCACCTGCGCCCGCGCTGCCTCCCGGGGGACGTGCTGCCTCGCCGCCACGCGCTCCACCCGGACGAGCAGCGGCGCCCTGATCCTGACATGGAGCACGTCGGGGCGATCCTGGAGGATGACCTGTCCCGCCCGGCCCACGATGACCACCTCCCCCTCCGCGGCCAGATCCTCCATCACCTCCCGCACCGCCTGCTGGTACGCCCGCCGCGCCCGGGGGCTGACATGGACGCCGAGCAGCCCCAGGTCATCGATCATAGCGAGCGCGGCCTCCGGCGCTCCCGCACGGCGCGCGGCGTCGTTGATGACCTCGCGCCAGACCATGCGGTAGTTCAGGCGGTCGGCGACCTCGCGGGCGATGGCCGTCCCCAAGCTGCCGAGTTGTCGCGATATGGTGATCGCTGTCATGGGTGCCTCCTGGC
>CAZGSX010000364.1:0-1513 GCA_964528475.1 uncultured Anaerolineales bacterium
GAGTTATAATCAAAAGTTGTGGATTGTCAGTGGGAGAAAAGCGGCGTATCCTTGGGGTGAGTAAACCCAAACTAGCGACGATAGAAGCTGTCGCGGAAAGGATACGCCATGTTCAAGATTACCACGGATGATACAGAAGGACAAACATCTGAAATCGAGCAGTCACTGGACGAACTGGCCAGGGAAGGAGCGCGTCGGATGATCCGGGAGGCTCTGGAATTGGAAGTCGAGCAGTATGTTCAGAGATTGCGCCACGTGCGAGACGAAGAGGGGCACGCGATGGTCGTGCGTAACGGAAAGTCCCACCACGAACGGACAGTCAATTTGGGTGCGGGGCCAGTGAAGCTCAGGGCCCCGCGTGTGAACGACCGGCGTCCCGATCATCGTTTCACCAGCAGGATATTGCCCCCGTATATGCGTCGTTCCCCCCGCCTGGAGGAGGCGCTGCCGGTACTATATTTGCGAGGGCTATCGAGTGGCGATTTCTCGGAAGCGCTCCGGGCGCTCCTGGGCCCAGAGACGGCCGGTTTCTCGGCCACGACGATCACGCGGCTGCTCAAGATATGGCAGGAGGAGTACCAGGTCTGGCGTAAACGCTCGCTGGAGGACAAGGAGTATGTCTATCTCTGGGCCGATGGCGTCTATTTCAACGTCCGCCTGGAGGAGGACCGTCTGGCGTGTTTGGTAATCATTGGCGTGCTCCCGGATGGTCGGAAGGAAGTTGTGGCCCTCGAGGATGGCTATCGCGAGTCCACCGAATCCTGGGCCAGTGTGCTTCGCGACCTCAAACGACGGGGCCTGGCCGCTCCAGTGCTGGCCGTGGGTGATGGTAACCTGGGCTTTTGGGCTGCCCTGGGCGAGGTGTATCCAGAAACCAAGGAACAGCGGTGTTGGAAACACAAGCTGGCCAATGTATTGGACAAACTGCCGAAGCGGCTACAAGCCCGAGCGAAAGAGGTATTGCACGAGATCATGTATGCTCCAGACCGTGACAGTGCGTTGGAAGGGATCGCTCTTTTCTCGGAAGAATATGGCGCGCGCTATCCCAAGGCGGTGGAGACGCTGACCAAGGATCAGGATCAATTGTTAACGTTCCTGGACTTCCCTGCTGAGCACTGGATTCACCTGCGGACGACCAATCCCATCGAATCGACCTTTTCGACGGTCAAAGCACGAACCAAAAAGACCAAGGGCGCTGGCTCCCGGAAGGCTGGTCTTGCGATGGCCTTCAAGCTTCTCTTGGCCGCTGAGCAGCACTGGCGAAGAGTCAATGCACCTCACCTCGTCGCCTTGGTCAAGGCTGGTGTCGAGTTCCCGAACGGTGAGGCCAAGATGTTCCAATCAGAACCAGCACCGACCGATCAATTCATGCAACCCCCATCGGTATTTGCCGTCAGTGAGGTGTCGATCCACAACATTTGACAATATCTCTGTTGTGGAGGAAGAAGCCTCATGAAGATCACCGAGATCCGCGCCATTCCCATAGATATCACGCCCCAACCCGAGACGACGC
>CAZGSX010000365.1:0-1510 GCA_964528475.1 uncultured Anaerolineales bacterium
CGCCCCTCCGCGCCCTCGCCCCGCGTCCCCCTTGCGACGCCTGCATCAATCCGCTCTTTGACGCAGCCCCCATATGTGCTAAAATCCTCGTAACCAACAGACCTTGACGTCAATCGCGAAACTCGTGACCCGGATCGAGGAACCGCCCATGCATCCAGACCTGCGCATCCATCCCACCGCCGATGTCTCGCCCGATGCCATCATCGGCCCCGGTACCGCCATCTGGCACCACTGCCAGGTGCGCGAGGGCGCCCGCATCGGCCGCGGCTGCATCCTCAGCAAGGGCGTCTACGTCGACGCCGGCGTCGTCATCGGCGACAACGTCAAGGTCCAGAACTACGTCTCCATCTACCACGGCGTCATTCTTGAGGACGGCGTCTTCTGCGGGCCCCACTGCGTGTTCACCAACGACAAGCGCCCCCGGGCCGTCAACCCCGACGGCTCGCTCAAGGCCGGGGACGACTGGGAACTGGCGGAGACGCGAGTGAAGACCGGCGCATCGATCGGGGCTAACGCCGTCGTCGTCTGCGGCGTTACCATCGGCGATTGGGCGATGGTCGGGGCCGGATCGGTCGTCACCCGGGACGTTCCGGACCACGGCCTCGTGTGGGGGAACCCAGCGCGGCTGCGCGGCTTCGTCTGCGCCTGCGGCGAGCGGCTGAGCCGCCGAGCAGAGATGCAGGGGATCGCAAGTCCGGAGCACCCATCATCGCTCCCCTCGCAGCCCCCGGCGCCGCAAACCGTAGCGTTGACCTGCCCCCAGTGCAACGCCACCATCGAGATAGCCAAGACAGATTGGGAGCGTATCACGTGATCTCCATAGCCCAACCACTCATGAGCGAACGAGAGAAACAGAACGTCCTCGAGGTGCTGGACTCCGGCATGCTGGCCCAGGGGCCCAAGGTCAAGGCCCTGGAGGAGGCCTTCGCCGACTACTGCGGCGTCGCCCACGCCATCGCCACCTCCTCCGGCACCACCGCCCTCCACACCGCCCTCCTCGCCCACGAGATCGGCGACGGCGACGAGGTGATCACCTCCCCCTTCACCTTCATCGCCTCCGCCAACAGCATCCTCTTCACCGGCGCCAGGCCCGTCTTCGTCGACATCGACCCCGCGACGTTCAACCTCGACGCCGCCCGGATCGAGGCCGCCGTCACCCCCCAGACGAAGGCCATCATGCCCGTCCACCTTTTCGGCCTGACCGCCGACATGGACCCCATCCTGGCCATCGCCGACCAGCACGGCCTGGCCGTCATCGAGGACGCCTGCCAGGCCCACGGCGCGACGTACGGTGGGCGGCGCGCGGGGAGCTTCGCCACCGGCTGCTTCTCCTTTTACCCCACCAAGAACATGACCACCGGCGAGGGCGGGATGATCACCACCGATGACGACGAGATCGCCGAGCGCTGCCGCACAGCCCGCCAGCACGGCATGCGTCGCCGCTACTACCACGAGGAGCTGGGCTACAACTTCCGCATGACGGACATCCACGCCGCCATCGGCCTGGCGC
>CAZGSX010000366.1:0-1509 GCA_964528475.1 uncultured Anaerolineales bacterium
TGCATGCGGTCCATATTGAAGGCGGCGGACATCTTCTTGCCGAACTCGGCATCCGTGCGGGGGTCGAAGCGCCCCAGGAACTCGACGTCACCCTTCTTGAGGTAGACGACGACCTCGTCGCCCATCAGCTCCGTGACGTCCACCTCGGCCTCAACCAGCTGCTGAGAGATGTCGGGGGGAGCGAAGTCCGGATCGTGAATGTCCTCAGGCCGCACACCGAGCACGATATCCTTACCGACATGCGGGCGGAAGACGTCCTCGCGATCCTCGGGAATGACCAGGCTGAACTCATCGGTGTCCACGACGATGCCCCCTTCCCGCTCCACGAGCTGACCATCGAAGAAGTTCATGGACGGGCTGCCGATGAACCCGGCGACGAAGATGTTGGACGGATAGTCGTAGAGATTCTGCGGCGAGGCGATCTGCTGGAGGATGCCATCCTTGAGCACGGCAATGCGGGTGCCCATGGTCATGGCCTCGACCTGGTCGTGGGTGACGTAGATGAAGGTCGTCTCCAGCCGCTTATGGAGCTTGCTGATCTCCGCGCGGGCCTGAACGCGCAGCTTGGCGTCGAGGTTCGACAGGGGCTCGTCCATGAGGAAGACGTTGGGCTCGCGGACGATGGCGCGGCCGACGGCCACACGCTGTCGCTGACCACCGGAGAGCTGCTTGGGCTTGCGGTCGAGGAGGGTGCCGATGCCGAGAATGTCAGCGGCCTCCTCCACCCGGCTGCGGATCTCCTCCTTGGCCGTGCCCCGCAACTTCAGACCGAAGGCCATATTGTCGAAGACGTCCATATGGGGATAGAGGGCGTAGGACTGGAAGACCATGGCGATGTCCCGGTCCTTGGGGGGGACGTCGTTGACGACGCGGTCGCCGATGAGGATCTCGCCCTCGGTGATCTCCTCCAGGCCGGCGAGGAGGCGCAGGGCCGTCGACTTGCCGCATCCGGAGGGTCCGACGAAGACGAGGAACTCCTTGTCCTCGATCTCGATGTTGACGTCGTTGACGGCCACGATATCGCCGAAACGCTTCGTCACATGTTCATAGGTTACGCTTGCCATCTGATATGACTCCTTTGCTTATGATTCGTCTATCTGCCGCTGACTATGCCAGGACGATCTCCACGCCGACCTCGCTGAGATCCCACAAGTAGGCTGAGGGCGCCCGGCGCCCGGTCACCACCACATCCGCAGCCGTCACCGGGGCCACGGTGGCCGCGGCCACGCGGCCCACCCGGTCCGGGGCGACCGCCACGACGATGCTCGATCCCGTGTCCGTCAGGAGCTGGGCGATCTCCGCCTGGGGGAGACTGTCGTGGGTCAACCCCTCGACGGCGCTGACGCCGTCCAACTCCAGCACGACGCGATCGGCCCGCAACCTGGCGAGGGCGTCGCGGGTCAACTGACCGGCGAGGCCCATGCCCTCCCCCTCAAGCTGGCCGCCGGTGAGGATAAGACGATGCTCGGTATGCGTGGCCAGCCAGTGGGCGATCTCGAGGCCGTTGGT
>CAZGSX010000367.1:0-1502 GCA_964528475.1 uncultured Anaerolineales bacterium
GTAACACTTCAGCGGTCTGCAATTCGGGGGGCGAGGGATAATTGAAGATTCCGAGAATTCCGACTTGCGCCAGGCCCTCGCGCGCGGTATGCCGGGTGTATGGATGCCCAGATCAACGCAAGCGAACGGATTCGCGAACTGCTGGCCGCGGCGCTGGACGGGACGCTCAGCGACGCCCAGGCCGAGGAACTGGCCGGCGTGGACCGGGACCTTCTCAAGCTGGCCTGGTTGGCCGCCGCCAAGCGCATCGCCGAGTTGCAGGCCCGGCTCGGCGGGCCGGCGAAGGTCGATCCGGGCACGCCGTCGGGCCAGCGGCCGGTGTACACGAAGCCGCCGGCGCCAAAGCGCAAGGGCAGGCCCGGCGCGAAGAAGGGACATCCGGGCACGGGCCGTCCGACGCCGTCGCGCATCGACGAGCGCAAGGAACATCGCCTGGACCGCTGCCCCGGCTGCGGCGGCGAGCTCCAGCGGTGCCGCCGGAAACGCACGCGGACCATCGAGGACATCCTCGAAGACCTCCGCACCGTCGTCACCGAGCACACCGTCCACCGCGACTACTGCCCGGCCTGCCGCAAGCACGTCGAGCCGGTCGTGCCGGACGCCATGCCCAACGCGAAGCTCGGCCATCGCACGACGGCCCTGAGCGCCTGGTTGCATTACGGCGTGGGCGTGAGCATCTCGCAGGTCCAGGAGCTTCTCGGCGGCCAGTTCCAGACGCATCTGTCGGCCGGCGGGCTGATCGCGGCCTGGCAGCGGCTGGCCGAGGTGCTCCAGCCGTGGTACGTGCGGATCGCCGAGTTGGCGCGGGCGTCGGCCCACCTGCACGCCGACGAGACCGGATGGCGGACCAACGGGCGGACTTGGTGGCTGTGGTGCTTCGCCAACAAGCGGGTGTGCTACTACCTGATCGACCCCAGCCGAGGCGCACCGGCGCTGGAGAAGTTCTTCGTCGAGGCGTTCGACGGGGTGCTGATCACGGACTTCTGGCCGGCCTACAACGCCTTCTCCACCGAGCGGCAGTGCTGCCTGGTGCACCTGCTGCGGGAACTGGAGAAGGTCGACCAGCACAACGCCTCCGCCGAGTGGCGGGCCTTCGTCAAACGGCTTCGCCGTCTGGTGCGGGACGGCATTCGGCTGAGGAAACGTCCGGACTTCGATCCGCAACGGTACGCCTGGCGGATCCGACGGATCGACGAGCGGCTGATGGCCTTGGCGACGGGCGAGTACGTCGACGCCGACGCGGCACGACTGGCCAAGCGGCTGTGGAAGCACTGCGACGAGCTGTTTACGTTCCTGGACCATCCGGCGGTGCCGTTCGAGAACAATCTGGCCGAGCGGATGATCCGCCCGGCGGTGATCCTGCGGAAGATCAGCCAGTGCAACCGCAGCGAGAAAGGCGCGGCCGTGCAGGCGGTGCTGATGAGCGTGTACCGAACGCTGAAACTGGGCGACCTGGATCCGCTGGCGACCATCGCGGAGGCACTGCGAACCTACCTGACGAC
>CAZGSX010000368.1:0-1501 GCA_964528475.1 uncultured Anaerolineales bacterium
CTTCTGGTTGCCCAGTATATCACGAGGGCGTGATCTGATCCAGCGGCCAGGGGGCAGGGGGGAGGGGGAGCTGGGGAGGGGGGGGCTCAGTCCTGCGGTGGGGCGCACGTCACCCGGAAGAGGTCGCGCAGACAGGCGATCTCGGCACCGTGGTGAGCGTCGTGGTGGATCATCGTCCAGAAGATACGCCAGGTGGGCCATGGCTCGCCCCAGTTGGTGAGTCGCATGCGGTCCAGATCGGCGTCGCTCAGGCCATCCAGGGTAGCCCGCAACTGTGCGTGCCCCTCCTCCAGCCAGGCGACGGCGCCAGCCGCCGTGCCAGGCACGGCCAGTTCGTCCCAGGTCAGCTCCCCGGGCCCAAAGGCATATTCGTGATACATGATCTTACACATCGCCAGGTGGACCAGGCGCCAGGCGATGGTGGTGAACGGGGGCGGCTCGGGAGCGGGGTCGGTATAGTCCACCACCCAGCGCTCATTTACATCGGGATGGACCGTCCAACAGCGGGGGGCAGGCTCCCAGAAGAACTCCTCGTCGGTCAAGCCCTCCAGCCGCGAGCGCAGGGTCTGCCAGGTCTCATCCATTTCAGCCGTCAGCAGGTCGACCAGTCGTCGTGTCATCGCTCAGCCCTCCTGGCCCTCACCGGGACGTGCCGGTGCTGCTCGCGCCATGGGCGGCTCCTGTTTTCCGATGAGGAATAGCAGGGCTTCGGTCCAGGCTTGCGGGACCGCCGTCACGTGGGTTGCTCCAGCGAGGATGGATACGTCCATCCGCAGTCCAGGATAGCCTCTCCCGCGCAGCCTGCTGGCCATGTCCTCAAGGTCCGCCAGTCCCTCCTCCTGGCTGCCGGAGGTCATGAACAGCCTGAGCTGCATATCGTCGTGCTGTTGCGCATACTGGTCCTCGTAGGTGAACAGCACGCCGTCATCGTAGTCGAGGGATGGACTGCCAGCGAAATACGCATCGAAGGTGTGGGGATGGGTGAACAGGACATACAAGGAGAACAGTCCTCCGTAGGAGTATCCTGTCAGGGCCTTGAAGTCCGAGGTCCGGTACGCGTGCTGGATGAAGGGCATCAGCTCCTGGGCCAAGAACTGGTAGAAGCTTTCCGCGCCGCCGGATTGTACCGGGACGTCTCTGCCAAACCTCTTCTTAATCGTCTCCTCCCAGGATTGCTCCACGCGCTGGTTAGCGGTCGGGGTGAGGTCCCGAGTCCGCCAGGCGCCCCAATCTCCCATGTCGCGCAGGTTCTCATAGCCGATCCCTATAAGGATCGATTCTGCTGTGTGGTCGGCGGGGAACTCGAGGAACCCGGATATGTTGGCGACGAGGGGAAAGCCTCGATCCGCATCAACGGCGTAGATGACGGGGTAGACCGCCTCGCCGGAGGCGTAGCTCGGCGGCAACTTGACGTCGATCCGGTAGTCCGCGTTGACGATCTCGGAGTGGAGTGTGCGGACTTCGGTGTTGCGCATGGTGACGGGGGGATGCTGGCTGCGTT
>CAZGSX010000369.1:0-1499 GCA_964528475.1 uncultured Anaerolineales bacterium
GCTCGGGCCGCTGAACGGGCCGAGGACACCCAATTTGAAGACTTCTTCTTCCTCCTGCTCCTCCTCCGCGGGCGGCTCAGTCGCCTCTTCCTCCTCCGCGGGCGGCTCAGTCGCCTCTTCCTCCTCCGCGGGCGGTTCCGTCGGCTCTGGCGTGGCCTGTCCACATCCACCCAGCGCAACAAGCAACCCCGCAACTACCATGAGGGGCAGTAGCCACTTCATCATCCTCTGAAGCGTTTTCATTTTTGCTTCTTCTCCCTTTCTTGAGTTTATCTAACGTCACGTTACTGTGCCTGAACGTTGTCTACGTACTCGTCGGCTTGGTTCGCGAAGCATTCACCTCCTTGTGCAATGGACTAGGGTTAGCGTCTATGATCACAGAGAATGGCGATATAACATATGGCGCTGCTCAAACCTGCGCTATGACTTCCGACCTGACATCTGTCGTTTCGTCCGCCACGCGTCGAACCGAACCCGGATCATCCTGGCGACACGACGGGCTGGAGGAGAACAAAAGGAGGGGGCAGTCGCCCCAGAAACCGGCATAGTTCCCCCCTGCCTTCGCATCCCCGGTACGATCGACCCCCTCTCCTCGGAGACTATCGATCAAATGGTCAGAGGGAGGCGCTCTGGCTCGCCATAGGCAGGCTCATTCACCGGCGTCATGCGCTCAAGAGAAAGCCCACCGAAATAGCTCACAGTTGCGGGACAGCGCCGGACTGCGCTCGGGGCCGAACTGGCTCCGGAGCGTCACCGGACTTCCCCTCCATCGGTCCCGGTCCGAGGGACCTCTCTGCCACCTGTATTGTTCAAGAGCAAGAAAGACACAATGTCTCGCCGATGCCAGACACTGTTCATGGACTATAACGCAGCCCTTATGTACTGCTGAAACTCGATGATGTGCCTCTGGATGATCTTCTCCGCCCGAGCCCCATCACCTTCCTTGAGGGCCTCGAACACCTGTGTGTGCTGTTCGATGGAGTGTCTCACCTCACTGAGGCGATTGAGGACCAGATACCAGAGCCGCAGGCTCATATCATACAGGCGGTCCAGAATCTCGGCGAGGAATTCATTGTCAGACCCAGCGTAGAGCAGGCGGTGAAAGCGTTTGTCAATACTCATCAGGGCTTGAGCATCGCCCCCTTCAAGCCGCTTCAGGTCCTCCAACACGGCCTCCATCCCCTCCAGCTGTTCCTTGGTAATCCGTCGAGCGGCAAGACGGGCACAAAACCCCTCCAGGACGATTCGCAGCTCGAAGATCTTCTGCAGGTCGGTGACGCTGATATCATTGACGAACGTCCCCCGCCGGGGGACGATGTTCACTAAGCCCTCGGAGTCCAATCTCTGGAGAGCCTCGCGGATGGGCGTGCGCCCCAACCCCAGCTCCTCCATCAACACATGCTCATCGATGACCGCAGAAGGCGGAAGCTCGAGAGTAACGACCTTCTCCTTGATGAGCCGGTACGCCTTCTCGCTGAGCCGCACGTGCGGAGATCCCC
>CAZGSX010000370.1:0-1496 GCA_964528475.1 uncultured Anaerolineales bacterium
GCCGTCAGCTCGATCCATCCTCGGCGAGCGGCGCGCGTCAACTGCCGGTAGGCAGCCACGATATCCGTCCCCACGCCGTTACAGTCGTGGGCCTCGTCCCAGATCACAACCTCGAAGAAATCCCGATAGCGCTGGCAGATGTACTCAGCCACGGGATAGCGGACCTCCGGCACGCCCTCTGTCGCCTCCGGCATACGCTCCAGCTTGAAGAACCCGTCTGCAGAGCGCACCACGGACTTGCCCGTACGGAAGTCCATGCGGCAGTACTGCCACAGCGGTGCGCCACACGCCTCGCACCGCATCGGTGTTCGGGCCAGCGTGGCCTCCACATCTCGCTCGTAGACGGGGTACGTGCAATCCTCGCCGTCGTCCCCCTCTTCGTGATACACGACCACCGCGCCGCAGTCGGGGCAGTGATACGGCCTCTGTCGATCCACCTGATCGCCCCCGATCCCGTGGCTGCGAAAGGCGGCCCACGTCCATCCCTCCCCCAGCTTCGCCATAGACTTAGGCACGATGAGCACAGCGATGGACCGATAGTCCAACTGCCGCGTGAGATCGACAAAGGCCTCCACCTGCGACACATCCTCAGCGACCCGTACGGTCGCCATCGGCAAGCAGGCCCGTGCCTCCCTCGCCATCTTGTTCAGCGTGTGAGGCTCAGCAGCGAAGGCGATGCAGAAGGGCTTACGGTGGTGGTACGAGCGCATCCACGCCCGCTCGCTCCCGCCGCTTCCTCTCATGCGCATCCGTCGCCGCCGATTGCCACCGCGGTGCTCGGGCTCGCTGAACCAACGATAGGATTGACGCTTGAGGTAGTTATGCTGCAGGCACAGCGCGGCTCCGTAGGCACACCCGGTCTTGCCGGTGCCCGTGTCGGAATTGAGCACCACAACGGGCGTCCTCTTCTCGATAGCCTCCGCCGTTACCGCTGCGATGACCTTCTGCACATGCGTCAGTCCGTATTCCGCACGCCCGGGCAGCCGTTGAAACCGGTAGACCTGATCCAGACACGTCGCCTCCCACGGCTCCAGCGTCATCTCGGGCCGCAGCGCCGGGACCTGCTCCGTGACCGCCCTGCCGAATGCGTCGGCGTGGTGACGGACCAGGTGCAGGATCCCCGCGGTGTCCAACCGCCGCAGCTTCCCGGTCTCCAGGCTCAGCATCACCCCACCCTGCCTGACGGTCTCCATCACCCGCGTGCGACCCTCAGCCTCATCCTCATCCGACGTGATGTCCGACCTGTCCAGATGCGTCTGGCCGCGGAAGAGGTAGCGCCGCCCCTCCAGCTCAAACTCACGGTTGTCCGCGAAACCCAGAAACAGCAGGTTCGCGATCTGGGTGTCGCGCAGCGGGAGAAGCGTGGAACTCCCCAGTTCCCGTGTCCCCTCCATCCTGTCGCGCCACCAGCGACTCCTGCG
This sequence comes from uncultured Anaerolineales bacterium, assembly GCA_964528475.1. Classification (GTDB taxonomy): domain Bacteria; phylum Chloroflexota; class Anaerolineae; order B4-G1; family B4-G1; genus SKLM01. The sequence goes on from CAZGSX010000370.1 coordinate 1,422, forward strand.
CGCGCCGAACCGCTTTGCGTCAGCCGCCAGCTCCTCTGGCTTGGTTTCACGATGCCGCAGGTAGAACGGCTTTCC
>CAZGSX010000371.1:0-1486 GCA_964528475.1 uncultured Anaerolineales bacterium
AGTCAGTGTCAAGGGAGCGCTCTGCGCGCCAGACCAGCGTGACGGAGATTGTCTCGCCGGCGCGCAGCCGCTCTGCAGACAGATCATAGCCCACTAGGGTGATCTCCTCGCCCAGCTCCGCGCCTACTGGATAGCCGACTCGATCTGAGATGGGCTTCCTCGGCCGCAACGGTATGACGTCCAGAAGCATCAGGTCCGAGAGCACTTCGCTGTCCCCGCGCGTCATCGGCAGGCGTTCACGGGCCTCGTCATAGAGGCCAGCGTGGAGGGCGGCGACAGTAGGCGCTTCGGCGTCGATTGGAAGAGGGAGAAGGTAACGATCGCGATAGATGAGCCCCGGCTCCCACAATGAGGGAGGGAACGTACCCCGGCCTGGGTAGCAGTCGACCCCGGTGATAGCCTGCTTGTCGCGTCCCAGGATTTGCACAAAGGCTAGAGCATCGCCTTCGGGCTTCTCCCTGGCGCGCCAGTAGAGAGTGACCGGCACCACGTCACCGAGATGGGCGCTGTCCGTCTCGATGATGCCGCCAAGAAGCTCGATGGGTGTTCCAGGGAAAGAGAAGTTGAAGCGTGTCATGTCTTGCGGCAGGTCGCCCTCTGCTACTGCCCCGGGCTTGGCATAGGCTGGCAGGATGAAGACGAACAGAGAAATCACCGCTAGGGCGAACTGAGCCGTGCCGACCAGCGCAGCTAGAGTGGGACGCCAACGACTCAGGTAGAAGCGGTCTGGGAGAAGCCTGCTGATCCCCAGCATGAGCAGGATCGATATCGACGCGGTGGTCGGCATCAAGTACCGTCCCTGGGCACCCCACACGATCATGATGAATCGCCAGACGGACCCCAGGTTCATCAGAAGAGCAAAGGCAAGAACCAGCAGCCCCCGCTGTGTTGACTGGTTGGCGCGACGGGGGCCCAACTGATTCACAAAGAAGAGTCCCAACCCCACCGCAGCTGCCCATGTCAGCGAGCGCCAGACGGCATACATCCAGGGAGCTACAGCGATATTGAACCAGCCGAACATGGCCCAATATGACTTCTGCAGTCCGTCCAATTCGGGGATGACATCTAGCACGCCTATCGGCTCGGTGCGCACAGTCGCTGTGTGGCTGAGCCACGCATTCACACCCATCAACTCGCCGTACAGAATCACGTTGCGGGCGAACCACCAACCAGTGATGATCATGGCTGGCAGGACGACACATGCCCAACGCATGGCAATCGGTCGAAGGCGCTGTGCCCCGTGGCTACTGGGTTTCTCGTGCCACATCCGGAGGCTGTCGAAGAGCAGAGCGACCGCCACTGCAGGAGCGAGGACAGCGCCGCTCAGCTTGGAGAGGGTAGCCAGCCCGAGGGCCGTGCCCGTCAGGATCAAACCTCGCCGGGACAGGCCCTTTGTCGCCAGGCGTACCGCTCCCCAGATGGCGAGGGAGCCGAACGCGGTGACGGCTGCGTCGTTGCTTACTCTTGCACTGGTGAAGATGAACAT
>CAZGSX010000372.1:0-1464 GCA_964528475.1 uncultured Anaerolineales bacterium
ACCCGCTCCACTCACCGTGGCGCCCTTCGATGCGCAGAGCTCTACCATCTGCCTGACGGTCTGATCCGCGCCCCAGCCCTGGAACAAGAAATCCGTCAGCAGGACGGCCACCCGCTTGCCCCCTAGCGACGGGATCTGATCCAGATAGCTCTCCATCGGCGCCGACATCATCCTGTCAATCCTCTAAATTCTGACAATCGTGTTAATCCTGTAAATCCTGTCCAAGACGAGAAACCAGGTACGACATCCTGCCCTCCATCACCAAACGCCGGGGATCAACCGAGAGGGCGTTCGCTGGGCATAGCTCTCATACCCCTCCAGTTCCTCGCGTAGCATCCGATCCTCCAGCCCAGTGCGGACGACGATGGCCACCACCATGACCATCCCTGGAACTAGGGCCCACACCGCGTCCAGCATGAGCGGCCAGGCCAGCGAGGCCAGCGCCGTGCCGGCGTACGACGGATGGCGCACGACTTGATAGGGCCCACTGCTCACCACCTCCTGGCCCCGATCCTCCTGGATGCGCGCCACAGCCGAGAAGTAAGCGTTCTCCACCATGGCCCAGACGGAGACGCCGTAGCCAGCGGCGACCACCACCGCCCCCAGCACCTCCACCGCCTTCGGGACGACAACCGACCAACCCCAACGATGGTCTAGCCCAGCGACAAGCGCCATCGCCGACGGACCCAGGAGGCCGACGATCATCGCCAGCACGCGGTCCCAGGCCTTCGTGCCCTCGGAAGATATGAACCGGGCCCGCTCTCGCAGGGTGTCCGGGTTGCGCCTCAGCACCATCAGCCGGCTGCCCACCGTGGACGCCAGCAGCAGGAACACGTAGACCCAGGCCATAGGCCAAGCGACCGTGCCCGCCGCAATAAACAGGAGTCCCGGCACCAGCAAGATGTAGACTGCGAGGCCGATCACGCCTGGTAGAACCTGTCTTAGCTGCAAATGAGCTCTCATCTGAATAGCCTGTTGCTTGGCGCGGTGGCCGTAGCGCTGATGCATCGCCTTGCCCTCACCCCTGCGGGCTCATCTCCATCCTCCGCGACCACAGAGCGCAGGCCAGGAACAGCAGCCCGGGAGACGCGAAGAGGAAGAAGGTGGGCCCTCGGGGAAACGTCCCCGACAAGGCGTAATCCACAACGTAAAACGCTGCCAACCCACTCAGTGTGAGCAACCCGCCGACCAGCTCCCATCTCCACCCCAGCAACAGGCTCACCCAGACCGCGGCGAAGGCGACCATCATGGCGCTCTCGCGGAACGACAGGTCAAGCAGGGGAGCCAGCCCCTCGGCCAGCCCCTCACCCACGAAGAACAGCAGCATCACAGCGGCCGCCAACCCTGCACCAATTCTCGCAATCCAACGCATCACCCTCACACCTCTGTTTCCGCCCCCGGACCTCATACCCTCGCTCCCGAGCTCGGCGCCCGCCTCAGGCATCGCATCTTATCCCGTTCCTT
>CAZGSX010000373.1:0-1462 GCA_964528475.1 uncultured Anaerolineales bacterium
CGCCCTGGACGGCAGCGCCAGCAGTGACCCGAACGGAGATGCTCTCACGTACTACTGGCTCCAGACCGGCGGCGAGTCAGTCAGCTTCACGCCGGATCAGGCGACCACGACCTTCACCGCGCCCTTGCCTGCCGGCTCCCTCACCTTCAACCTGACCGTGACCGACACGGGCGAGCTCTCCGCCACGGACACGGTCGCTATCACCGTCAGGAATCTGGGCCCAACGGCCGATGCGGGGCCTGACCAACAGGTCGCACTCGGCGCCCTAGTCACGTTGAACGGCAGCGCTAGCAGCGATCCGAACCGCGACGCCCTCACCTATCACTGGGTACAGACCGGCGGCGAGGCGGTTAGCTTCTCGCCGGCCCTGAGCATCACGACCTTCACCGCGCCTTCGAGCCCCAGTCAGCTGACCTTTGCCCTGACCGTCACCGACACAGGCAGCCTCTCCGCCACGGATATGGTGCTCATCATGGTGGGCGATCCGTCCCCGGTGGCGAACGCGGGTCCGGACCAGACGGTGGATCCCGGCACCGGAGTCACACTGGACGGCAGCGCCAGCAGCGACCCGACCAACGATCCGCTAACCTACCACTGGGACCAGACCGGCGGCGAGGCGGTCAGCTTCTCGCCGGCACTGAGCATCACGACCTTCACCGCGCCGTTGAGCGCCGGCCCCCTGACCTTTGCCCTGACCGTCACGGACCCGCAAGGGTTGTCCAGTACCGATACCACCGTCGTCACCGTGAACAACCTCGGGCCCACGGCCGATGCAGGGCCCAACTTGAAAAGCCCTTCAGGCGCCATGGTCACGTTGGACGGCAGCGCCAGCAGCGACCCGAACGGCGACGTCCTGACCTACCAATGGATGCAGACCAGCGGCACACCGGTCAGCTTCACGCCGAACCTGAGCATCACGACCTTCACCGCGCCGCTGGGGATCGATCAACTCCACTTCGCCCTGACCGTCACTGACACGGGCGGGTTGTCCGCCACCGATAGTACGAAGGTCACCGTGGGTCCTGTCCCGACGGCTGATGCAGGGCAGGACCAGCAGGTAGTTCCTGCCACCATAGTCACGTTGGATGGCAGCGCCAGCAGTGACCCCAACGGCGATCCGCTGACCTACCACTGGGTACAGGTCGGCGGTGTCGACGTTGACTTTTCGCCAGCGTTGAGCGTGACCACCTTTGTCGCCCCTAACGGCGTGTTCAGGTTCACGCTCACCGTGACAAACACGGCTGGTCTGACTGACGCCGATACGACCCTCATCAATGCAGGAATGACGCGCATCTACCTGCCTCTCATCCGGACGGCTCGCCCGCAGGCGCACGCGGCACCCGACCAAGGGGTCGCAAGCGTGTTGGTCGGCAGACAGCAAGAGACTGGGGCCGAGCGCGTATGGCGTCCGACTTGGCCTGTCGCGTGGGTCTGTACATCGCCCCAATCCTGGACTGACCGG
>CAZGSX010000374.1:0-1462 GCA_964528475.1 uncultured Anaerolineales bacterium
ACCGGCGCGCTGGCCCACTCCGCCTGTCGTGACAGCTTCACCGTCCGCTACTACCGCACCGCCCCCTTCATCAGCTCTCCTTGGCCCGCGCGGACGGCCCTTATCCCAGCCTCCCCGACACGTTCGCTCGCACGCAGCTCTTGATCTCCGATGACTGGCTCCGCGACGCTCTGACCCGTTCCCCGTCTCAAGGCCTGCTCAAAATCGTGGATGACCGCTACCGCTGGGCTTCGACCCTGGTAGCGACGCAACTGGTCGTTGGCGAGTGGCAAGCCCGCTTCCCGGACCCGACCATTGGCGATGCTATCTCGGATCGCCTGGTTCACAACGCCTATCACCTTGAGCCGAACGGGGAATAACCACGCAAGCTTGATTACCCTTGCCCATACCGACCACTCACGGGTACAATATCGATGCTAGCGTCGCTTCGCTCCGACCGGTGGACGACATCCCCGGAACAAGTGGACGCCTTGGCCGGAATACACATCGTAAGAACGTGCGTGTCATTCTCGTCTATGAGCATAGAAGGGAGTCCCAGATGTCAGTAGCCAACAAGAAGCCAACGAAGAAGGCCGACGACGAGGCCGCGGTGCTCTCCAAGATCGCCGCGATGCCCGAGCCCTACCGCGCCATGGGCGAGCGCCTCCACAACCTCATCCTGCGCAGCACGCCGGCGCTCCAGCCAAGACTGTGGTACGGCATGCCGGGGTACGCGAAGGATGGCCCGGTCCTCTGCTTCTTCCGCGCGGATGACAAATACATGACCTTCGGCCTCACCGAGAAGGCGAACCACACCCGCGAGGAGGGTGCGGCGCACCAGCTAATGCCATGCGCGTGGTTCTTCACTGCGCTGGACGACCCGACCGAGGCCAGGCTCTCCGCCATCGTGCGCCAGGCCACGAGCTGAGCGCGCGCCGTCTGGCTTGATTTGAAGGTCACGACGGCCCACCGCCTGCACGACGACCACTGCCCGGTGTCGCTCATTCGCCAGTTGGCGCGTGGCGGCCCGCTTGGAGATGGAGAGCCAGTCGGGCGGAAGTTGATGACATCGTGGGTGCCAGGGGCCAGACAGTCGGGTCGATGGACGCCCCCACGCCGGCATGGCGTTGACCCCCAAGCTGGGGGCGTCATCGCCCTGGAAGGGACAGCGGCCGGCGAGGGTGGGTGACCGCCGGGTCGAAGGGGGGTTGTCTGATCGCGCTTCAGCGAGAGTCCCCCTTCCGCTACCGAGATCTGTACATCCGCGCCCTCGAAGGTGGGGTGTGGAAGTTGGGCCGAACGGACGCTCCTGGCAGCATGTTAGCAGTTCAGCACGCTAGAGCGTGCTGACGCTTCAACTTGCAACCGACAGACCGCAACTCACAAACTGCAACCCACAGACTCCGACGGACGAGCGCGCACAGCTGTGGCGGCGGCGAACGCCGACGCAGTGTGCCTGAATGGATCAGCGGGTCCTGGCTCT
>CAZGSX010000375.1:0-1460 GCA_964528475.1 uncultured Anaerolineales bacterium
CCGCCAGGGCGATTCTGCGGCGCCTCGCGAACTAGGTGCAACCTGGTGGTCCGGAGGGAGTCCTCTGCAGTGGTCTTCGAAGAGCGGCCCCTAGCACGAGCCGGTTCTCGGGGAGCGTGCGGCGGGGGAGATGCTGGAGCAGCTCCAATTCTTCTCACGGGGCCGCTGGCTGTCGGCTCTGGGCCGCGCTTCAGTGCGACTCTGGATCGTTGGGAACCGCTAGAGGGGACCTCAAGGAATCTGCTCCAGGATCGCGTCTACCCCGGGACGGTCGCTCGAATTCCGGCCCACGTAGCTCCATACGATCTTCCCGTCCCCGTCGATGACAAACACGGAGGGTGCAGCGTAGCCATTGCCCAGCAGGTCATAGACGCCAAAGGCTTCAGCAACCTCGTGATCTGGATCGGCCAGCATGGGGTAGGGAGGGTTGACGACACTCTGGACCCCGCGCTCGACATCGGACAAGGACGAGACAGCAAGCGCCACAACCTCTGCCCCGGCTTCCTGCACGGCTTGATATTCCTCTCGCAACTGCACCAGTTGCGTTCGATCAGGCCCTCATCCACACCTCTCGAAGAAGACGAGGACAACCGGTCCTTCCTTCAGCTGATCGCTCAGCGTGAGCTGGCCGCCACCGGCGCGATCCAGCGTGAAGTCCGACGCCACGTCGGGCGTATCGAACCCCAGCTCGGCTGTCGAGGTGGCGGGCTCAGCCTCTTCTGTGGACCGGGCAGTGGGCGTGGTCTCGGCACTTGCCAGGTCCTCGAATACCATGATTTCCGCGCTGTCCTGACGCTCGCGCAACCAGTCCGAGATGCTATGGCCTTCCTCCTCCAGCCGTTCAACTGCCGCCTGAACAGTCAGCAGCCGATCGATGGTGTCGACCAGAAAGGCACGCTCGAGTCCGACTGCTTCGAGTCTGTCCACGACGACCTCATCACTGACGCCCCAGTTTCGCTGTAGGCTGGCAATAAAGCCCTCGACCTCTGCTTCAGTCGGGCCCTCAACATCCTCCACCCCCTGCAGGATCAGCTCTGATCTGATCAAACGCTGTAACGTCTCTTTCTCGTCCAGAGTGGACGCTCCCGAAAGCTGACCCAGGATCTCATTGAGCCGCATCGTGTCGCTCAGGTAGGATTGGGTGATACTGTAACCATTCACAGTGGCAGCCAGGGGCTCCTCTGGAACGCTCGGCTCCGGGGTCTCGGGGTCAGGTGCGTTTGGCGTCTGGGTAGGGAGCCTGTCGGCGCTTAGCGACGGCGTACTCGCCGTCGAAGGCGCCACGGCAGCGGGCTCAAAGAATGCGAGAACGAGTAGTAGGCCTGCGACGCCCACCAGCGCCAGGCCCAGGATGATCCAAATTGACGATCGTCCAGTCCGCCTCATAAGTGATCTGTTCATCTGTTACCTCCTTGCGGAGCCAAATGTAACACGACTGCACGGAGTTGTCAATCGTTGCC
>CAZGSX010000376.1:0-1459 GCA_964528475.1 uncultured Anaerolineales bacterium
CTCGCCGGGCGTGGCGTTGAGGACGGCGCGGATGGTCTGAACGGCGTCCTGGGTACACGCGGGCGCCGAGACGGTGACCGTGATGAGCCCTGTATGGGTCCCGGGCTGGGAGATGGCCATCCCCGAGGGCTCCACGGTGAACGACTGCGGGGTCTGACCGGTCATGGGCGAGACGGTGAGCCACTCCCCGGAGGTGGTCACGTGCCAGGTGAGGGTGTCGTCGGATCCAACGTTGGTGGGCGTGATGCGGTGGGTGGACGGCAGAGAGATGCCCTCGGGAAGCAGATGGGTGAACGTCAGCTCCTCGGGAAGCTGCGCCAAGCGCGGGACGAGGACCTGGAGATCGAGAGCCACGCTCTGCAAACCGTCCCTCGTCTCCGGGGGATCGGTGACGGTGACGGTGAGCTGGCCAGCGTGGTGACCGGCGGGCAGGCTGGCGATGGTGGAGAGACGGGGCGAGATCAGGATGCGGTCATCGGGCGAGGTGCCGGTGGCCGGGGAAACGGTGAACCAGTCGCCAACGGTGGTCGCGGTCCAGCTGAGGGCGGCGTCGCCGGCGACGTTCCTAGGGTTGAGCACGTGATCCTGAGGCGAGATCTGACCGGTGGCGCGATGGTAGGTAAAGGCCAGGGCATCCGGCAGAGGCGCGAGCTGGGCGGGGTCGGGCTCCCCAGTGAAGACGTGGTCCGGTATGCCGACGAAGGCGTGGTTCCAGAAGCCGCTCTCTCCGCTGAGCCAGAGGTCGTAGCCGGGGGCATCGGGGTAGGTGAGGTCGCGGAACTGGCTGGCGCTATAGGGATAGACGCTCTTGAAGACCTGACCGGCGGTCTTTTGCGCGGGATGATCGCTGAGGAGGCCGTGGACGATGTGCGCGGACGACTCATAGTAGTTGTTGGCGAAGTAGGCCTCCATGCCGATGTCGACGAAAGGGGCGGCATACATTTGTACCCGACGGGCAGCCTCGGCCTGGGACGGCTCTCCCGGGCCGTCCGATGCGGTGTTGCCAGCGGAATAGCAGACGTGACTGAGGATGACCACGCTATCGTCGGCCATCCAGCCCGCGAGGTCGGTGCGGATCTGATCGGGATGGACGTACTGGCCGCCGGAGAAGAAGAAGCCGCCGACGAGGGTAGGCTGGGTGGATGTCCCGCCCCACGCGATGCCGTGCCCCATATAGAGGAGCATATGGGCGCCCTGGGCGGCGGCGACGATGTCCTCCCAAGTGAAGGTGCGGTCGCCGTAGTAGAAGCGGTCCACGGTGAAGGCGTGGGAGTGCAGGGCGGCGACGGCCTTGTCCATGTCGTCCTTGAAGGATGCCGTGTGATATCCGACGTCTCCGACGATGGCGACGGCCCTCAACCCGTCGGTCTGGGCGTGCAGCTGGGGGAGAGCCGTGCGGTCGATGGGCTGCGGGTGGTGGTCTTCGGGGCCCGCGAGTGGGGGCGCTACAAACGGGGCA
>CAZGSX010000377.1:0-1457 GCA_964528475.1 uncultured Anaerolineales bacterium
CCGGTCAGCGTCGAGTCTGATGCGTACGCACCTTCCGGTGAGTCAATCCAGCCGCCGCCCGTGACGAACCCGTCGTTGGGGTCGTAGACCACCACGTAGCGCAACGCCTCGTCATCGGCACCGGTGTCGTCGTCGGTCAGCGCCAGCCGCAGCGTGTAGACACCCGGCAGGTCGTAGCTGTGGGCTCCGGCTACGGAGCCCGAGCCGCCTGTTTCGGTCACCGTGCCCGAGCTGCTGGGGCCAGGCTCGCCTGACAGCGCCCAGTCCCCCCAGTCCCAGTACCAGGTAGCGGTGTGCGTATCGACAGTTCCAGTATCCGAGAAGGCAGCGCTGGCTGCGATGACCGTGTTGACCTGCACCGGGTCGACCGGCGCGGCGATCGGCCCGAGCGTCGGCGCCACGTTCTTCACCGTCACGGTGGTGCTAGCGGTGCCCACGCCAAGGTCGTCGTCCGTCACTGTGACGCTGATCTCGTAGTCGTCGGTCGCTGTGCCGCTGGGACTGTCGTCCAGGTACTGATTTGTCTCTGTGTACGTTGTGGTTCCCGCCGGGTAGCTGTAGCTCGCCGCAGCGCCCTCGCCCCAGTCAATGGTCACCGTGAACGTATCCTGGGCCCCCGGATCAGTGATCGTCCCGCTGACGGTGGCGACCCCGTTCTCGTCGATGGTGCTGCCAGCGGCGGTCACCGCCGGCGCGACGTTGGTCACCGTGACACTAGTGCTCGCCGTGCCCTCACCGAGGTCGTCGTCCGTCACCGTCACCGAGATCGGGTAGCTGTCCGACAACGTCCCTGTGGGATTGTCATCCAGATACTGATGCGTCTCTGTGTATCTCGTGCTCCCTGCCAGGTAGCTGTAGCTCTGCGGCGAGCCCTCGCCCCAGTCGACGGTCACCGTGAAGGTGTCCTGGGTGCTCGGGTCGGTGATGGCCCCGCTAACGGTGGCGACCCCGTTCTCGTCGACTGTGCTGCCAGCGGCGGTCACCGTCGGCGCGACGTTGGTCACTGTGACGCTGGTGCTCGCCGTGCCCACACCAAGGTCATCGTCCGCCACCTGGACACCGATGGTGTACACGTCGGAGGCCGTGTTGGTCGGATTGTCGTCCAGGTACTGATGCGTCTCTGTGTACGTCGTGGTTCCCGCCGGGTAGCTGTAGCTCGCGGCAGCGCCCTCGCCCCAGTCAATGGTCACCGTGAACGTATCCTGGGCCCCCGGATCAGTGATCGTCCCGCTGACGGTGGCGACCCCGTTCTCGTCGACTGTGCTGCCAGCGGCGGTCACCGTCGGCGCGACGTTGGTCACTGTGATGGCCAGAGTCCCGGCCCCGGCGTGCTTACCGTCCTCGTCCACCAGATCGACCGTGATGGGCGCCCCGGCTGGGTCATCGGCGTAGGTGTGAGTCAGCGTGCTTTCCGGCGTGCAGTCGCTCGAACTCCCATCGCCCCAGCGCACGGTGCA
>CAZGSX010000378.1:0-1456 GCA_964528475.1 uncultured Anaerolineales bacterium
CGCATCGCTTCCAGCTGTGCGACATACGACTTGGAGATAGTGGGATGGAGAATCGGATATTTGACGTGATCATCGTCGGCGCTGGCCCAGCGGGAGTGTTCGCGGCTCTCGAACTGAGCCAGCGATCGGGCCTGCGTATAGGTATCCTGGACAAGGGACAGAGCATCGAGGATCGTCACTGCCCATCCCGCGACCGCGGAGGTAAGTGTCGACAATGCCAACCCTGTGCGATTATGGCGGGCTGGGGCGGTGCCGGGGCGTATTCGGACGGAAAGCTAACGCTGTCTCCGGCCATCGGGGGGCGCTTGGCGGATATACTAGGGCAGGAGAAAGTCGGTAGGCTCATACGGGAGGTGGATCAGACCTACGTCCGCTTTGGCGCGTCCGGATCGGTCTACGGGAGGCGCACCGATCAGGTTGAGGCACTGGAGAAGCGGGCCGCCTTAGCGGGCCTGCGCTTCATATCCGTGCCCATTCGACACATAGGAACCGAACGCTGTGCTGAGGTGATGCGAGCTATGCGGGACGAATTGGTAAAGCGGGATGTGGAGGTTAAGATGCGGACCCCCGTGGTCCGGGTCCTCGTCGAGAGCGGACGGGTGGTCGGCGTGGAGGCGGGGGACGGTGAACGGTACGAGGCCGAGGCGGTGATCGTGGCTCCTGGCAGGGAAGGCGCGGCCTGGCTGAGGGAGGCTTCAGACGACATGGGGCTTAGTGTGGGCCGCAATCCCGTCGATCTCGGCGTTAGGGTCGAGGTCCCCGCCGTTGTTCTGGAGTCGATCACCGAGCTGGTCTATGAATCCAAACTCATCTACTATTCCAGAGCCTTTGATGACCGCGCTCGTACGTTCTGCATGTGCCCCCACGGGGAGGTGAGCACCGAGTTCGCCGGGGATGTGATGACGGTCAATGGGCACTCCTTTTCCGAGCGTCAGACCCCCAATACGAACTTCGCCGTTCTGGTTAGCAAGACTTTTACTGAGCCATTCGACGACCCCATCGCGTACGGCAAGAGCATCGCCCGGTTGGCCAATCTGCTGGGCGAGGGCGTCATAGTTCAGCGGCTGGGCGATCTGGAGGGCGGACGTCGCTCCACCCCGAAGCGGCTCGCCCGCTCCGTCGTCACACCGACACTCAGCAGTGCGACTCCGGGGGATCTCAATCTGGTATTGCCCTATCGCTACGTGGTGACGATTCTGGAGATGCTACACGCGATGGATGAGCTGGCTCCCGGCGTGGCCTCTCGCCATACGTTGTTGTACGGTGTGGAGGTCAAGTTCTACTCCTGTCGCCTGCGGTTGACCCCGCAGATGGAGACCGAAGTTGACAATTTGTTCGCCTGCGGCGACGGGGCCGGGGTGACCCGGGGACTGGTTCAGGCGTCCGCATCGGGTTTGGTGGCCGCCAGGGCGATTCTGCGGCGCCTCGCGAACTAGGTGCAACCTGGTGGTCCGGA
>CAZGSX010000379.1:0-1455 GCA_964528475.1 uncultured Anaerolineales bacterium
GAAGAAGCCGTACGAGATGAGCCGCGGCATGTTCTCCTCGACGAAAGCGGCCAGACGGGCCATGGCCACCTTAAGGTCGTCGAGCTTGCCCTCACGAATCGCAGACGTGTCGACATACACGATAGGTTGACGCATGTGTGCTCCCTTCCTCTGTTGTCCCAGCTGGCCAACAAGGCCAGCCAACTGCCCCCGAGCGACCGGAACCCTTGGCTGAGCCCGCTCCTGACCGGGGCATCGATCAGCGCATCCCACGTCAGACAGAGCGACCGGAGCCGTTGGAATCACCACCTGACAACGGAAAGCTCTCCTCTCAGCCGGTGCTCAACGGGCTGCACCACATCTACTCCTGGGTGGGCGCACAAAGCGCTGGGCACAGTCAGGCCCAACGCCCCATCGTCCACTGATTGACGATCCCTCATAAACAGCAGCCCGGCCTCAGGCTCCCCGCCGACCGGGCCGATTCTAAGTGCCAGGCGAGCTCAAACTGTCCCCGAAACTGGCCTCAGGCCGTCCAAAAACCGGACCATCACGTCAATCCATCGCCTGGTTTTCCCCACCAGAAATGACTCAGCAGACCCGCTCTCGTGCTCGTCGTGGCTCATTGGCGATGCGGATAGACTTTTTTCGGCCATGACAGGTCGGGCGAGCACGGGAGAGACGCGGTGGGCGCGTCTCCCTACTCCATACTCACTGATCCCTCATCCGCCCGTCCGCCCCCAACACGCCGGGACGGTACATCTCCGCCAGCGCGTCCAGGCTCCCGGACGCGTGTGGCTCAGCGCAGGATGACCGGGAGGAAGACGTCCCACTGCGGGTGGAGCACCAGGAGGATCGATGTCTCCTCCATGAGGATGTCTGGCGTATCCCAGTCCCGGGCATCCATTGTCTCCTGGAACGCGCGGCGGAAGCGGAGGCGGGCGGTGACGGTGATCCGCTCTCCCCCTCCAGGCGAGCCGAAGGTGACGATCGACGCATCCCTCTCCATGGCGGGGATGCGATTGTCGCTGACGATCTCCGCCTGTTTCCAGTAGCTTACCACCGGCGCCTCGCCGGTCTCGACGTCGCGCAGCACCTTGGCGAAGGCCTTGCCCGGCAGGCCAGCCTGCGGGCCGCCCCACTCCGGCACGGTGGGCCCACTCGCCTGGACCAGCGCATGCCCCGCCGCGTCTCTAGCGACGACCGTGAGGATCATGTGGCGGCCAGGGAAGTCTGTGGGGACATGGTGGCCGGCCTCGGAGTTGGTGATAATTGCCGTGACGTGGACCTGGCCCGACGCCTGGCGAGCGTGCAACGTCAGGCACACCGTGTTTTGCAGGAGCTGCTCGTCGGCCGCGCCGGGCTGGAGGTGCGAGGCGATCGACTCGGGGTCGCGGATCAGCCCGCCCTTCTCCGGGAAGACAAAATAGTCGACGCCGGTGGGCGCCATGTGGCACGTCTGGCACTCGATACCCTGGG
>CAZGSX010000380.1:0-1452 GCA_964528475.1 uncultured Anaerolineales bacterium
GCTCGCTCAGATCCAGCACCGCGCCGGTTTTGGCGTCCACCGTCACGATCCGCCGTCCACCGAAGGGCGAGGTCTGGACGAACAGCTTCTGCCCATCGGGCGTTCACAGCGGAGCCCCAGCTTTCTCGTCGGATGTGTACGTCAGGCGGTGCTCAACGGGCCCATCTTGCGTGGCGATGGCCAAGCACCGCGTCCTTGCCGCCCGCCCACTAGGCGCGCTACCCTGGTCAGCGCGCCCCGCCCTTCCGAAGTGATGGCCTCCTCACACGAGAACACGTGTGCCATACTCTCGGTCTCAGTAGGAAAGACTGGCTGACAAACGATGATCCCGGATGTCATTCACCTGTCATATCGCGGCAGGATACGAAACGTGACGTCAACAACTTCGCTGGGGACGTTTCAATGGGCGTGGGCGAGCGAAGACCCAGCGGAAGATGGATCAGGGCAGGGCACTGGGATCCGGCCCAGGACGGACGGGCGCTGACGCGCGGTTGGTGGCTACGAGCTGCGGAAGGCGCGCAACGCACTCCACAGCAGGTAGAATGCCACCGCGACCGATCCGAGCACATCCACGTAACGCGTGGCACGCGCGCGCGGCGCCAGGGCGACGGAGAGGAGTGCGACCATCACACAGAGGTCGACGGCGGCCTTCGCTCGATACAGCTGCCGTTGGGCGGCGATGATGGCATTGTAGTCCTCGCGATTCAGCGCCGCATAGCGCCGCCAGAACCAGACGTTGGTCAACAGACCGAGTCCTGCAATGGCCAGTCCCGGGTAGACGTTCCCCCCTGGCTCAAACGAGTCCAGGCGCAGAAGCGTCAGCGACAACATGACCAACCCGGAAATGCCCATCGCCGCCGCAACGCTGACCGCTGCGCCTCTCTCCAGCCGGGCTTTCCGTGCTTCCAGCGCTCCCTCGCGCCCCACACGGCGAAACACCCACCACGAGACAAACAACGCGATCAGCTCAACACTCCGCCGTACGAAGTCCGCCACCTGCGTGGTGGAACGGCCCGTCATGACCGCAATGCCCGTGGCCAAGGGCCCCCATGCGCTCAGTAGCAGAGCGATAAGCAGCGTCCGTTCCCGCGCCGTCGCCCGGTCCTGGGTGAGAGCCGTCATTCTAGTGTCCCAGCCAAGAGAAGAGAGCGACAATAGGGAGAATCAGACACGCCGCCGAGAACGGCACGGTAAGCGTGTCCAGTCCCCTACGTGAGAAGAGCTCGACCGTGCCAGCGAACGGCGCGACGACGAGGGCCACGACCAGGCTCACGTACCACGGCTGACCCGCGTACAGCCACATGGTGAGGAAGAAGGCCACAGCCGCAGCCACCGTCATGGCCAGGGTGCCCTCACAGGTCTTCGCGCCCTCCACCAGGGGCAGGAGAATGTGACGGCGTCCCCAGGCCTTGCCCACCAGGGCTGCAGCGGCGTCGCCAAAGCCCCACCCCA
>CAZGSX010000381.1:0-1438 GCA_964528475.1 uncultured Anaerolineales bacterium
CCTCCTCGATGAGCCGCCGCACCAAGGGGTGGCCGACGTCGAGGAGCGTCACGTCCGGATCATCCAGGGCCCACTCCGGGTCGAACGTGGCGCGCTCGATGACGCCACCCACCGAGGCGGTCTGGAGCGCCGGCTCGGTGAGGGCGATGCGGTAGGAGCCGTCGTTGTTCTGGGTGACGCCGCAGCCGAAGCGGCTGAGCCCGCTGAAGACGAAGGCTCGCACCTCATCAGGAGAACCCACGGTCTCGGCCGTCTCCTCCAGACGCCGCTCGATCTCCGGCAGGCTCACGTGCGTCTGACCGTAGAAGGACTCGCCCTTGATCCGCTCCAGCGTCTCCTCATCGAAGGGATCGTGAGCCTGCTCTGTCGGGTAGCCAGCCCGATCTGCATCCGCCGCAAGCAGCGAGGTGGCCCCGGCATCGAACATCCTGAGCTGCTTGGGCCCAAGACGGAGATCGTAATCCTCCATGAGATCCAGGATGCTGGTCTCGTCGCCGAAGTAGGGCGGCGAGAAACCATAGTCGCGGCGGATACGGGCCGCCTTCTCCACCAGCACCTTGAGGATGGCGGCGTCCAACGTCTCGTCCATGACCATGGTGCGGATGGTGACCACGGGCTTCCGCTGTCCGAAGCGATCGATCCGGCCGTTCCGCTGTTCCAGCCGGTTGGGGTTCCAGGGCAGCTCGTAGTGGATCACCTGAGCGGCGGCGTGCTGGAGGTTGATGCCCTCGGAGATGGCGTCGGTCGCAACGAGCACAGCTTTCTCCGCCCGCTCGAACGCGTGGAAGATCTCCCGACGGCGACGCTCGCTGAGGCCACCGTAGATGGTGAGCACGGTCACGTCCTCATACCGGCTGTCGCCCCCGATGCGCTCCTCCAGGTAGTTCATCGTGTCGACGTAGCGGGTGAAGATGACCACCTTGGGGTCGACGCGGAGGCGCTCCTTCAGCACGACGCCCAGGAGCCGCTGCAGCTTGTTGTCCCGACTGGCTGTGATGCGCTTCGCCTTGTAGAGCACGTCCTCCAGCAAATTGAGCTCGGCCTGGATCTGTTCGGCCGAACCGTACACAAGGCGCTCGGTGCGGCGGCCTGCCTCCTCGCCATCCAGCCGCTCCCCCGTATCCTCGTCGAGGACATTCGCCCGGGCCACGTCCGCGGAGATAGGGGCATCCTCAGGCTGGCGGTCGACCAGAGCCTGTTCCCGCCTCTGCTGGAGCCGTTGCCGCCGGTTGCGGAGGGAGCAGCGGAGGGCCTCGGGGGAGCTGAGACCGCGCTTGTGGAGGTGAAGCACGGTCCAGTGGGCCAGGGTGCGCAATTGCGCGCGGGCGGTCTCCGCCTGCCGGAGCACCTGCTCCCCATAGTTCTCCACGGCGCGGATGGCATCGATCTCGAAAGACGTGGGCGGCACGATGACCTCGTCCTGGTCCCGCCGGGGGAA
>CAZGSX010000382.1:0-1438 GCA_964528475.1 uncultured Anaerolineales bacterium
GGGCCGGCGGTCCCCGATGTCAAG
This sequence comes from uncultured Anaerolineales bacterium, assembly GCA_964528475.1. GTDB lineage: Bacteria > Chloroflexota > Anaerolineae > B4-G1 > B4-G1 > SKLM01. The sequence goes on from CAZGSX010000382.1 coordinate 25, forward strand.
AGATACAACTCATTCTCGAAGTCCTGACCCAGTGCGAGGAGGAACTCACCGAGCCGGCCAGCATCGCTTGTGGTGATTTGCAGCTCTTCGAAGGGCCAGATCGATCCCTCGTCCTCCGGCCGAGTGGCAACGAAGAGGGAGCCGTCAGGTGTGGAGAAGCTCGTGCTCCAGTCGCCGAAGATATAGCGCCCTTGGAGTCCCTGCAGACTATTTCCCCGATACACGTATCCACCGATGACGGCCAGACCCAGGCCCCCCGGAGTGTTGCTATTGCGATACTCAATGATGGGGTCGGCCAAGGGTTTTCCATCGGGATCGGTGCTAGGGCACTCCTCTGGCGGACGATCAGGGGTTTCGGCACTGAAGCAGTGGGTGCCCTCCCTCACATTCCACCCGTAGTTCCCGCCAGCCGTGACGAGGTTCACCTCCTCCCACAGGTTCTGCCCAACGTCGGCCACGAAGAGCGCGCGTTCGCCCCCAGCATCGAACGAGAATCGGTACGGATTTCGGAATCCGTAGGCCCAGATCTCATCCAGGCCATTTCGACCAACGAAGGGATTATCGTCCGGGATGGTATAGGAGTCGCCCATCCCAACATCGATGCGAAGGATGCTGCCCAGCAGAGTCTCGGATACGTTCTGCCCATTGCCGCCGGCATTTCGCCCGTACCAGTCCTCGACATGGCCCCTACCGACGTCATTCGCGCCTCCGCCGTCGCCAAGGGCGATGTAGAGGTACCCATCTGGCCCAAAAGCGATCTTCCCACCGTTGTGGTTTGACTGCGGCTGATCGATCTCAAGGAGCACCCGCTCAGAGTCAGGGGCGGCCCGGTCCGGATTCGCCTCCGACACGGTGAAGGCTGAAAGATGGCTGGTGTGATCCCACTGTTGAGGAGCGCCCGATCTCAAGGAAGCGCTGTAGTAGACGTAGAAGATCCCGTGGTCCGCGTAGTCTGGATGGAGAGCGAGCCCGAGAAGGCCACGTTCATCGTAGCTCTGACGGACAGTGATCATCCGGTCGCGGAGGTCCAAGAAGGGTTCGTCGAGCAGCTTGCCCTCGGATGTGAGGATCCTTATGAGCCCCACTTGATCAACGATGAAGAGGCGGCCGGTATCATCATTGGCGGGAATCATGTCCACCGGTGCCCCGAGTCCATCCGCCACGAGCTCAACGCCCACTACTGGCTCAAGAGCTGGCTGAGGCGTTGGCGTGGGGTCGACGACCCGCGTCGAGGTGGCCGCGGCCTCCGTGGTGGCCGTGGCCTCCGCCGGTTGTGTCGGGCTCGTCAGATCCGTCGCTTCGGTCGGCGTCTGGTTGGGCACCGAGGTGCCCTGTTCAGAGACGGTGGTAGGGGGATCCTCTATCGTGGTCTCCAGCCTTGCGCAAGCGATCATCGAAAGGATCAAGCAGATGA
>CAZGSX010000383.1:0-1435 GCA_964528475.1 uncultured Anaerolineales bacterium
TCCATATCGTAGATCTTCTGGAACTCCTCCTCCTCGGTCTTCGCCGTCCCCGTCATCCCGGCGAGCTTCTCGTACATCCGGAAGTAGTTCTGGAAAGTGATGGTGGCGTAGGTGAGGCTCTCCCGCTGGACCGGGACGTTCTCCTTCCCCTCGATGGCCTGGTGCAGGCCCTCGGAGAAGCGGCGTCCATACATCAGGCGGCCGGTGAAATCATCTACGATGATCACCTCGCCATCCTGCACGATATAGTCCTTGTCCCGCTTGAAGATCACGTGGGCCCGCAGGGCGTTGTCCAGATAGGGGAGCATGTGGGCGTGCTCGGGGTCGTAGATACTCTCGCCCTGATCCACCATCGGGACCATGGACTCCACCTTCTCCACGCCCCGCTCCGTGAGCGTCACCGTTTTCGTCCGCTCCTCGAGGACGTAGTCGCCGTCCGGTGCCTCCTCCTCCACACTTTCCGGGCTGCTGGGCGCCAGCTGACGGACCACCCGGGCGAAGCTGGAGTAGAGGTGGGAGGGCTCCTCGGCAGGGCCCGAGATGATGAGGGGGGTGCGGGCCTCGTCGATGAGAATGTTGTCCACCTCGTCGATGATGGCGTAGTAGAACCCCCGCTGGACCTGACCGCTGAGGTCGCGAGCCATGTTGTCCCGGAGATAGTCGAAGCCGAACTCGTTGTTCGTGCCGTACGTGACGTCGGCTTGGTACGCCTCACGGCGGGAGACCGGGCGCAGGCCGAGGAAACGGTCATCGGCAGAGGCATAGTCCGGGTCGAAGAGGAAGGAACCCTGGTCGGGGTGGGCGGCGGAGGACTGAATCACGCCGACGGAGAGGCCAAGCGCCTGGTAGATGGCCCCCATCCACTGAACGCCGACCTTAGAGAGATAGTCGTTGGGGGTGACGAGATGGGCGCCCCGGCCGCTGAGCGCGTTGAGATAGAGCGGAGCGGTGGCCGCGAGCGTCTTGCCCTCACCGGTCTTCATCTCCGCGATCTTGCCTTCGTGTAATACGATGCCGCCGATGAGCTGGACGTCGTAGTGGCGGAGTCCGATGGACCGTTTGGCGGCCTCGCGCACGCCGGCGAAGGCCTCCACGAGGATATCGTCAAGCGTCTGGCCCTGCTCAAGACGCTGACGGAACTCGACGGTTTTGGCGCGGAGCGCCTCGTCGGTGAGGGATTCGTATTCGCCCTCCAAGGCGTTGATGCGCTCCACCTGGCCCTGGAGGCGAGATATCTCCTGCTGATTGGTGTTCCCAACGAGCTTGCTGATCAACCCACGTAACATCAAAGAGCGACGGCTCCTTCCTAGAATGTAGTTGGTGCGACCACTGATTATACTCTGAGAGGTCTCAGACGCAAGCTAAGCGGGATGAGGGCGTCGGATGGAACGATATTGTTTCTATCTCGGCCTTTTTTTCCCAGAGACAATACCGG
>CAZGSX010000384.1:0-1434 GCA_964528475.1 uncultured Anaerolineales bacterium
GGCCCCTCACGTAGTCGTTGCCCACGTCATAGAGAACCGCCGCGCTCTCCGCACCCAAATCATTGATGGCGAAGGATGCGTTCACCTCACCCTGGAAGGGATCAAGGAAGCAGGCGCGGAAGATGTACTCCTTGTTGGACCCATCCTCGTTGATGGTCACCTGCGGGTTCGTCGACGTAGGGCTCAGCTGCAGCACACCCTGCGAATTGGCGATCTCGGAGATGGGAATCGAGGCACTGGAGCAGACTGCGCCCAGGATGTAGTTAACGTTGTCCTGGGTGATGGCCTTGTTGGCGACATTGGCCGCCTCCTGGGCATCACACTTGGTGTCGCCCAGCACGGTCTCGATCTCCCAGCCAGCGGCTCGTGCCTCGTCGAATGCGAGCGTGACAGCATTGTTGCTGGACACGCCGAAGGTTGCCACATCACCGCTCATGGGGAAGAGCTCGGCGACCTTGATGGAGAAGCCAGGAGCCGGAGGAACTGCCGCAGCGACTTCCTCCTCTTCCTCCTCCATAGCCTCCTCGCCGGGCGGGGCAACGAACTTCACGAACTCGATCTGCCCGTCCGTGATGTGACTGATGGCGGCCTTCTTGATGGGGTCGCCATTCTCATCGAAGCGAATATCTCCAGCAACACCCTCGAACTCAATGGCCGCCAGCTCGTCCTTGACCACGGCCGGATCATCCACACCAGCGTTCTCGATAGCCTGCAGGAGAACGTTCGTGGCGTCGTAGGCCAGGACAGCTACAAAGTCAGGCGTCATGCCGTGCTCCGCCTCGAACTCACTCACGAAGTCCTGAACGATGGGGCGAGGATCGTAGGGGGAATAGTGGTTGCTGAAGTAGGCCCCATCGGTGGCCTCTAGATCGAGATCTGGGGAGTCCCAGCCGTCAGCGCCGAGCATCGTCGCCTCGACGCCCCTCTCCTTAGCCTGCTTGGCGATGACGTTGGCCTTGTTGTAGTAGTCAGGCAGGAAGAGGACATCCACGTCCGCCTCGGCCACCTTCGTCAGGAGCGCTGAGAAGTCCGTGTCATCCTTGGTGTACGCCTCGAAGACGGGCACGTCGCCGCCCATCGTCTCGAAGGAGGCCTTGAAGTACTCAGCCAGCCCCTTGACGTAGTCGTTGCCCACATCGTAGAGCGAGGCCGCCGTTTCCGCCCCCAGCTCCTCCATCGCAAACGCGGCATCCACCTCACCCTGGAAGGGGTCGAGGAAGCAGGCGCGGAAGATGTACTCCTTGTTGGAGCCATCCTCGTTGATGGTGACCTGCGGGTTGGTGGACGGTGGGCTGATCTGCACCACGCCCTCGGCGTTGGCGATCTCAGAGATGGGAATTGAGGCACTGGAGCAGACTGCGCCAACGATGTAGTTGACGTTGTCCTGATTGATGACCTTATTGGCGACGTTGGCCGCCTCCTGGGCGTCGCACT
>CAZGSX010000385.1:0-1432 GCA_964528475.1 uncultured Anaerolineales bacterium
TAGATCCCGCGGATGGCATACGCCAACATCGGCGCGATGCTGACCATTCGTAGCTTCGGATGTCGCTTGGCTGGCGGTACCAGGATCGAATCCGTGACCACAAGCTCTTCGATGTAATGGCGGTCAAGCTCCTGCAGCGCTTGCGGCAGCAGCACCGGATGGGTGATCGCCAGGTGCATCTCTGGGCGGGCCCCTTGCTCCAGCAGCACGGGGAGCTGGCGCAGCACGCTGCCACTCGCCACGATGTCATCGATGAGAATGGGAATCTTGTCCCGGACATCTCCCACCACGTGTGTCGTTTCCGTCTCCCCGAAGCTGGAGCGCCGCTTCTGCATGATCACCAGCGGTACGTCAAGCGCCTCAGCGTACTTCCCCGCCAAACGCGCGCGCCCCACGTCCGGGGAGACCACCACTGCGTCCTCCACGAACGGCTTGCCCAGGAAGTAGTCGGCGAGCGCGGGGTACGCCGGCAGCTGATCCACCGGCACCGTGAAGAACCCCTGGATCGCTTCCGAGTGGATGTCGACATAGATGACCCGGTCGGCGCCCAGCATCTCCAGCGTGGAGGCCACCACCCGGGCGCTGATGGCCTCGCGGCCCCGCGCCATGCGCTCCTGGCGGCTGTAGGGGAAATAGGGTACCACCGCCGTGACCCGCCGCGCTGATGCGCGCCGCAGGGCGTCCACCAGCAACATAAGCTCCACTAGATGGTCGTTCACCGGCGCCGTGCAGGGCTGGATGACGAAGCAGTCCTTCTTCCGCACCGTGTGGTCGATCTGAACGTGGACCTCAGTGTCCGGAAGAGGTGTAACCGAGAGCGCCGAGAGGGGAAACCCCAGCAGGTGGGCTACCGCCTGCGCCAGGGGGCGGTTGGCGCTGCCGCTGAAGATGCGCATCCTCTCCTCGGAGTCGGCGTGGGGCTCGATATGCTCCAGGCCCAGCACGCGCGCCTCCACCACGTTGATCGCCGCGGAGAGCGGCTCGTCCCCTGCGTCGTACGTGTGGATGCGCGGCAGGGCACGGAAGCCCTCCGAGTACTTGGCGAACGCCTCCTCCACGCGCTCTAGGGGCAGATGTCGGCTGCGCAGGCGATGGATGATGTGGTGGACGATCCAGTGGAGCTCGTCCATGTTGTGATGGACGTATACCCCCTCCGTAGCTCCGCTATCAACAATCTGGTAGAAGAAGCCCCAGTTCTGCCAGCCGCTTTCTGCCGTCCCAGGCACACCGGCGTTCTCGGGCCAGCGCGCCTGTAGAATCCGATATCGCAATCTCATAGGTTAACCAGCCATCCATCTCCTCGGAGCGCCGTGGCGTACGCCTGTTCTCATCGCGCACAGCGTAGTCCATCGGCGCCGTCTTAATAGTGCTCCACTTCGAAGTCGTGGGCCCGGGCGAGCTCAGTATACATCAGCCCCATTGGCTTGCCAAC
>CAZGSX010000386.1:0-1431 GCA_964528475.1 uncultured Anaerolineales bacterium
CGCCGCTGGGGTCATCGCACAGGTGATAAGCAGACTTGAGGATAGCCTTGTACCTAGCCATCGTTGGCTCCCCTGAAAAAGGGTCATTCACCCGCATCCGTTATCTCTCCGGAATCGGATGTGGTCTCGAACCGCGTTGTAGACCGCCACCACAACGGGCGTGGAGATCATCAAGGTGAGGATGTCGGTGGCGGCAGCCGGCGCAAACTCGCCGGCGAGGGTCGTGCTCAGTGTGTACTCGTTGATCCATATGTGCGCGAGGGAAGCAAAGGCGCTAGCGGCGACGATGCCCAACGTGCCCCACAAGTTCACAGCGGTCAGAGCCACGGTGGCTTGCTCCAGCAGGAAGCGATCGGCCAGCATCACCCCTGAGGCTACCCCCAAACTATGTACCCGTTGCAGGCCTGTTTATTGTGACTTCCGGGCCGCCTTATTGGCCGGGGATGGGGTGATCTACAGTCTCATCGACGGCGTAGCCCCTGACGACGATTCCTTTGTGCGGCCCTTGGTCATTATTGACCCTCCTTGAGGAGGCCGCGCGTGACCAGCGGGAGAAGCGTCAGATGCCCGTTGAGGTCAGCGTGCTGGCGGTGAGGGAGCTGGCGATTGGCTGCGAGAGAATGGCGGGTGTCGATGAGGAGAGCACGATGCCCGACGATCTTTCGTTCTATCCCAATTCTGAGTTTCAGACCTCCAGGGTGGGGGAGAAGCGGACGGTCGGTTTTCAGCGCGTCGCGGACCCTCCCGAGGGGGTCCTTGCCCCCAAGAACGGGCTGCACATCACACGCGGTGATGGGTTCAGGAGCGCGGCTCACACCGACGAGGACATCACACGGCTGAGCGAATTTTGTGAAGCCGCGATGGAGGAATTGAGGGCAGAAGGCGTCTGGTGAAGCAGAGGAGAAAAACAGCAACTCGCTCATGAGTGCCCCGTCGCCATGTGAGAGCCCCGGCGATGTCTTATCATCGTGAGGGCGGGAGAGACTGCCTTCAACTGCGCTCCCCTAGCGCCACGGTCCTCTATCATCTCAAACACCGCGTCGAACCGCGACCTGTGCTCCTACGCTACCAGCCAAATTCGTCTGCGCGCCACAGATAGAGTCCCTTCAGGAAGTGAGCGAATCACGGGGAAAACAGAAAGGCCATCCCAATGGGGATGGCCTCAGGCGGGGGCCGACGGGAGTCGGACAAACAAGTGGCGTAGGGCGCGCCGCGATCTCATCGCCTTCCCGCTTATCGGTTTCGACGAGGCCTCGGCTACTGGGCCCAAGAGAAACGGTCCCCGGAGGGTGTTTCGGGGACCATCCAGGACGAAGGGTCTGGGATGCTCAAACGTGCTATGGGGACTAGTAGAAGCCCCTACCTGCAGGTTTCGCCAAGATCAGGTCACGTCACTGCCAGTGTAGTGAATCAGCCACGCCTTCACGTCTC
>CAZGSX010000387.1:0-1429 GCA_964528475.1 uncultured Anaerolineales bacterium
GAGGACCAAGGAGCTTGTGATCATCACAGGTAATATCACCCTGTCTAGAGTGCGGACAGCGGATGGAGGACGGGCCCTAAAGCACCACCGCAACGAAGGTCACCGTCACCCTCGCATGCTCTCAACGTGCTTTAGCAGCCTACCCGTCAAGGTTATGCAGGTCTTCTGTCGCAAGGTCACCAGCCCGCCCAGGAGAGCCGGCTTAGAGGTCAGGCGGCAACCTTCTGGCGAAGCCCCAGCCAGCTCTCCAGCATCTAACGATTGACCTTACAGTCGAGGCAATCCTCTTCTTCTTTCATGATGGATTGACCCAGTACCTTCCGTTGCTCGGGGGAGAGATCCCCTCCCTCCAGTAGGACGGAGCGTTCGTGCATGTATGTTGCGAACTGCTCGAACGACACGCCATGCTTGCTTTCAAGGGTGGGCAGTTCTTGCTGCAGCTGGCTCACTTGTTTGAGGATGTACTCTCGTAGCATAGAGCGAATGCCCTCTTCTTCCGTGGCGAACATCTTCATGTTGACCAAAGTTTCCACCATTGCACTCACGCCTATATTCATCTTCGGGCCTCCTCGGCGCGTTGGAATTCCACGACGTCGGATCCGCAACTACCTTCCAGTCGACGCCGTGTGCTCTGTTCTCCACGTACTGGATTCAGGAAGTCGCTCACGTTGCGCATTCCTATGTTCGGGACAGAAGGTACTATGGAGCGGATGACCGGTTTTGCAGGATAGCACCTGCTCCTGTCTCTCTGTTGGGTCCAGAAGGAGGGGGTAGGTTTGTCTTGGCCAAGAAGTCCATCGGTCCTCAGCGGTTGACCACGGAGGGCGGCAAGTCTAGCATCATAAGGCGCATCTGGTGGGGGATCAGCCAGTGGATCTGCACAAACATCTCTATTCTGACAGATTGGGGGTGGCTGTGGGGTCCGTTTGACCACGTCAAGCGTGCTCAACCGGCCTGGTCAGCGGAGAGCCGTAAGTCGGGCTGCTACGTATCCGGGCAGTCAATCACTCGTGGGTTGAGCATCAGGTTTGACTCTGCTCAGCCCCTCTCCCTGGGCATCTCCTTGATCAAGGCCACGATGTCCTCAGTTGGCGGCGATCTGTCGTACTGGGACCGGGATCTCGGTCTGCGACTCCAGTAGTTTCTGAGAAGCTCGCCATCCCAGCGCAACCGGTGTCAGGCTGCACGCTCATCACTGCTCTTATCGACCGGTGTAGCTTGCTTGCCAGGAAGACGCTGAATGTCGGATCGCGCTAGGTGAGCGGCTTACGGCTCGCCGTCGCGAGCTTGGCGCGCTTGGGATGTCCGATCTGGCGCTCAAGGAGGATGAGTTGCTGACGAGGCGGTCAGTCTCCAGCTCCAGCCTCGATGTACAGCGGGTGAGGCCCAGAGCAGCGTTCGGAGCTGGAGCATGGTTTTCGTGCCTTGT
>CAZGSX010000388.1:0-1422 GCA_964528475.1 uncultured Anaerolineales bacterium
TCTAGCGTAGATTCTTGGGACCCGAGCTTGCCCGTACCCTGGCCGAGGTTGAGCCGGTCTGGCGGAGTGCGGCCCGAAGGTCCCTGACGAGAACCCCGCTCAACAGGCCTCCGCGAACCCGCCCCGTGGTCGCAGATGGACGGCTTAGCCAGATCGGAGCGCAAGCCTCCGACCTCCTTCGTACCCTGAGGATATAGCTGCTTGACCATAGCATCGGGAGGATGATCCGCCCAGAAGAGGGTGGTCACGACGCCCAGCTTCCCTCGCACGCGCTAACCCAAGGCCTGTAATCCCCCGCCAGTTGTTCTAGCACTTGGCGCTGGGCAACTCCCCGTGCTGAGGCTGCTGTAGCCTCTTCGTTGGTCTCATTTGCAGGCTTTCCGATCTGGGCGCCACAGGAGAAGCAGGAGTCACCTTGAGCGGGTGACTCCATCTCCCGTACGTGCCACGCGAGCCGCGGCCCGTCCACTCAGTCGAGACGGCGCCTCGCCGCGTCCAGCGTCCCTGTCGCGTCCGTCGCAGGCGGATCAACCCCCCTGACGGCATGAAGAAGCGAGCCGATAGTAGTGCGCCTGCCGATGCTCTGAGGACGGTTGGCTAGAAGCTGCCGACGGCGTCTACTGTCGTCTCGTACAGCTGGAACAGCGTCTGGAAGCCCGCTAGCTCCAGTGTCCGCTCGATATTCGGACCCACGCTCGCCAGCCTCAGATCGCCGCGGTTGTATCGCCTGCATTTCTTTCTGGTATTGATCAGCACCCGCAGCCCGGCGCTCGAGATGAACTCCAGATCACTCATGTCGACTACGACACTAAACCTGCCCGCATCTAGGATGGCGTCGAGAACTTCTTGCAGCTGCGGGGCGGTGGCCGAGTCCAGGCGGCCACTCGGCTTGACGACATCGCAGCGTTTGAACTGCTGAGTGGTGACTTGCATCGAGACCCTCCTTCTCTCGGATATGGCTTCGCCGAACAGACGACTGTGTGTGGATAAGGTCTTGCCTGGCCAGGATCGCTAGATCCCGACCAAGAACGAGGACTTGGCGCTCGTCCCGAACGCGGTCGAAGGAAATCTATCGGAGTGGTTCTGTATCTGACTACAGTATACTGCCTAATTGTCGAGGCGTCAACGAAGTCCAGATTCTGATGCGACTGAGATGCAGCGTAGTTCGGGCCATGGATGACGTAGATCTCTCTCAGATTTCGGGGGTCCCCCACCCACCGCCCCCGGGCGTCTCAATGATCAGCCGGTCCCCTGGCTGAACCTGCACCTCGGTCCTGCCACCTATGATGCGCTCCTGACCGTCCTGTATCAGCCGGTTGACTCCCGGTCGACCATCCCTACCTCCCTCCAGTCCGTAAGGCCCCTTCACTCGCCGCTCGCTGTTGATCGTCACGGTGGCCCGCTCCAGGAACTCGTACACCC
>CAZGSX010000389.1:0-1419 GCA_964528475.1 uncultured Anaerolineales bacterium
CGTATTCATTCATCTAAAATGTTACCGAAGGAGGCTCGTTCCTTCATTTGATAATGTTACTTTCGTGGTAGTGTTCCCTCAAAAGATAATGTTACTGGAGGGAACTATGACTAGGGAAGAGAGAATGAATATCGACGAGCGGTACAAGTATCTACGGACGATGAGAAGACGGTATCGAAGCGCGACTCGAAAGGTGAAGGGGGAGCTTCTGGACGAGATGGAGGTGGTGCTTGGCGTGCACCGCAAGAGCCTGATTCGACTGATGAACAGTACGCTGACCCGGAAACCGAGACAGCGGCAACGTGGGAAGACGTACGGCCCCGACGTCGACGACGCCCTGCGGGTGATCTACGAGGCCTACGATGGGATCTGTGCTGAGAGGTTGACGCCGAATCTTGTCCCGATGGCACAGCAACTGGCTCGTCACGGCGAGTTGCGGACAACGCCTGGATTGCTGGATCAGCTGGACTGCATCAGCATCTCGACGGTGCAGCGTCGGCTCAACCGCTTGTGCCAAGATCAGCCCCGGCTTCCGCGCAAGAGATCCACAAGAGGACGCAGGGTCACCCAGGATATACCAATGAAGCGTCTGTCCTGGAAGATTCGTGTGCCAGGGTATATTGAGACCGACCTGGTCCATCACTGCGGGTATACGCTCTCCGGAGAGTACCTCCACACGGTGCAATGGATCGACGTGGCCACGGGCTGGAGCGAGCGTCGAGCCGTCCTTGGACGTAGCTTGCTTGTGATGGAGGATGCCTTCCGCATCTTTCTTGCTCGCTTGCCGTTCCCTGTGTTGGAGATCCACCCAGACAATGGCAGCGAGTTCTTCAATCACCATATGTTACGGTTCTGGGGCGACCGTGTCCAAGGCGTGACCCTGTCTCGTAGCCGCCCGTATCACAAGAATGACAATCCTCGTGTCGAACAGAAGAACTCCACGCTGGTTCGCCTCTATCTTGGCCACGATCGCTTCGACACGGTAGAACAGGTGCTAGCCATTAATCGCCTTTACGACAAGATGTGGGTATACTACAACCTCTTCCAGCCTGTCATGCATCTGGTTGAGAAGGAGATCGTGCAAGACGAAAACGGGGACACCCGGGTCATAAGACGCCACGACAAAGCTCGTACCCCCTTCGATCGTCTCTGTGAAACCGATGCTATCTCAGATCTTCACCGCGCACAACTAGAAGCCCTGCGGGATCGCACCAACCCGCGTCGTCTGCGACAGGAAATCTACGATGACCTCAATCACGTCTTCAGCCTGCCATGCGCCAGGCCGGGCTCGAAGCAGAATGTCCATCTCACGCTAGCCCAGAATCTCGACAAGGGAAAGGAGCCCCTATCGCACCTTGACTTTAACTGCACCTCCGTCGACTGATGGAGCCTGGACACGAAACGGGTGTGGACATTGTG
>CAZGSX010000390.1:0-1418 GCA_964528475.1 uncultured Anaerolineales bacterium
CCGTCAACTGGTTGAACGGTGAGTGGTGCTAAGAACGAGAGGTCGCTCGAGCCGGCCCCCACGCCGCCAAACTGGGTTACCTTGACACGGTTGCGCGAGTGACTGTATACTGGTTGGCGGCTGTGAATTCAACTTGGACATCGTCCGGGATGGGCAGTCTCCCGCGCTGATCTGCGGCACACGTACGGTTGCAGGCCTGGGTATCTGAACCGTCAACCGAAGGGCCTTCTGGCTGGGAGATGGTTCCTGCAGTCGCGGTGTTTCCTCTTCCGCTCTCAATGCTGGCGTCAATACCTAGTAACCGAACGAATGAGCAATGATAAGGCACGAATAGCTGAAGTACGGAGGAGGTTTCTGGGGATCCCCTGAGGTGAAGTGTCGACAGGGGAAGCACAGGTGAGGGGACCTTCTAGTCGATGCGCTGCCCAGCCCGGCGGAGGTGGCTCGTCTCCGGTGAGTGCAGGCCCATAAGTCTGAAAGGAGTAGGATCATGTCCAAGTCACTGAGAAGCATCTTCCTCATCCACGCCGTGGTAGGGCTCATCTTCGGCCTTCCCATGCTGCTTGCACCGGGTCGCCTCCTCACATGGGTGAACTGGCGGCCCATCGATCCCATCATCAGCCGGCTGTTGGGCGCGGCATTGCTGGCACTCGCGTGGAGCTCCTTCCGCGGCTGGCGAGCAGACAAGCGGGCCAGTGTGGCCCTGTTGGTGGAATTGGAGGCTGTCTTCACCGTGCTGGGCTGCGTGGGTCTCCTTCGGCATCTGCTTTTCGCATGGTATCCGATCGTGCCGTGGCTCATCTTCGTCGTCTTGGCGATCTTCGCCGTGCTCTGGGTCGCTGTTCTGCTGGGGGTGGTTAGCTAGGACCGCTAGAGGTTGTCAGCTGGCCAGCCTCCGGCGCGGTCGGGAGTTACCTGGTCTTGGGGCTGTCCCTGATCGCGCTGGTCCTCTCCCTGTGCGAAACGGCGAAAAGCGCGTAGGGGGTAGCGGCATCTGCCGCGAGCGATCAGGGAGGGTGGTCAAGATAGGGATCACAACAACCGGGAGGCGAGCAGAAAGCGACGTGCAGACATCCAGCTGAAGCGAGGGCACGGTGACGCGGTCGGTGCTAGCCAGGGCTGATTCCGTGGTGGGGCTCCGGCGATGGTGGCCTCACGGTAGGGATGGGATCTAAGGGGAGAAGGGTAGGGACTTGTGCGCGGGGCGGTAGCCCTCGACAGTCGCCGGCCATTGCGACCTCCTGGATGCACAACGTGCTGGGCACAGTACAAGAGAGGTTGGCAGCGTTGCCGTCGACCTCTCTGGCAATGCGCCGGATCATATTGTGCGCCAGCCATGGCTTTGTGAGGACAGCTGCCTCCTGCGCAGGTACGGCTCCCTTCAATGTCGCCCGGGCTCAATGCTCATGCTACGCGCG
>CAZGSX010000391.1:0-1410 GCA_964528475.1 uncultured Anaerolineales bacterium
TCTCCCCTCTGATCGCGCTCATGAAGGACCAGGTCGACTCGCTCCCTGCCGCGCTCCGGAGACGCGCCACTACGATCAACAGCACGCTTGATGGCCGGGAGATGCGAAGGCGAATGGAGAACCTAGCTCGTGGTCATTACTGGCTGGTCTATGCTGCACCGGAGCGTTTGCGCCAACCACCGTTTCTGCACGCTCTCCGCCGCGCTGGCGTCAGGCGGCTGGTTGTCGACGAGGCCCACTGCGTTAGCATGTGGGGCCATGATTTCCGACCTGACTATCTGATCATCGGTCGGGTCCGTGAGATGCTAGACGACCCCCCACTCCTGGCCATGACAGCCACTGCTCCAAGGAGGGTGCAACTCGACATTCTGGAACGGCTAAGAAGCCCGCGGAGCTCCGCAGCTCCCCCCCGTCTCGTTGCTGGCGATGTCACGCGTCCCAACCTACAGTTGGAGGTCTTCCGGGCTGCCGACAACGATGCCAAGCTCCGCCACTTACTTGCCCTCTGTCGGGCAGAAAAGGGTAGCGGGATCATCTACGCTGACACACGCGTCCGTGCCGAACGACTGGCTGAGTTGCTGCGGCGCTTTGGCGTGAACGCATCCTACTACCACGCTGGGCTTGCGGACCGGCATCGCGTGCAGGATGACTTCATGGAGGACCGCACTCGGGTGGTGGTGGCCACCATTGCATTCGGTCTAGGAATTGATAAGCCGGACATTCGTTTCATCGTACACTTCTTTCCCCCCTCCTCGCTGGAGGCATACTATCAGGAGGCTGGACGGGCTGGACGAGACGGCCGCCCCGCTCGGTGCGTGCTCATGATCTCCTCTAGTGACAAAGCAGTCCTCACCCGGCGTAGTCGTCGTGACAGACTACCAGTCGAGTTCCTACGCCAGGTCTACGGAGCGGTGAAGCAGCGTCTGGCCGGAAAATCGTTGGGGCGGATTGTGATGGCGGACCTGGAGCGCGATCTGCGCGCCGATGAGAATCGTGTGCGGGTCGCGCTGAGCCTACTGGAGGAGGCTGGGCTCCTGAAGCGTGGGTCTGACTTGCCCCGTGCGGCTACCGTGTGCTTGTCGTGCGTCTGCCGTGAGGAGGCTCTTCCGGATGATCTGGCGGCCTTCTGCCGGGCTGCCCGTCTGCGACCACAGCAATCATTGACGCTGGATTTGGCAGACATAGCGCCCGAAGCGGGCATTCCCCCGTCGGATATTGAGGACAGGCTGCTGGCCTGGGACCAGGAGGGAGTACTCCTCTTCCGCCCCGTCGGGCGGGACCCTCTGATTGAGCTACTTCCGGTTCCAGAAGACGCCACCCAACGGCTCGCGGCCCTGCTCGACCGGTACGAGAGGGTGCAGATGCAGCGTGTGGACGAGATAGCCGCGTACGCGAACACGAGGCGCTGTC
>CAZGSX010000392.1:0-1397 GCA_964528475.1 uncultured Anaerolineales bacterium
GGCAGACCATCGTCGTTCAGATCGAGGGTGCCCACCTCCACCTCTGCTGTCGGCAATCCCAGCTTGGGGAGCGCGCGCAGTGCTTCATAGAGCGTTGCCGGGTCGTGACCCGCCGAGAGCCACGCCGCGCAGTCCTGGGACAACGCCTCGACCATTGTCCTGGCATCCTGCCCCGGCTCGTAGTCGCTGAGAGCGCTCCGGGAGGCGGAGAATACCTCGTCCCGCTCCGCCCCCGGGGAGGGTGTCGCGGTAGGCGATGCGGCGGGCGTTGGAGTGGGGCGGACTGTCTCCCAGTCCGGCGCACCTCCCTCCTCCACCAGCACGATCTCCCCCTCGGGCCGGGCCTCGAAACGCCACCAGTGGCACCGGTCGGGTGGGCAGTCGCTGGGCAGGTGGCCTCCGGCGGGGGCCTCCCATCGGTACGTGAACGTGACGACCACCGTCGCCCCCGGTATCTGGGCTCCTGGTGTTGCCACTGTCTCCGGATATGCGCCCGATGTGGTCCAGACGATGTCCTCTCTCTGTGAGGCGGACGTCCCAACCCCGCCCGCCAGCAACGGGAACCTCTCGGGCTGTATGGAGTCCGGCAACTGCTCCCGGGCTTCGAGACTGGCCCAGCCGACGTCACCAGCCGGCACTTCGTCGAAGCGCCAGCTTTCCAGCAGCGCATTGACCTCGGAGGCGGTCGCATCGGAGGCGTCAGGGGCGCAGTAAACCTCCAACCGCAGGTAACGCCCCCATTTGTAGAACGAGATCACCGATGCACCGTGATGGACCTCGCCCCTTCGGCAGTCGGCCTGATCCCACACCGTGGCGAGATCATGCCGCTCGTGCTCGCGCCCGTACCCCTCCGCCGGGACGTGAGGTCCTCGGATGAAGTGACTCAGGACGACGTAGGCCCCATCCGGCGGTAGTTGAGCCAAGACGTCTTGGGGACTGTAGGAGGCCTGGATTCCCTGATCCGTCTCGTTCACCACCTCTGGGGCCCAAAAGTTACCCTCTCCCCAGCTGTTGAAGGCCACCCATCCCACATAGGGCCGGGCCAGGGGGGTCGGACCCTCCGCGGCGGCCCACCCGGTCGGGAGCGAGGCCTCGAGGTGGAAGTCGTCCGAACGGAAACGCTCCTCCTCCGCTGGTGTGGCGGTCGATGGGACCGTCGCCGTCGGCGGAATTGGCGACCCTGAGTTGGCACAAGACACCAGAAGGATCATCAAAATGATACTGATCAGGAAAGCGATTCGGTGAAGCATAGATACACTCTCCATTCTATCGGTGATCGCGACACGTCCACTCGCGCGACAGATTGGTGATGTCGCATTGGATCAGTTCTTCGTAGACCTCTACCACCAGCTCACCATCCGTCTTCACGCCGATTGCGCGACACCCTACGCCGTAAG
>CAZGSX010000393.1:0-1397 GCA_964528475.1 uncultured Anaerolineales bacterium
GGTTCATCCGGAATTTGCGTACTTTTCCTATCCAACTAAAGCGTATTTTGTTTGGTGAGCAGCCATTATTTTAAGTTTGAGGAACTCATGATCTCTATAGCCGTAAGCTTGGCGTTTCATGGTTTTGATTTTATTGTTGGTCCCTTCCAAGGGGCCGGTGGAAATGGGGTAGTCATAGTAGGCCAGAATACCGCTTCTGTGAGCGGCCAATGTGTTGGCAAATCTTGAGAGCATTTGGATGCCAGAGGCACGTGCACGAGCTATCCAGTCATCTAAGAGTGTCTCTGCAGCACCTTTGCTCGATTGATCCCAAATCTGACGGAGGTCCTCTTTCATATAGTATGCGGTGCTCAGAGGCTGGTTGAGATTGAGCGCCTCCTGAAGGCGTTCCTGCTCGTTCTTGTTGGGATCGAGGTTTTCGGGATTCTTTAAGAGGAGCCATCGGGTTCCCTTGAGCACATCTCGATGTTCTTCTTCTGCGAGTTTATGGTAAAGGGCTCGTCTGAAATTGGATAGTTTGTCGTTGAACATTTTCACCACATGGAAATGATCGAAGACGATTTGGGCTTCAGGTAGATGTTCGGTCACAGCACTGATATAGGCTGGAGACATATCCATGGCTACTGCCTTAACCTTGGCCTTGGACTTATTCAGCCGCTTCCAGAAGGGTTCAAGAGCGTCTGCCCCCTTTCCTTCGCCCACAAAGACTACGGCGCCGGATTTGAGATCGAACACCACCGTGAGGTACCGACCTCCCTTTCCAATTGAAATCTCGTCAATGGCGATTTGCTTGAGTTTCTTCAGCTTGGGTCGGGAAAACCGCCGTTTGAGGTATCGCTTTTGAATTTCTTTGATTACGTCCCAACTTACACCGAGATGGCGAGCTACATCCTGGATGGTCATATATCGACACAGTTCCAAAGCATAGCGTTCGAAGCCTTTGGTATAGCTTCGTTTAGGCTTGGCAAAGCCAACTCTTACTTGTCGGAGCAGACCACAAACCAGACAGCCCACTCGTTGAACCGGAAGGGCAATCCAGATGGGCTTTCGACCGATGGGAAGGGTCCGAAAGCGGCGCCAAATCTCACCTCGGCAAATCACATTTCGAGAACCGCAAACCGGACAGGTCAAAGACTTGGGATCTTGTTTTATGGTGAATTCCACCTCTCCCCTTTGATAACGAGTACGGACATATTCATAGCCACGAATTCCAAATCCATGATACAAAAGGCTTGTGGACATGATGGGATTCCTCCTTGATCGATGTTGGTTTCACCAAAGAGGAAAACCTGATTGTCCACTTTTATTCAACCCCTAAGTACGCAAATTCCGGATGAACCACTTTTATCTACTTAGCCGGGACGCGCATGGCGGGTCCCAAAACAATCAGGAGGGGA
>CAZGSX010000394.1:0-1388 GCA_964528475.1 uncultured Anaerolineales bacterium
AGTCAGCATACAGCCCACCCACGGCCTGCTTTCAACGCTCTCTATGATCTTCGGACTCGCAGGGATGATTGCTGTGCCCGTCGGAATCGGGATATGGATACACAGGGCAATCAAGCAGAAAGGCAAGAATTGGCTGGGTTGGGGAACCGCCCTGGCGGGTCTTCTCGTTTTCATCATCGGACTTGTCTTCCTCCCAACTGACTCCACAGACCAGGCTCGGCAGCCGCTCCGAGAGGTTCCCCAGTCTGCCGACCTGCCTGTAGCCCTACCGGATACCCTCGAACCTACGGATACTCCGGAACCCAGCCCTTCCGCGGGGCCTAGCGATACAGCGACGAGCACCCCAGAACCCACAGATACGCGCCAACCCACCAACACACCGCGCCCCACCGCAACCTCAACACCTGAGCCTACTCCGACTCCTGAACGCACCGAGGCACAGGTTGTCGAAGTTGTGGACGGTGACACGATCAAATGTGAGATCGATGGGGAAGTGTACACCGTGCGCTACATCGGCATTGATTGCCCTGAGACTAAGCACCCGAGCAAGCCAGTGGAGTGGATGGGCCCGGAGGCTTCCCGGGTCAACCGCGACCTGGTTGGAGGTGAGACGGTCTATTTAGAGAAGGACGTCTCGGAAACTGACAAATATGGTCGATTGTTGCGCTACGTCTTCTTGGCCAACGGAACCTTCGTCAATGCGGAGCTGGTCAAGATGGGCTACGCGCAATCGAGCACCTACCCTCCTGACGTGAAGTACCAGGACCTGTTCTTAGAGATGCAAGAAGAGGCGCGCGACTCAGAGCGCGGGCTGTGGGGACCCACTCCCACGCCTATGCCCCCGACAGCTACACCTGTACCGCCTACGTCCACACCGCTGCCGGCAACAGCAACGTCAGTCCCGGCCACTGCCACACCAATGCCGCCAACCGCTACGCCCATACCACCGACACCAGTGCCTCCAACGGCAACTCCTGTCCCTCCAACTGAAGCTCCTGCCGCACCTGGTGATGTGCAGATCACCTACATCTACTATGACGGCCAGGTCCCGCGAGTCGAGAGCGACGAATACGCCGTTATCAAGAACGTCGGTGGTTCACCTGTCAATCTCAACGGGTGGCGGCTGAACGCGGGCGACCCAGGGCAGGACTTCGTGTTCCCCAATTTCGAATTGCAGCCTGGTCAGGAGTGTCGAGTGTACACTAATGAGGATCATCCAGAGCATTGCGGGTTCAACTTCCACTGCGGGCGGGCGATATGGAACAACAAAGGTGACTGCGGGTATCTATATGATTCAACTGGAGCTGAGGTCTCTAGGTACTGCTACTGATGAGAAGACCTGCCACCACTGACCGCGCCCTAGTCCACCGCCGAGCTCTCGTGAGCGC
>CAZGSX010000395.1:0-1385 GCA_964528475.1 uncultured Anaerolineales bacterium
CGAGTTCGAGGTGTCTTGTTGAGCACGTCTTGCTGGGTGCGGGGGAGTTTCGTCTTTGTGGTCTGTTCGTTTTCACGTATAATGTCCCGTCGACTGGCGTGAAATCCGGCGGGGATTTGAGACTGCAAAGGGAGGGTGTATGGGCAAGGGGGGCAAGCGAGTTGGGAGGTCTGGGCCGCCGCGGGCGCTGGCCGAGGAATCGCGGAATCAGACGATCTATTGGATCATTGGCGGGGCTGCTGCGGTGGTGTTGATCGGTGTGGTGGTCTGGCTGTTTGTCGGACCGAGAGCGGCGGGACCGGCCGAGGCGACGGTCACTCCGTCCATCACGCCGTCCATCATGGCATCGGCCACGCCGCCGGAGGCATCGCCGACAGCGACGGTCCCGGCGGATGAGCCGGGCGAGGAGCAGGAGGAGGGGGAGGCGTCTATGCCGAGGGAGCCGAGCGAGCGGAATGAGATGTACAGCGAGCCTCCGGAGATGGTCATCGATACGGAGGCCACGTACGAGGCGACGATCGCCACGGAGAAGGGTGACATCGTGGTGGCACTCGACCCAAGTGCGGCGCCGCAGACGGTCAACAACTTCGTGTTCCTGGCGCAGGAGGGGTTCTATGACGGCCTGACCTTCCACCGGGTGGAGCCCAACTTTGTGATCCAGGGGGGCGACCCCCTGGGGACCGGCAGGGGTGGCCCGGGCTACCGGGTGCCGGCGGAGATCGGGCTGGAGCACGTGGAGGGCGCCATCGCGATGGCGCGCCTCGGCGACCAGGCGAACCCCGAACGTGCCTCCAGCGGCAGCCAGTTCTACATCACGCTGGCCGAGACGCCGCATCTGGACGGGGCCTACACGGTGTTCGGCGAGGTGGTGGAGGGGATGGACGTCGTGCAACAGATCGAGGTTGGGGATGTCATCGACTCGGTGACTATCGAAGAGAAGTAGCGGGGATGGCGGAGATGGAGGTGCCGCCGTCGTGGGAGAGCTTGACGCTCGACGGCGTGGGCGGCGTGGTACTGGTGCTGGGGGCCACGGACACGGGGAAGACGACGCTGGCCCGCTATCTCTTTGAGCGTCTCCTGGCTCACCACGAGACGGTGGCGCTGGTGGACGGCGATATGGGACAGGCGACGTTGGGCCCGCCGACGACCATGACGGCGGCGCTGGGTGGCGCCGTCGGCGGCTTTCCGCCCTCGGGAGAACGCTTTGGGGTCTTCGTGGGCGATATCTCCCCGTCGGGACACATGCTGCCCACGGTTGTGGGCGCTTACCGGTTGGTGGAGTGGGCAAGAGGGGCTGGGGCTACGGCGGTGGTCTACGACTCCACCGGCCTGGTCGATGAGTCCCAGGGCGGCGGGGCGCTGAAGCGGGCGCTCATCGACCTGCT
>CAZGSX010000396.1:0-1376 GCA_964528475.1 uncultured Anaerolineales bacterium
GGCGACGTGGGACTTGAGGGCAGCCAGCGAGTCCACATCGAGATAGAACATGTGGCCGGCCTGGTAGGTCTCCATACGGACGTTGTCGCGCAGGGCAGGATCGATGTTCATATGGGTGAGCATGTACTCGGTGGCGAAGTACGGGGTGGCGAGGTCGTAGTACCCCTGCCCGACAAAGACGCTCATGTAGGGGTTCTTCGCCATGGCGCCGCGCAGGGCCTCGCCGGTGGTGGGCAGGGAACCCCTCTCCCATTCCCACTTCTCGGCCACTTTGTGGCTCAACGGCTCGTAGAGCATATCGGTCTCGACGCCCAGATCCGAGCGGACGTAGGCGTTGAAGGTGGCGTTGTAGGGGGGCAGGATGGCGAGCATGGACGGATCGAATTCGGGCCGCTCCGTGACGGCGAGGGCCTCAATCCCCTTGAAGCGCGAATCGAGGCGCCCTACGCTGCGCTTTTCATCCCGCAGGAGCTCCTTGCAGAAGCGGTGGATCTCGATCCGGAGGTTGGAGCCGAGCACATAGTCGAGGTCCAGCCCGGTATAGCGGGCGAGCTTTCGAGCGACTTGCTGACGCTCGCTCTCACTGAGGCGATCGCCCTTCATCAGTGCCAGGGTCAGCTCGCTCTCGGACCAGGCCTTCACCTCGGCGGTCAGGTCCTCCAGGCTGCGGTCCAAGAGCTCGCTATCGAGCTTCTGGTGATACCAGGCCGTGGCGGCATAGGTGGGCACGAAGAGCTGGCACGGGAGGTCGTTGTCCGCCTCAAACCTGAGGGTGCGCAGATCGAGGGCGGTCGAGATGAGGATGATGCCGTTGAAGGCGATGCCTCTGTCGGCGAGATGCCCGGCCAGACCAGCGGCGCGGGTGGTGCCGTAGCTCTCGCCGGCCAGGTAGATGGGCGACAGCCAGCGCTGGTAGCGGGTGAGGTAGAGCCGGATGAACTCCCCCACCGACTCGATGTCGCCCTGGAAGCTCCAGTATCTCTTGTCGAGGTCCTCCTTCGCCGCACGGCTGAAGCCCGTGCCAACCGGATCGATGAAGACGAGATCCGTGTAGTCGAGCCAGGTGTGCTGATTGTCCTCGAGGACGAAGGGCGGGGGCGGCATCCAGCCTTGCTCCTGCATGCGAACCCGCTTCGGACCCACCGCTCCCATATGGAGCCAGATGGAGGAGGATCCGGGGCCGCCATTGAACAGGAACGTGATGGGGCGGGCCGCTCGGTCCTCTATGCCCTGGCGTTGGTAGGCGACGAAGAATACCTCGGCCTCGGTCTCGTCGAACTCGTCCTTGAGGGGGATCACGCCGGCGCGTGCCGTATACGCGATGGTGCGATCGTCGAGGGTGAGCTGGTGCTCCGTCTCGACAGGCTCGAGCCCCA
>CAZGSX010000397.1:0-1357 GCA_964528475.1 uncultured Anaerolineales bacterium
TGTTGCCACGCCCTTGCGCCGCAGCGCCTCTCAGCGGGCTCCGCGGTTGATCAGCGGCCTCAGCGGTTCGGAGGCCTCTGTGAGGCAGGCAATGTCAGACTTCGCAGCCGAAACCGAGTCTCGTGTGAGGAACCGCATGACCGAATGGAACCAGTGGAGCGCCGATAATCGCAGCCTCGAGACCATGCGTCGCATCGCCCGGGACGCCATGCAGTTCGAGGAGGACGACGAGTTCTACACCTATGCGCGGGACCACCAGCTCACCGTCAACGAGGTCGTCTACTACCTGAACGCCTACGAGGCAGGGGGTGACGCCGGCCTCGAGGCGATCCGCAATCCCGACATTATCCCCCCCGAAGTCGCCCGCGGGGCGCTGCGAACGATAGCGAAGATGCTCGATGACCACTTCCAGGGCGAACTGCCCTACCGCCTCACCGATGAGGGCACGGCCCTCGGCCTCTACGAGATCCAGGAGCGGACGAACGGCGACAGATATCTCTTTCCGATCTGCCAGCTCAGACTGACCGTGTCCACCCGCCAGTGGCACCTGTACTGGAAGCGCAAGTTCGATGCCTGGTGGCCGTACGGGCTTCCCAGAGTGGGCCGCAAGATGACGCTCCGCGCCCGAATGGAACAGGTGCTCGAGGATGAGTGGGGCTGCTTCTGGTTCTAGATTCAGCAGGGCGGTCCACAAGCGGGCCCTTGCTCTCCCCGCGAGAAACGGGTAGAATACCATTAAGTAATTGATTGATTAACTATGAGGGGGAGGGAGGACCATGGAGCGTAAGGTCAGTGCCACGGACGCCCGCATCCACTTTGGGGAGTTGATGCGGCATGTGGTGGAGAAACAGGAGCCGGTCGTCGTGGAGCGCAGCGGGGAGCCCCACGTCGTCGTGATCTCCGTCGACGAATACGAGCATCTGACCGCCGCCCGGGAAGGGCGGGCGGATTGGAGGGAGCTCGTCAGCCAGGCCCGGGCCCGGGTGCGGGCCGACCTGGGCGATCGCCGGCTCAGGCCCCCGGAAGAGGTCCTGGCCGAGATCCGAGAGGAGCGCGATGAACAGCTTGCCCCTCTGCGTTGACGCTAACCTCGTCATCCGGCTGGTCGCCGATCCCGATGACGAACGGGTTCATTCTACGTGGGAGCGATGGGAGGCTGACAGGCGGCACGTCGTCGCCCCCGCGCTCCTTTTCTACGAGGTCAGCAACGCTCTCTACCGCTACCAGCACGCGGGGATGATGGGCGCCGCGGCCGTGCGCCTGGCGCTGACAGCCGCTCTCGCCCTGCCCATCCGTCTGTATGGAGAGCCCGAGCTGCACGCCATGGCCCTTGATCTCGCCGGGCGTCTCTCGCTCC
>CAZGSX010000398.1:0-1350 GCA_964528475.1 uncultured Anaerolineales bacterium
TTGCTCCCAACCATGGAGACGGTGTTCAAGCGATTGGATGAGCTGTTACCGCTAGCTACAGTTTATTAAGGCATGCGGCACAAAATGGTGTAACCGACTGACATCACGCCGAATAACCGAATTCCTAATTGTATACACTGAAGGGTATACTGGTTTTGAGTGGCATGTCCGTCACGCCCATGCCTTGCGCCAGATCAAGAATATCAGGATCCATGTCCTCAAGCTGATAGGTTGCCTTATACCTGCCCTTTGTTTTTGCTTTCGGACGCTCAATAAAAGTTGCAAGCCTAATAGCAGAAAGCTTCTCTAATAAGGTGTGCGGAGAGCCTGTAAACCCAGTTTGTTCTTTTGCCCGTTTATACGCGATCATTACCAAGAGAAAGGCCAACAGGCAGATAAATGCATGAACCTCAATCTTTTGATCAGTCCAGTGATACTGCGGTCTCATGGCTAAGTGAAAAGGGTTCTTCATGTTTTTGAAAGCATTTTCCACATTGGATTGGCCCCAATAGGCCGAAATAATTTGCTCAGTATTCCATGTATGCCGGTTCGTGATTAGAATCCTTCGTCCCAACCATTCTTCCGTCAGGTAATTCAGTTCGTCTTTATTTACCCAGAATCGCAAATCAAAAGAATCTTTTTCAAGCGGCCTTAGTTCCCAAAGGACGATATCTTTGGTAACCGATGAATTGATCATCGATGATATTTTCTTCTCCAAATCACTCTGCGTTCTTTTCTTCCCTCTTTTGGTGGGAATTGCAATTTTCGCTCGTAATTTCTCAAGGCGAGTAAAAAGCTTACTCATCTGTTGTTCAATGCCTCTGAGTTGCCCTTTGCGTAATGGTTCTGAAATATATACCACCACCTTGAGGTCCAGACCCCAAATGGTCTTTTGTAATTCACAGCATTGAACACTTCGGCCGTTTACCGTAACCTCTTCCATCAAGTTATTTGCTTCTTTTACTAATGCCTTATGCTGATGGGGAGACAACGCCCCTACAAAGTGTATGTTATCAGATACGTCCTTCAGCATCTTCTTTGAATTATTCCCTTGATCAAATACAAGTGTGATGTCCTCTAATGAACCGCTAATGGCCTTGAAACGTTTTATAACGCTCATGAAATGTTCCCTGAAAACAGTCCTGTCTACAAGATTCCCCTGGTAAACCTTATGAAACATCGGGAGATGATCCTGACGAGAAACAAGGAGTAGCAATCCAAACTGTCTCAGATCCATTCGCTTCTGCTTATTTTTGCCTCTTTGAGCAATACTGCATCGGTGATTTGTGGAATCGATGTGAGTAAAGAAGTTGGTCGTATCACAAAGTAATGTATCCAAAGAAACCTGTT
>CAZGSX010000399.1:0-1347 GCA_964528475.1 uncultured Anaerolineales bacterium
AGCATCGTTTCCACACGAAAGAATGTTACCAGGATAGAGGTGATGTACAAACGCCAGATCGGCAGCCTATGGCTTCGTGACAGTCTTGAAGAGCATCTCTTGGACCTCATCGATCTGCCTGCGCAGGGAAACAAGATCTAGGAAGCCGTAGGTCTCTCGAAGCTGCGCCTTGTCGGCGTCCGAGACGTCAGCGCTTGCCAGGATGCGGGCGTAGGGAGTCTGGGGATCATCATAGACTCGTTTCTTCTTACTGCCAAGCTGTACCTTTTCCTTGAGCTTCATCACCGGCAGGAAGAAGTTTGTATACCAGTGGAGCAAGGCATAGAGCCTGTTGAGAAGAGACAACTGCTCAGGTGTATCGTAGCGGTACCGGCCAACGGCGCGACGCACGACAGACCAGTTCTTCTGTTCCACGTAGGCGCTATCGTTTTTCTTGCCTGCTCGTCCGCGGGTGAAGGTGAGCTGCTCTTGGAGGCAGTAGCGAAGCAGTTGATCGTTGATGAATTCGGATCCGTTGTCGGAGTCGATGCCCAGCAGTGGAAAGGGGAGCCGCCGACGCGCTGTCTTGATGGCGGCAAAAACGTGGATCTGAGCCTTGTTTCGTACCGCCACACACTCCGTCCAGGCAGTTTTCACGTCTGTGAAGCCCAATGTCCAAGCATGGTCTGCTCCGCGGATGATCCGCCCGCCGCTGTGGTCGACCAGATCCATTTCACAGAATCCGGGGCGATCCTCAGTCCAGTCCGCCCAGGTGCGGACCGGGATCTGGTGTTTGAGCAACGTGCCGGGCTTCGTAAACCCCCGCCGCTTACCCGGCCTGCGTCACCGATCAGCCAACAGTCGATCCATGGTGGCGGGACTGACTCGCTTCGGCTTCTGATAGCATCCGGAGCTGACTTGGAGGAACCCCGATTCGTACAGACCCTGCAACTCGGCATCGAGCGCTTTGCGCAGTCTCTTGGAATTGATGTGATCGAACAACTGCGACAGAATGAGCAGTGCCCTGGCCTCCTCAGAGCCATATACGGCCCGCCGTGGACGCTTGATGGGCCCCTGGGACCGCTGCCTTCGCCCGTTGAGCAATCCAATCGCATACTTGCGATGATAGCCGGTGGTCTTCACAAACTCATCCAGGATGCCGGTTCGTTCCTTTCTGCTTGCCTTGCGATACCGCTCCTTGAGCAGTCTGAGGTACTTCTCGTCCGTTCGACTCATAGGAATCCTCCTCTCTGGTAACATTTACTCGTGAGTAAACGAATACCCTAGGGTAACATTCTTAGTGAGTCAAGTCGGCGTGTTGTCCGGGGGCCGCTTCCGTGATATACTGAGCATCACGACCGATGGGCC
>CAZGSX010000400.1:0-1345 GCA_964528475.1 uncultured Anaerolineales bacterium
AGAGTACAATCGGCAGACTGGAAGAAGGAGAAGCACGTACCGGTTTTGGAATGCCCGGATGAGGTAGAGGCGGGGGAGTTCTTTGACGTGAAGGCGACATTGGGCAAGGAGATTGCCCACCCGAACACCACTGAACATCACATCCGCTGGATCACGCTCTACTTCCATCCCGAGGGCGGCAACTTCACCTATGACGTGGGCCATTTCGAATTCAATGCCCATGGCGAGTCTGTGAAGGGTGCCAATGAAGGGCCGGTTTACACCCACCATGAGGTTACCGCGGCGATGAAGATCACTCAGAGCGGTACACTACATGCCATGTCGTACTGCAATATCCACGGCCTTTGGGAGAGCAGCAAGGAGATCTCAGTCAAGTAGGTTCAGCGCCACGAGATGAGGCCGGCAGTGGCGGACACGAGGCCGGGCGACTCGCGCGTGGACTGTCGTTCGTGAGGGCAGTGGATAAGGAGGTCCGAGCTATGGAACAGCGCCAGTGTGACTTCTGCGGAGATCCCGTGGGCGATGAGCCGATTCGACGAGGGGAGCGAGTCTACTGCTCTGAGGCGTGTGCGTTTGAGGCGTCGAGGAGCAAGGATTGCTCGGGACGTACCAACTCCGTCATGACGGAGAGAAGGGTGGAGCCCCTCGAGTAGGGAGAGTTGGACAACCAGTGGTATGGGGAGGTAGGTATGGAACTGAAGGGTAAGCACGTTGCGGTGTTGGCGGAGGATCAGTATGAGGATCTGGAGCTGTGGTACCCGCTGATCCGGATGAAGGAGGCCGGCGCCGACGTAGACGTAGTCGGCATGCCGGGGGCGGAGGCCTATCAGAGCAAGCACGGCTATCCCGCGCGCGTAGATGTGGCTGTGGATGAGATCTCGGCCGAGGACTTCGACGCGGTGATTATCCCCGGAGGCTACGCTCCAGATCGAATCCGTCGTCACGAGCCGATGGTGGCGTTCGTTCAGTCCGTGTTTGAGAGGGGTGGCATCGTGGCGTTCATCTGCCACGCCGGTTGGGTGCCCATTTCGGCGGGGATCGTGAAGGGGAAGAAGGTGACATCGTTCTTTGCGATCAAGGATGACCTGGTGAACGCGGGCGCGGAGTGGGTCGATGAGGAGGTTGTGCAGGACGACAACCTGATCAGCTCACGGACCCCGGCGGATCTGCCGGCGTTCTGCCGTACGATTATCGCCCACCTGGCGGGCGATAGCTGACTTGCACTAGCCGATCGAATTCTTGGAGGTGGCAATATGGGCACGCTTGGACGGGCGCTTGTGGGAGAGGATGTCGATCAGCTCATCGAGTTGCTCAACAGGGCGCTGGCCGATGAATGGCTGGCGTA
>CAZGSX010000401.1:0-1336 GCA_964528475.1 uncultured Anaerolineales bacterium
AGATACGTGCAACAGCAGCCCACCTCCGCTGACGGCGGCGGTGACGCGTTTGTGGACTGCGGATGCAGGAGCACGTACCCCCCTCCACTGGCCACGGTCTCGGCCGCAGCATTCGGGCTTGCCAAGCGATAGCCCCTCCCCGCTGGCTGGTTCGGCGCAATCCCCTCCGATGTGACTAGACTGGCGGCCTGCCTGGCTTGGGCAAGCGTGGCGCCGGCCGCCAGGAGAGTACCAGCGAGGATAAGGCACATGATGAGCGACCCGCGTTGCCTCATTGTTCGTCCTCCTCCCACGTTGTCCCCGTCAGGCGGACGTCC
This sequence comes from uncultured Anaerolineales bacterium, assembly GCA_964528475.1. Lineage (GTDB taxonomy): Bacteria > Chloroflexota > Anaerolineae > B4-G1 > B4-G1 > SKLM01. Next base: position 318 of record CAZGSX010000401.1, read on the forward strand.
TCGTAGCCCAGGCGCTTCGCCGCCACGCGGTAGTCGAAGGCACATGCACTCGGCTCGCCATCCAGGCCAACACCCTTCACAGTGAAGCCACCCTTGTTCTTGTCGGTCACGAAGAGGAGTACTGGCTCGTCGCAGAGCGGGGTGACGAACACGTGATATCCCACCTCCAGATTTACCGTCTCCGCGAAGATGGACTCGAAGGCGACCTGCGCCTGTCCCTCCGTCAACGACGCCGTCCCGAAGTCCTCGAACCAGACCTCCGGACTCTCGATGGCCTGCAGCTCGCGCCAGCCATGGGACTCCGTCTCAATAACGGCGTGCTTGGCACCGATGCAGTTGAGATCGCCACCCTCATTGACGGTGCAGACATCGCCGCCACCCGAGTTCTTGATACGGAATACGTGATTCCCGCCGCCGTTGTTGTCCAGCCTTACGACGACATCCGCATTGCTGGAGAGCCACAACTGGCTGTTTCCGTCCTCTGGGTCGGAGTTGAGCCTGCCGATGGCCCCGCCTAGCACTAGATCGAAGTGGTCGTTGCCGGTGCTGTGGAACATGCCACCGTACCCATGGGCGCTCTGACCAACCACCCCGAACGCATTCGTGCTCTGTCCGTATACACCGATGTTGGAGACACTCTGTCCGTGGACACCTCCCCAGGCCTGGCTGTAGCCCCAGATCCCTGACAGGGCTCCAGGCAGATAGGCCTTATTGCCGGTTGCCGTGTTGTGAATGTAGAGCATCCCAGTTTGACCCTCCCAGGTCTCGCCCCAATGCGAGTGCGGACAAGCACCGCCATTTGACGCGGCTTCAGCGCTGGTAGGAGATCCGGACACCACTGCACTGAGTGTCTGGCGGGGAGTCAACGTCACGAATCCCTCCTCATTCGGACCCCGGACAGATACCTCAAGCCACTGGGCGTTCTCTGACAGGAGGTCCGGGGACAGCGCCTTGGCCCTTCCCAGCGCTGTCTCAAAGCGGCCACCGCGCACAGGTATGCCTGCCTGGACCTCCGACCA
>CAZGSX010000402.1:0-1330 GCA_964528475.1 uncultured Anaerolineales bacterium
GCGATCTGTGCGTTCCACCGCACGGACGGCGGGCGGGTGCGACTCGGCTACGCCCCCCTGCTCCTCGGCCAGGGCAGTCCCTTGGCGCGGCACCTGCTGCTGTGCATCGTGGATCGCCTGAGGACGCTCTTCCCGGATGAGACGGGGACACTGTCGCTGCTGCGGCACGAGTGGGCGTGGCAGGCGTGCATCAACCCGATGCGAGGTGGATCGTGACAACTGCTACACGAATCGGCACGACGAAGGGGCCGGGCGAGACGCACCATGAGTATCTGCTCATCACGCCCGACCGGGACAACCTGGCGAAGGTGGGCGAGTTCGTCTACTACGAGACGGAGGTGGAGGGCGAGACGCGGCGCGTGCTGGGACGGATCACGGGGCGGCAGCCGGTACGCCTCTTCCCCGACGGGTTTCTGGCGGATCCGGAGGTGCCGCCCAGCGACGTGGCGGCGATGATCGGCTACGAGGGCGGGGACCACGAGCTCTTCGAGATCAGCGTCAACGTGCTGGGCTACTACAGCGAGACGCTGGGCGACTTCGTCAACCCGCGCATCCCGCCGAGGATCGGCACGTCGATCTACGTGGCGGACAGGGCCTTCCTGGCCCGGGTGTTGAGCAAGCGACAGCGGGAACAGACAGGCGGGGCGCACATCGGGTCGCTCCTCAGCCGGCCGGTGGACGACGTGCCGATCACGGTCGATCTCCGGGAGATCACCAGCACGCACGTGGCCATCATCGCCAGCACGGGGGCGGGCAAGAGCTACCTGGCGGGGGTGCTCACGGAGGAGCTGATGGCCCCGAAGAACCGGGCGGCGATGCTGATCGTGGACCCCCACGGCGAGTATCACACCCTGGCGGAGATGGAATGGATGGAGGAGCTCTCCGAGGGCGAGTACCGGCCGCGGGTGGAGGTGATCCGCCCGGACCACGTGAAGGTGCGGATTTCGTCGCTGACGCTGGCCGACCTGCGGTACCTGCTGCCCAACCTCTCGGAGCGGATGCACTACGTCCTGGGCAAGGCGTACAACCTGGTGGAGCGGGAGTTCGGCAAGAAGTGGACGCTGGCGCAGTTCCGCCTCGCCGTGCGCCAGGCGGAGGAGCAGATGAGCGGCGGGCCCAGGAGCCCGGAGGAGGAGGCCGAGGCGCTGGATAGCGATGACTACGGCACGGCCGGGGCGGTGATCTGGCGGCTCAACTCCCGGCTGGAGGGGTCGCGCATCTTCGACGATCTGGAGAGCATGCCGCTGGACGCCCTCTTCCACCCGGGCCAGTGCACGGTGCTGCAACTGAACGAGGTGGATCACCGGGAGCAGCAGGTGGTGGTGGCCAC
>CAZGSX010000403.1:0-1324 GCA_964528475.1 uncultured Anaerolineales bacterium
AGGGGCCGCGGATCGACTACTTCTACACCCTGGGGCTGGCTCACTACTTTTTGGACGAGTGTGAGAAGGCTCAGCCTCTTTTCGAGGCGGCTCTGCAGATCGATCCCGAGGACGAGAACGCGCAGCGAGGGGTGCAGTTCTGCGCCGGGAATGGGTCATGAGCGCGATGGGGGCCGCACCACGCCTGCACAGGGCGTCTCGCGGCGGGAAGCTTCAGAACCGTGCGACGGTGTAGGCGACGGTGATGGGGGAGACGATCGCTGCCTTCCTGGTGGGCGTCGCCGTCGGTTCCGTGGTCAATCAGCTGGGCTCTGATCTTCCACAGCGGCGCTCCCCGACGCTGCCACGATGTCGCTACTGCGGCCGTGGGCGTCCCTGGTGGCAGTGGATCGGCGCGCTGGCCTACCTTGTGGGGCGTCCCCAGTGCCCCTCCTGCGGTGCGTCATTGCGGTTTCGCCGGCCTTTAGTCGAAATTGGCATGGGCGTCATGTACGGATATCTCCTGACGGCCGTCGGCTTGTCCTCCGCGCTCCTCTTCTACGGGCTCTACAGCGCCGTGCTGGCCTTGGTGCTCATCACCGATCTCGAGCACCGCGTGATCCTCGATGTAGTGACCTATCCAGCTCTGGGCTTGGGGCTGGTGGGGAGCCTTTTCGTCCCGCAAGTGACCTGGCAGCGAGCGTTGATCGGCGGTGCCTTCGGGTTGGGCTTCTTCTTTCTGGCAGCGGTGATTGGCCGAGCTCTGTTCGGCGCCGGGGCCATGGGGGGAGGGGACGTCAAGCTTGCCGCCTTCGTCGGCGTCATCACCGGCTACCCGCTGGTGATCGAGGCCGTCCTCCTGACGATCCTCATCGGGGCGGCGGTCAGCCTGGTTCTCCTGCTCACCGGAGCGCGGAGGCTTCACGATCACATCGCCTACGGACCGTTCCTCGTCGCTGGGGCCCTGGTCACGCTGCTGTGGGGGCATCCTATCGCCACCTGGTTCTTCTGATGGTGAAACAGGCGATCGGAGATCCCACGGTGACGTGGCTTCTGGAGCCGAGCAACCCGTCAGCGCGCTACCTGACGCTGACCCGCGTGCTGGGACGGCGTGAGGATGATCCAGCAGTGCAAGCCAGCCGGGCGGCCATTCCTCGGGTCAGTCCGGCGCGCGATATCCTGATTGCTCAATATCCTCAGGGCTACTGGATGCGTCCGGGCATCGGCCGTAGCCCGCGGTATCGGGCCACGGTATGGCAGATTCTGATCCTGGCCCAGCTGGGAATGGGCCGCTGCGACGTCCTGGACCGAGCCGTGGACCATCTCGTTGGAAGGGGGCAGGACG
>CAZGSX010000404.1:0-1320 GCA_964528475.1 uncultured Anaerolineales bacterium
GATGAGAGGGCGGGGCTTCGGCCACACGGCGGCTGATGACAGTGGCCGTGTCTTCAGTGTGAGCGGCGGCCGACGCTTCGCTTTTCCGTCGGAGTTGACACCCAGCCCCTTGCCTGGCGCTCACAAGACACTTCCGTGGAGTAGAACGACCCGACGCCTGTCACCCCGTTGTACGCCCCAAACGCCAACATGGTCACCCCAGTGGAGCACCGTCGATTGACAGCCGGTACGTGGGCGCTTGTCCGAGTCGAGCGGAGAGGAGGAGCCCTGGTCGGTCTCTCCCCGTCGTCTTGCTGAGCGCTCCCAGGGTGGGATCCGTTAAGCGTGCGTGACGTTCCTGGCGCGGCGGGACAGAATCGTCAGTCTATGGTATAGTCATGGCGTGCAAGGTGTAGGCCAAGGGATGCTTACCCCAGACGTGACGTGGGATGGAGCGCGGGATCTGGATAATGTGATGGGACGGTTGCTGCAAGGCTTGGTCGCCAGACAGTCACGCTGGTCGATGGCCCTGCGTGCGGTGGGTTACACAGCGGTAGCCATTGCGACGCTGTGTTTGTCCGGCTGTCTAGAGGAAGCGCCTCCATCATCGAACCGGCCTGGGACGTCGCTTGCCTCTGCTGCGGCATCGCCAGTTCTGCCTGTGGATGGGGTATGGGCGGAGGTGGTCGAGGTCATTGACGGAGATACGGTGAGGGTTCGAGTTGACGAGACCCACCACACTGTCCGCTACATTGGGATTGACGCCCCCGAGCGGGATGAGCCCCTCGGCCCTGCCGCTACTGAGGCGAACCGCGCTCTAGTGGTCGATCGGACTGTCCTCTTGGAGAGGGACGTCTCGGACATGGACGACTACGGGCGCTGGTTGCGCTACGTCTATCTCCCCGATGCCGTGTTTGTGAACGCTGAGCTGGTTCGCCAGGGAATGGCCCGGGCAAAAGCCTATCCACCCGACCTGAGCCGACAAGCAGAGCTCACCTTGATGGAGGAGGAAGCTCGCGCGGCGGCTCGAGGCCTGTGGGAGCCGGCCAGCGCAAACACAGTTCCTGGCCAAGGTCGTGTCCGCATTGTGGGTGTCGACAAGCAGGCCGAGGTTGTTGTCCTGACCAATGTGGGGGATCAGTCCCAGGACCTCACAGGCTGGACGCTGATCAGTGAACGGGGCGGGGAGGTCTGCCCACTGCACGGCAGCCTCCAGGCTGGAGCCACGTTGGACGTCTGGGCAAGGGCTGAGGACGCTTATCGTGGCGGCCACAACTGCGGCTTCGACCACAATATATGGAACAACAGTCAGCCGGATCCGGCGGCCCTCTACGATGCGGG
>CAZGSX010000405.1:0-1319 GCA_964528475.1 uncultured Anaerolineales bacterium
GGGGCCCTTCTACGTTGTGGCCCTGTCTGCGAGGTCCACCTGTAAGGCGCGGCTCACGGGTTCTGTCATAGAAAGGCCGCGGCGTTACACCGTGGCCGATGGTGTGGCGTAGCGACCGAGCTGCTTGTGGGGGAGATAGCACAAGAGGTATCTAGCTTCCGCCGCAGGAAAGCGACCATTCCAACTTTGCTGGAAACGCAGGACTGGTACAATGGCGTTGTAGCTCCGCGCTGATCTCCAATGCAGCCGCGTCACGTCCACAGCGATCATCCGCGGAGATTTGCCGATCTGCGCGGGGACAAAAACGGTGTTTCTAGGCCCATCTTTAGAGACGCTCTCATGATCCACAGTCTACTCTTCGTTGTCATCGCGCCTTCGCCAGCTCTTGTTTGGCTCTCGCTCAGTCCGGATCCGCACGTTTAGTTACGGAGAGAACACAATGGACGATAGAGTTGACACCGAGTTTCGGGAGATCAGAGTCATCATCGCGGAGCGCCTGGTGGGCGAGACGATCCGCACCCTAGCGCGGCAGAAGCCCAATCTGATTGTGGATGCTGACGAGGAAGGGCTTACCGTCCGCGCCCGCACAGAGGGAAGTGTCCCCTGGGAGTGGATAGAAGAGGTGTACGAAATCCTGGTGCAGGAAGGAGAGATCGAAGCGAAGGACCTGCAGCAAGGCGAGTTGCGGGTGAGAGGCGGCTTCCGATCTTCGTTCATCTTCGCCTTGCTGGCGCAGTTCGCGCACGTCGAGCCGCGCGTGAATCCGATAGGCCTAACCTACCGCGAGCCGCACGGGCCGATCCGGCTGGCCCGCGGCCAGGTATTAGATTCGTGGCACCAGGGTGGCGCTCGGGCATGACAAATTGGGGGGATGGCGACAGCACGCAAGGCGGACGCATAATCCTGGTTGACAACGACACGCACAAGGTGACCATCGCTCTAGGGAGGCAGGATCTGGGACGGCCGTCTTGGCCTTGACGGCATGTATGACATCTTCGCATGGGTGCCCGATGATTATGACGACGCAGTAGAGGGGGCCGGACGAAACGGCGCTACCGAGGCATGGACATCGTCTGCGCAGACAAGACGTGGATGGTCGGCACATCCAGCTGTGGAGGAGGTGTGATCCTCCCACCGAACGCGCAGCATGGGTCAGTGCGGCGGGTGGTGGCAAATCGGTAGCAGTGCGTGTATCACCCCAGCCCCATAGGGCCGCCCTCGCATCTTTCGTTCAAGTCCAGACGTGGTACAATAGTTCACGTCACCAGCTACGAGTCTGGAAAGGCGTCCAGCCGCATGCGTATCGTCACCGGACGTCT
>CAZGSX010000406.1:0-1318 GCA_964528475.1 uncultured Anaerolineales bacterium
ATTCTGACGCAGATCCTCCACCGCCCACTGCATCTCCACATCAGGGAGGAGGCCGGCGCCCTCCACCCGTGTCCCATCGTTGCTGACGCAGCCGGGCGCCGAAAGGCGTACGTCTCACGGGCCGGGCAGACGGAAGACCGTCGGATTCCCCCTCGCCCCTACCCAGGCTAGGGCGAGGAGCAGCCACGTTACCCCGCCACCCGCCCCCCACGGCTGGGTCCTGGCCCCAGATATCACGGCGCCCCCGTCGGGTTGTGACGTACCCGCACCCGTGCTCCTCTCGCTCTGGACTGCCTGCCATGTATCGTCGAGTGGGTAGTCGCCCGGCAGCCGCGTGGCGCGCCTCCAGGCCCGCCTCCATCCCTTCCGCCCCTCCGGTGCACGACCGCACATTTCACCTGGTCCCATACGACCCCTGAGGCCCGGTCACGGCCCTCGGGCCTTCACGTAGTCATCAACCTCGACGTTGATTCGAGTCTCCTCCACGCTGAACACCGCCCAGGGGCTGCCTTCATCGTACCAGGTGACCGCGCTGACTATGGGCACCGGATTGCCGTCGATCTCGCCCCACTCCAGGATCTCATTGATCCACAGAGTCTTGCTGTCGCTATCGGTCCCCTTGTAGCGCATCGACTCCAGGAGACGCACCAGGCCGGTGTCGGGATCGAAGCGGGCTACAAACCGCTGCTCCTCCTCGCCGAAGGGCACCAGCAGCACGGACGTCTCCTCATCGATGGCCTCCCAGCGCACGCGTGGGTCGGCGATCAGGATCGAGGGCGCCCAAAACGACTCGGCCCACAGCGCCAGATTCGCTCCTTGATCGACCTGCGGTCCCTCCTCAACCCCGAATGGCAGATCCAGGCGGCTCCTGCCGTTCAGATAGTGCTCGTTGACCCTCATGAGGGGTAGGCCGAAGAGCGTCGTCTCAATATAGTGGCGGTAGTCCTGCCCGGCGACGTGGGTGAAACGGAAACGGGACGGGAATGTCACCCCCATGATGCGCAGCCTGGCGCGCCCGCTCACCACAAACGACTTGACGACGGGTGCCTCGTCACCGTACAGCTCCCGATAGAAGCGCTCCACGGGCGCGGGCAGCCCATCGGGCACCGGCATGCGCGTCACCGGGCCCGATGGGTCTGCGAAAGCCGGGAAGGGTCTGGGCGTGATCTGCAAGCCCAGCGCGACTAGCAGGGCAAGCGCTACAACAATGCCCACCATGATCAACAATGCCTTCATACCACACCTCCTGCCATCGGTGCTGCCGGCCCGGATCCCCTCTTGGCCCTGCTGCACGCAGATCGGAACCTGCGGGGCGTGC
>CAZGSX010000407.1:0-1311 GCA_964528475.1 uncultured Anaerolineales bacterium
ATGGCGCTGCCTGCAGAAGAGGAAAGGAGCACACGATGAGCCTGTTCAACCAACTGATCGACAAGCTATCTGCGTCCTACGTCGAGCGGCGCGAGATCATCGAGACGCTGGTGGCCGCCATCATCGCCCGCCGTCACGTGGCGCTCATTGGCCCGCCTGGCACCGCCAAGTCAGCCCTGATCCGCGATCTGGCGGCGGGGCTGGGCGATCTTGAGTACTTCTCGTGGCTGCTGACCGAGTTCAGCGTGCCGGAGGAGCTGTTTGGACCGCTGGACATCTCCGCCCTGGAGCAAGGGGAGTACCGGCGGATCACCCGAGGCAAGATCCCCGGGGCGGAGCTGGCCTTTATCGATGAGGTGTTCAAGGCAGGGCCCGCGATTCTCAACACGATGCTCTCGCTGATGCAGGAGCGCCTTTTCTATAACAACGGCACGCCCACCAGGACGCCCTTGGTCAGCCTGATCGGGGCCTCCAACGAGGTGCCCTGCGGCGAACAGGCGCTGGAGGCCCTGTGGGATCGGTTCACGATCCGGCTCGAGGTGGACTACGTCAGGGACTCGAGCAACTTCACCCGGATGATGACCGGGACGGTGGGGGATATGACGCCGATGCTGACGCGCGATGACCTTCTGGAGGCCCAGGAGGCGGCCGCCAATGTGGGCGTGCCCGGTGGCGCTCTGGAGGCCGTCAACAGGATCCGCCATGCGCTGTCGGAGCGCGGCATCGTGGCGTCCGATCGACGCTACAAGGAGTCACTGGATGTCCTGAAGGCCTTGGCCTTCCTGGACGGGCGGTCCCAGGTGGCCGAGGACGACCTGCTCGTCTACCAGCACATCCTTTGGCACGATCCAAGCCAGGCGGACGAGGTGGCCAAGCTGGTGTTCAGCGTGGCGGAGCCCCTGCTGGTTGCGGTGACGGAGATCGAGGACGGGGCGCTGGATGCCGTCAAAGAGGTGCGCCAGGTGGTGGCGGACGGCAACATCACGGGGGCTGAGGAATCGCAGAAGCTGCTTGAAGCCGTCTCCCGGTTGAAGGAGGCCAAGCAGAAGCTGGCACAGCTCGCCGATCAGGTCGCTGGATCCGGACGGGCTGAGGAGAGAATCGACGAGACGTCCAAGCGCCTCAGGGGCTGGCAGGCCGAGGCGATGAGGGCGCTGGGGGTCTAGGCCGATGACGGATGTCCTCGAGTATCTCAGCGCGGAGAGGCGCGGGCAGCACGCCCTGGACCAGCTGGACATGCTCGACCTGCAGATGGCGGACGAGCTGGCCGGTATCGACGCAGCGCGCCAGGCCGTCGCGCCGGAGGAGGAG
>CAZGSX010000408.1:0-1309 GCA_964528475.1 uncultured Anaerolineales bacterium
ACTTTGTGCCTTTTTAATCTGTTTATTTAAATGTGCTCTCATGGTGCACAACCCCTGGGTTAGTGTGGGCGAAACGTTCTTTCTATATATAAACCGTCGTTTGCGCTCTTGTACTGAGAAAAGCCTCTACATGCCCCCCAAAAAGCCACAGGGTGGGTTCCTGGTTAAAGTTTGGTGTCTTTTTGCTCACAAAACCGTGGGGCACCAATGGCTTCTAAATCCTGCTGTCAGTATATTCCCAACACTCATTGTAAATGGCGTAGCCACCGCACCTGACCACTCACTCCCCCAACCCCGTTTCGCACAACATACAATCTATTGCTTCAGTTAATCTAGAGAGACCGATTCGTTTGTACCGTTAGAGCCATACTAACCTGTTAGGCATGCTACCTAACCAGCACCAGGAAGCCTGAAAAAGTAGTTGTAAAATTCACTATCAATGGGAATAGCACCCTAAAATTTTATCCCATCATTGGAGTTATGAGGTACCCACTTCGTAGGGGTTCTCTTTCATCAGGACATCATTCGCTTTACGCGCTGAAAGCAAGCGCACATACCCCATATAATGTAAATGGACCCGAAATGCATCAAACCCTTGCTCTGCAAGCACTGCTTGTAAATTCCGTCCAATAAAATCGGTCGCCAGGGGACACTCTGCCTTAAAAGCAAGACGGACCGGCCAAGGCGACTGGTTCAGATTAAATTCGTTGTAATCCAAAATGATAAACTCGCCGCCAGGGTGTAAAGCTCGCCGGGCATTGGCAATGATTTTCAAGCGGTCTTCTTGAATAAAGCCGTGAATCACAAAAGAAATAAACACCTTGTCGAATTCGTTTCGATATGGGAGCGGTTCTTCGATATGTTGGTTTTTGATGTAAATATAGGGATGGTCGGCAAAGCGCCGCTGGGCTTGTTTCAACATTTCCCGACCGATATCCAAGCCGATGATGCGCCCGTTATGATCGAGATACCGATCCATCAGACAAATGTTGCGACCGGTACCAGCACCGAGAACCAAGATTTCATCCCCGGGTTGGATGCACATTTCTCGAACGGCCTTACGTATAAAGAAGGGATACGTTCCGCCAGTGATGACATTCATCAGTAAATCGTAATACCGGGCCTCAAACCCACTGACCTCTACCTTAGAATCGGAGCGGCTGTATGTTTTGCTCATCTTTCTCTCCTGGGAGAATATATGGTTGTTGGTCCATTAAGGTAATAATATCAGGTTCACTGACAATAAAAAGAGTAACTCAAACAGCTCCCTGTCAGCACGCTGGCACCAATATTCAGAGCCCCTTTTGGG
>CAZGSX010000409.1:0-1308 GCA_964528475.1 uncultured Anaerolineales bacterium
ATCTACAGGGACGAGGCCTGGGAAAGAGGCGCTGTTCCCGTGGCACCCGGGGAGACACTACTGCTTTACACGGATGGCGTCACGGAGGCGCAGAACCGAGACGAGGCATTTTTCGGGGAGGAGCGATTGCTGGCGGTCGCCCGGGCGAGTCTGGGACGTTCGGCCCGGGACATCCAGGACCGGGTGATCGCGGAGGTGCACAGCTTCGTGGGCGATGTCCCTCGGTCTGATGATATCACGGTGATGGTTGTGATGAGGGAGCCTTGAACTCGATCTCAGCTGATCTGATTGGCAGGGCTTGACCGGGATGGATACTAAGGTGATCATCGAGGCAGAAGATGAGAGGTCACAAGCCACTGCGGAGGTGCCTGAATGAAGGGGACAGACGAGGGCCAGAGGACAGACGACGTCAGGCGGACGGGCGATCAGGCCAGGCCGATTCGCGTGTTGGTGGTGGACGATCACGGCGTGGTGCGGGGCGGCATCCGCGCTCTGTTGGCAACGGTGGACGATGTCGAGGCCGTAGGGGAGGCCCGGGACGGTCAGGAAGCACTGGAGAAGATCGAAGCCCTGCGGCCTGACGTGATCCTGATCGATCTTCTCATGCCGAGGATGGACGGCATCGAGGTGACACGCCGGGTGGTCGCGGAGAACGCTGAGGCGCGGATCCTGGTGCTGACTAGCTTTGCCGCTGACGAGAATGTCTTCCCTGCCATAAAGGCGGGGGCACTAGGCTACCTGCTGAAGGACACAGGACCGGAGGAGTTGGTGCGAGCCATTCGCCAGGTCTACGGTGGTGAGTCGTCGCTGTCACCCGCTGTCGCCCGGAAGGTGCTTCAGGAGCTATCGCGCCCTCTGGATCGGCCACGCACGCCGGACCCACTGACGGAGCGGGAGGTGGAGGTGCTGCAGGTGGTGGCCAGAGGGCTGAGCAACCAGGAGATCGCCGCCGAGCTGATGATCAGCGAAGCGACCGTGCGGACTCACGTCAGCAACATCCTTGGGAAGCTCCACCTGGCCAGCCGCACACAGGCGGCGCTCTACGCTCTGCGCCAGGGTCTGGCCTCGCTGGGCGACGTAGATGAGGTGGGACATTCGTAAGAGACCGGCCGCTCAGTCCGCTAAGCAGGCCCCGGGAGGACCGTCTGAAAGGCGGTTCTTCTCTTGTGTGCAGCCCGCCCCGATGTCTCAGCCCGCGGTACCCGGGCTTCCATACGCGTAGGCCTCTTACAGCGGATCGATGGTGTCATCTCCAAGACACCCATCTCCAGCGCTGGCTGACTAGCGGCGACAATGATACAATGGGCG
>CAZGSX010000410.1:0-1305 GCA_964528475.1 uncultured Anaerolineales bacterium
TTCACGTCGCCGGCCGTGCTCACGGATTGACCGAGGTGAGCCCCAACGACGTTGCTCTCGTAGTGCCAGCCCGTGGGGTTCAGTCCGGAATCGGACCAGGCTTCGTAGTAGAGAACCTGGCCCTCACCCGTCTGCCCATTGGTGTAATCAGGTTGGCCGATGACGAGGCCGCGCCCGACCGCGGCGGCAGCCTTGCCCGCTACCTCCCACTCAGCCGTGTCACCCACCCCGTAGGCACTGCCAAGGTAGATGCGAACCAGGCCGCTGCCGCCGGGCGATACGACGAAGACGTCCGCATAGCCATCGTCATCCAGGTCACCGGCCGTGCCCACGGAGGACCCATACTGAGGCTCTGCTATCCCCATCTCCCAGTTGGGCCACGCCGACAGCCCGTCCTCCGATCCCTCATAGACGTAGACATAGCCATCTGAATCTCTCGGTGCGCCGACGATGATGTCGTCACAGCCATCGGCATTCACATCGCCGGCCGTGCTCACCGAGGCGCCGAATCGCGTGTTTTCCCACGTGCCCTCGTCGGACCAAGCCGGTGATGTGGAGAGACCGGAGGCCGAGCCGTAGTAGACGTAGGCTCGCCCCACGTCTGTACCATAGCCGGGTACGCCCACGATGACGTCGTCATAGCCGTCGCCGTTCACATCGCCTGCTGTGGCCACCGAGAAGCCAAGCTGGTCGTCCGCCTGGTCGCCCTCGACAGTCCACTCGGGCGTGATCACGACCGGATCCACCAACAAGGGGTAGGCAGCGCCTTCGTCATCGATCCAGATCGTCAGGGACCGAGTAGAGACAGCCAGGTGCGCGGCGAGCTCATTGCCGTCAGCGTCGACGACGGCCAGGTCCGTGTACCGCAGGACGGCGGCACCGCCGGCCCCCGCCATGAAGTCGATCCTCTGCGCGTCGTCGCTGAGCACCGGCACCAGGCCGGTGTCCAGCGCCATGTCCAGCACGAGTGCCTTCCCCGCCCCTCCCCCAGGCGGCGGGGCCTCCAGGACGAAGCCCTGCTCCAGCCCGCGCTCGTCATTGACGTACCACTCGGTCAAAGCCTCGCGCGCGTACGCGAGCTCTTGGCCGTTGACCTTCATGCCGGGCGGGTCGACGAGCGGCCGTACGCGTCCATCGTAGCCATAGCCGGTGAGACGCAGCCCCCAGCTCCAGGCCGCGGCGCCATTCGCCTCCGCCCCCTTGCCGGCCGGCGCCACGCTGACGCCGTCCGCGGAGAAGGCGAGATCGAGTGCGTGGACCGGGTTGTCGGCCACGTAGGAAGGCGCACCGCCGTCTGCGTCGGCC
>CAZGSX010000411.1:0-1295 GCA_964528475.1 uncultured Anaerolineales bacterium
TCGTGGGCCCTTCGGCCATGGTCATGTGGATCTGGCGATGCTGGAGGAGCTGGTGCGCGAGCGCGTCTCCCCAGCCGCCAATTTCTGGCTCAAGCAGAGAGGATGCACGCTGGAAGCGATATCAGACAGTGATGAGGCCTATGAAAAGCTGGTAGGGGCCAAGGAAGAGCTCCAGCAGCTGTTTGAGCAGCAGGGAGTCTTTCATCGTCTCACGGTTGGCGGTGGCCCGGTAGTGGAGAACATCTCCCGCGCCAGTGTGACCAGCGAGGCGGCCGAGATGTGGCAGAGGATACTGGCTGAGCTGGAGCTGCAGCTCACACGTGCCACGTTCGCGACGCTGCTAGAGGACAGCCAGGGCGTCGAGTGCAGAGACGGTAGTCTGATTGTGGCGGTCCCCAACTATCGGGCCAAGGACTGGCTGGAGGCTCGCCTGATGCCCACGATCGGGCGCACGGTGGAACGAACGGTCGGGGCGGGAGCAGAGGCTGAGCGTGTCTGTTTCGTCGTACGGGAAGAACAGAGCGACGGGAGAACTGCACCAGATGACGAGCAAGCTTGCCGAGCGCGCGGGGCTTGACTAGCAGCTGCTTAAGACTGGCAAAGGCGATGTGGATGCCGCGGGTCGCCGAGCGGCCTCAGCGAGCAGTCACCGTGTAGCATTCACCGAGGACACGGCACGTTCAGCCTATCAGCGTCCCATCGCCGCCGCCCGGCGCACGCAAGCAAGACATTTCCCGCCTGGCATCCCACGCGATGGCTCTCGGCGGTGCTTGAGGCGTTCCGGAGCTCAGTGAGCGGCGAGCGCGTCGCCATTATCCAGATCCTGCGTAGGCACCACCTGGCCCTCGCGCGGGGCCTCTTCTGTGATCTGCGTATTGGGCAGACGATCCGGCCCTGACTCGCGCACCAAGGCGGATACGCGAGCTACCAGGAAAGGCAACCCTCCGAGGTGAGATGCTTGGGTCGCCCACGGACTTCACGGTCGCCGGCGATCCAAGACGTGAAGCGACTCGTCAGCCAGCCAGGCGGCGTAGCGCAGAACAGCCTGGAGGTCGTCTGACTCCAGGTAGGGATAGGCCTCTAGGATCTCATCTTGGGTCATTCCATTGGCGATTAGATTCAGGATCAGTGAGACGGTCATGCGCGTGCCGCGAATGCATGCCCGTCCTCCCTTGACTTCGGGGTCAAACGTGATGCGTTCCAGAGCTCCCATTTGTCATAATCTCCCGTTCTGAGGTTTCTCGCCCGTGAGCATATTGTAGTCCAGACTGGCAGAGTATCCTAATCGAATCGGC
>CAZGSX010000412.1:0-1273 GCA_964528475.1 uncultured Anaerolineales bacterium
TAGAGGTTCAAAGCCCGGGACCATTGCCTCCCCCTTTGACGATAGAGACATTGGGCGAGGATCATGTCTTGCGAAACCAGCTGCTTGCTGATCTGTTGTTCAATATTCGATACATAGAAGCGTGGAACACGGGCATCAAGCGGATGCGGCGATTGATGAAGGAGCATGGCCTGCAAGAACCCATTTTTGAGGAGGTTGGGGAGAGCTTTCGAGTGACATTCTATGGGCCAGGGGAAGACATATTAGATCTGATCCCTGAAGAGGGGAGAATGGACCTGCGAGAGTTGGGTTTGAATGAACGCCAAATTAAGGCGTTAAGGCTTATGGTGAATGAGGGGGTAGAAATGACCAACCGCCAATATCGGGAACTGTTTGACATTACATCGCGCACTGCGCTCCGGGATCTGAATGAGTTGGTGGAATATGACCAGGCAACGAAAGTGGGAGAAGGGCGGAATGTGCGCTATATCGCAAGGGGAGGGTAGTAGAGGACATTTATTAGGGAGTTTGTTAGCAATCAAATGTCGTGATTGGTTGAAAAATGTCGTGGTTAATGTCGTGATTAAACTGGAGACTGCTGTGGAAGTTGCTAGGCTCGTTGAGCAGCTGATCGTGAGCTTCGTCGTATAGAGCCTAACGAGAATAGAAGAAGATTTTATTAAATCAGGGGGCTTCTCACTCAAAAATTTCATAAGATCGAGAGGAACTGAAGAATCTGATGTGCCCTCCGAGGTGGATGATTGTGATTGAGGGAGGTGATGTTCGGGCTGGACAGCATGGAGATCTGGAAGTATGAGGAGGGTGTTATGTACACACCAAATGAAGGTTTGATGTTGAGTCTCCTTCCTTGAGAACCGGGGCCGGGTGCTGACACACCAGGAACTGGTCATGGAAGTGAAAAGGGAAGAAGTAGCCGAAGGCCGAGCTCCTGAGATATTACGACCCATGATCAGCAGGCTCAGGAAGAAGCTTGAGAAATTCTCTGGTGATAGAGAGTGGGTGAAGAATATCCGCGGGAAGGGGTATGTTTTTGATGTGGGAAAGTAGCGCTGGAAATTAGGGCCCGTGAAAGGTAGCTCTCTTCTGTTTATCGCCAAACCTGCATGAACGCGTTTACCTTCTCAAGTGTTCCGTCAGAAAAGGACTTCATCTCCTCATCGGTAACGAGGTTGTTGAACTTCCATCGAGCAAGCTGCTGAAGCGCCGTACTTCGCCTCAAATTGTCAAACATAAACGCGATATCCTTGTCTTCTGTTTTTAGGGTCTTCCACAG
>CAZGSX010000413.1:0-1264 GCA_964528475.1 uncultured Anaerolineales bacterium
ATGACATCCGTGTGGCGAAGATGCCGATGAGCCACGTGGCCCGCGCGCTAGAGGTGGATGAGGCGCGAGGGGTCATGAAGGCGGTGGTCGATGCCGAGACTGACCGGATCCTCGGCGCCGCCGTATTCGGTCTGGAGGGCGGTGAGGTAGCCTCAGTGCTCCAGGTGGCAATGCTGGGGAACCTCCCCTACACGACGCTGCGCGACGCCGTCCTAGCCCATCCAACGCTGGCCGAGTCGCTGAACAACCTGTTTTCATCGCTGGAGGACTGAGAACGTGGCCACGCTCGATCCGGTGACGTATCGCTGCGAGGTCGCCGAGAGGACCAGCCTCGTCCCTGAAGTCAAGACTGGTGCTCCTGGGACCTATTCGCCGTCTCCGAACATGGAGAATGGGCTCTTTCCCGTGCCGCCTTCGCGGAGCGGCTCGGCCTCCCTCCTCAAACTGGAGAGATGACATGGCAGAGTTGATCGTAGAGCTAGAGAAGCTGTTTCAGGAGGTCGGGCAGAAGCACCACGAGGCATTCCTCGACACCGATGGTGTTGATCCGGAGTGGCCACTGTGGTACGCGGATTGGCTGATGGACAAGCTGCCCGCTCTACTGGGTGCCGAACTGACCAAGAGCGAACTCGTCTATCTGCTGGTACATCTCAGCAAGAAGCAGACGGACGAGGCCCCAGGCACGCCGTGGCCACGCTACTACGCCGAGTTCTTTGCCAGGCAGTATGCAGAGGAGGGCTCCTCATGACCGACTCATTCTTCCAGACAAGCGAGGGTCTCCCTGTGCCGGCGGTCACCGCCGGGCAGATGCAGGAGGTTGACCGCATCGCAGTGGAGGAATTCGGCCTCAGTATCCTCCAGATGATGGAGAACGCGGGCCGCAATCTGGCGCTGAACGTGATCGACATGGTTGGATCGGAGCGAACCTCCCCTGAGCGTGACTTAAGCGGCGGTAGAAGGCCCGGTCAAAGAGGCGAGGTAGCCATCCTGGCCGGCCCGGGCGGCAACGGGGGTGGAGGTCTCTGCTGCGCGCGGCATCTCCGCAATCGTGGGTTCCGGGTCTCGATCCTGTTGAGCAAGAGACCGGCCGAGTTGAGGGGTGCCCCGGCCCATCAGCTTCGGATTCTTCGAGCGGCGGGCGTGGAGCCGGTGGATCAAGCCCGAACAGAGGACGTGCTGCGCCGCTCTACACTTGTCGTGGACGCCCTCATCGGCTATAGCCTGCGCGGGGCACCACGGGGACGCGTCGCCGAACTGATTGACC
>CAZGSX010000414.1:0-1263 GCA_964528475.1 uncultured Anaerolineales bacterium
GCTTGAGGGGCAGGATGGCGATGCCCAGGGCCAGCCACCAACAAGCGCGGGCGAAGCGGGCGCGGCGGAGAAGGAGAGAGGCAGCCATCAAGTCACCGGTCCTTCTAAGTCACGGATGACGCGCTTGAGGTCCGTTTCGTCGAGGATTTGCTTGCGCTCGGAGGCGCCGAGTAGAAGCGCGCTGCGGCACAGGTTGTTGATCTTGCGGGCGACGCCTTTGGTATGATGGAAGACGCCGCTGATGAAGCTGTCGCTGAAAACGGAGCCTTGGTGGTCAGCCACACGGAGGTGATGCTTGACGTACCCAGCGGTTTCCTCCAGGTTGAAGGGAGGGAGCTGATAGCGGACGGCGATGCGCTGGTACAGGGCCTCGTAAGGGGCGAAGCTGAGTTTGTGCGCCAGGTCGGGCTGACCGAGCAGGACGAGGGTGATGGTGGATGCGGAGTCCATGTCCTGGTTGAGGAGGAAGCGGAGCTGATCGAAGAGCTCGGGGGGCAGCAAGTGAGCCTCATCAACGACGAGAAGCACGTAACGGCCCTTGCGGGCTAAGTCGGCGACAAGGGTATGGAACTGAGGGAGGAGACGGCGGAAGCCGAAGGCTGGCTCGGTTTGGAGGGCCAGCAGGATCTGGCGGTAAAGAGATGGGACCGTGAGGTATGGATTGGAGAGATAGACGACGCGGTAGACGTTGCGGTCTAGGGACTGAGCAAAGGCGCGCAGGGCGGTAGATTTGCCGGTGCCCACGTCACCGGTGATGAGAGCCGGGAGGCGCTCCTGGAGGGCAAAGGTGAGGCGGCCCTGAACCTCCTGGTGCCCACGGGAGGGGTAGAGGTTCTCGGTGGCGATGGACTTGGTGAAGGGAGTCTGTTGGAAGCCGTAGAAGTCATTCAGAGTTATCATCAGGCGTGTCCCCCTCTGGGTTGGACGGATCGAGTTGCGTGAAGTGGATGGTGTCAAGCTGCTCCTGGATGAGACGTTCACGCTCCATACGCAGCAAGGCCAGGTAATCGAGGCCGGAGTTGCGAGGTGGGTTGGGAACAGGGTCAAGCTCGATGTCGGGGTGGCTAATGGTGAGGATTTCTTCAGGCTGGGCAAGCTCCAGGAAAGCGTCGTTGTACCAGACCTCGATACGGGTGAGATCGAAGGGGTCGTAGCGGAGTTCGACCCGCTTCCCGCGCAGGTAGGCGGGGACGGTGTAGCGGTTCCCTTTGAAGGAGACGGTGGCTGTCTTGGTGACCTTGCGCTCGACGCGGTGGAGGAACG
>CAZGSX010000415.1:0-1258 GCA_964528475.1 uncultured Anaerolineales bacterium
CCGCTGATCATCGCCAGGCTGCGCCGATGCTGCTCATGCCTTCCTTGTCTCTGCCTGCTACAGGCGGCTAGTTACCCTATGTCTGGCAGATCCGCCGCGGATTTGACGCAGGTTTCGCGCTGATTTGACGGTCGTGGAGTAGAATGAAGTCGGAGAGAAAGGATGATCATCCAAGGAGCCTCAAGAGGCGTAGACGGGACGGGACCTACGGATGTGGTGCTCTTAAGCATAAAGGCACTCAACGCAGGTGATCTGGACGCGGCGCTGGCGAACTTCGCTGATGACGTCGAGTATACGCTGATTGGTGTCTCGGCGGGCGGACCGGGGACGCTCAAGGGGCAGGAACAGCTGCGCACCTGGTTTGAAGAGCGGACCGCTGAGCACCTAAGAGTCGAAGTTGAGATGCTGAAGATGGAGGGAGACGTGGTCACAACGGAGACCCGCACCTGGTGCGACTCGACACGCCAGCTCGGCGTGGCGCCAAGCGTGGCCACTGAGCGGTACCTTGTTCGAGAGGGAAAGATCCAACGGGCGATTCGGACCATCCATCCCGAATCGGCAGCAAAGCTGCAAGCGGCCCTTCGACACGTGCGAGAGTAGTGCGCTCTGGCGTGGGGCCAAAGGACAACGGATGTGAGGGGAGTGCGTCAAGCCCCGAAAGGAGATAGCTGTGATCGGTACACTGATGGCCAAGAGAGCGATCGCCGGCGCGTTCGATGCGCTCAACGCCCGCGATCTGGAACAGTTCATGGCGGGGTGGCACGAGGATGGCGTGTTTGTCTATCCGGGCGATATCCCGGAGAGCGGCACCTGCCAGGGCAAGCCCGCCGTAGAAGCCTGGTTTGCGCGGTTCTTTGAGCAGTTCCCGGAGATCAGATTCGAGCTCGAGGATATTTGCGCCCGGAACAGCTTCGACCTGATCGGCAACAACGTGCTTGCCGTGCGCTGGACTCAGCGGCTCACGAACCGAGAGGGATGGACGAGCGAGAACTCCGGCGTCACAGTCATAACCGTCCGAGGGGGTAAGGTGGCGGCCGTGAGGGACTTCCTCTTCGATACTGGGTCCGCGTTCCGGCGCGGCTGGGGTGTGACGTAGCGGGCGTCGCCCAGGATAGAAGGGCGCACCGCTCGACCGGATGAAATTGCTTCCGGCACGCCGAAACTGCTGTCAAGCTGGTTGTTCGGTCCCCGCAGATGCCGCTCCCTGCAGGGACGATTGGAGGGCCCGACCCTGGCGCGAGAGGCCAGGGTCCAACAG
>CAZGSX010000416.1:0-1250 GCA_964528475.1 uncultured Anaerolineales bacterium
CAGACGCTCACGTGCGCAATGTGGGAAAGGCGGTTAGCGGGCGGACGCCGCCTGGGCCGCCCTACATAGTCGATCATTGTAGGTCGGGTCTGCTACCCGACGGACGATCACACGTGTGCAGCGTGGGAGAGGCGATTGGTAGAGCCGCCGCGCATCGCCCGATGCATTAGGGTGGGCTAGGTGGCCTCGACGCGCGACTTGACACCTGACAAAGGAACAGAGGTAATGCCATCAACTGGAAAGACGGTGGGCCTGATCGTCAACCCCGTGGCCGGGATGGGCGGCAGTGTGGGGCTCAAGGGCACGGACGGCGAGCTCTACAACAGGGCCTTGGAGCTGGGCGCGGACCCGGTGACGCCGGATCGCACAGCCGCTTTCTTGAATCACCTGGATCACGGAGAGGAGATCACCCTCCTGGTAGCCCCCGAAGAGATGGGCGCGCGCCACGCCAAGAGGGCGGGCATCGCGCACACGGTCGTGGGGGAGATCGGCAACCAGACCTCGGCCGAAGACACTAAACAAATCGCGCGCGCGATGATGGAACAGGGTGCCGAGCTCCTGGTCTTCGTGGGCGGAGATGGCACGGCCCGCGACATCTACGACGCGGTGGATGCGGAGATCCCCGTAGTGGCCGTGCCCGCCGGCGTCAAGGTCTACAGCGCCGCCTTCGCCCTCAATCCCAGGGCGGCCGCCGAGCTGGTGGACGCCTTTGTGGAGGGGACGGGCGTCACGGAGCAGGAGGTCCTGGACATCGACGAGAAGGCCTTCCGGGAGGATCGCCTAGAGGTGCGACACTACGGCCACTTGCTGGTGCCGCAGGCAGACGGGTTCCTGCAGCACGGCAAGGTTGCCTCCAGCCGCACCCAATCCGTGGAGGAGGCCAAGAGGGAGATCGCGACCTTCGTCGTGGAGCAGATGGACGCGGAGACTCTCTACCTGCTGGGACCGGGGACGACAATCAGAGCGATCAGCGAGGCGCTGGGGCTGCGTAAGACGCTTCTAGGGGTGGATGCGGTGCACGACGGAAGGCTGGTGGGGAAGGACGTGAACGAGGCAGCCATCCTTGAGCTGTTTGAGACGTACGAGAAGCGCGCGATCATCGTCACGCCGCTGGGGGGCAACGGGTTTATCTTCGGGCGAGGGAACAAGCAGTTCACGCCGGAGGTGATCAGGCAGGCGGGGGCGGAGAATGTGCGCGTGGTGGCCACGCGGCACAAGCTGGGGGCGCTGGAGTGCCTGCGGGTGGACAC
>CAZGSX010000417.1:0-1250 GCA_964528475.1 uncultured Anaerolineales bacterium
GACCCAGCCATGGTATAATCGCCGCAACCTAACCAACTCGAGAATCGAACAATCCCGGGCAGCGCCGCCGCCCGGCCTATTCCTTTTCACCCAGGCACCGGAGGCCCCATGCTCTCCTTGCACGACAAAATCACCGATCGCACCGCCCACGTCGCCGTCATCGGCCTCGGCTACGTCGGCCTCCCTCTGGCCACAGCCTTCGCCAAGGCCGGCTTCCCCGTCACCGGCATCGACATCGACCCCCAGAAGGTTGACGCCATCGCCGAGGGCCGCAGCTACATCCAGGACGTGCCCACCGATGAGCTCCTGCCCCACGTCGAATCCGGCCGCCTCACCGCCACCACCGACTACGACGCCGTCACCGACGCCGACGCCCTCTTCATCTGCGTCCCCACACCCTACGACGCCCAGCGTGCCCCGGACCTCTCCTTCATCCGCGACGCCAGCGACTCCATCCAGTCCCGCCTCCGACCGGGGCAGCTCGTCGTCCTCCAGAGCACCACCTACCCTGGCACCACCGAGGAGGTCGTGCTCCCCATCCTGGAGCGCAGCGGCCTCCGGGCCGGTGAGGACTTCCACCTCGCCTTCTCCCCGGAGCGCATCGACCCCGGCAACCCCCAGTGGACCGCCTACAATACCCCCAAAGTGGTGGGCGGCCTCACCCCCCGTTGCGCCAAGCTGGCCACCGATCTGCTCCGGCAGATGGGTGCCCTCGTCCACCCCGTCTCCTCCCCGCGTGCCGCGGAGCTGACCAAGCTGCTGGAGAACACCTTCCGCGCCGTGAACATCGCCCTGGTCAACGAGCTCGCCCTCCTTTGCGAGCGCATGGAGATCGATCTCTGGGAGGTCATCGACGCTGCGGAGACCAAGCCCTTCGGCTTCATGCCCTTCTACCCCGGCCCCGGCGTCGGCGGTCACTGCATCCCCGTCGATCCCTACTACCTCTTCTGGAAGGCGCGGGAGTACGACTTCTACACCAAATTCATCGAGCTCGCCGCCGAGGTCAACGAGGCCATGCCCTACCATGTGGTCGAGCTGGTGACCGAGGCCCTGTCGAGGGAGGGCCTGCCGCTGAGGGACGCTCGCGTGCTCGTCCTGGGCGTGGCCTTCAAGCCCGACGTCGATGATCCGCGCAACTCGCCCGCCAGGCGCGTCATTGAACTGCTCCTCAGGCGCGGCGCCCGGGTGAGCTACCACGATCCCTACGTGCCCCGCTTCCGCGTGGGCGACGACGTCTTCCACCGCCAACC
>CAZGSX010000418.1:0-1243 GCA_964528475.1 uncultured Anaerolineales bacterium
GGCATTCCAAAACCGGTACGTGCTTCTCCTTCTTCCAGTCTGCCGATTGTACTCTCTCTCCGAGTTTCATCCGTGGCCCTCCTTCGCTTGTGAAATCTTACCCGTATCCGCAACGCTTGATCTGCGGAGCGTCCTTGTCCAATGGTCCTCCTGCAGCTCGCGCGTGACCTACCTGCCTGGCGCCGAGACGGAACGCAGTCCGCCTGGGGTGCGCACGCGGAGGCTCCTCAAAACTGCGGTGCCTGATTCCTCTCGTGCTCTCGTGGGAATGAGGAGGGCGCCGGACCGCGACGGCCGTGGGCGTCTACTTAACCACAGCCGGTCCGACTCCTCAACCCCCCGTACCGAGTCACCTAGCAACCCTGAAGGTCCTACGCCTACGGCTTCCAGACCTTCCAGACGTTGCCGACGAGATCCGGTCCGG
Organism: uncultured Anaerolineales bacterium; assembly: GCA_964528475.1. Lineage (GTDB taxonomy): Bacteria > Chloroflexota > Anaerolineae > B4-G1 > B4-G1 > SKLM01. Next base: position 425 of record CAZGSX010000418.1, read on the forward strand.
GCTTCAGACTGACGTCCCCCGGGTTCCAGCCAGACGGCGTGGGCTGTCCGGTCTCCCGTACATGCTGGTACGCTTTGATCTGACGGACAAGCTCTTCGGGATTCCGTCCTACCGGCGGTGTCAGCACCTCCATAGCCTGGATCACCCCATCCGGGTCGATCAAGAAGCGACCGCGGACATTGACACCAGCCGCCTCGTCGTACACCCCGTATACCTCACCGATCTTTCCGCCCTGATCCGAGAGCATAGGGAAGGGGATTCCGCCCTCTACCATCTTGGAGAGTTCAACCTCGTTCCAGATCTTGTGACTGTAGGGGCTATCCACACTGACCGAGAACACCTCTACGTCGAGCTCCTGCAGTTCGTCATACCGGGCGGCAACTGCCGCCAATTCTGTCGGTCAGACGAACGTGAAGTCGCCGGGGTAGAAGCAGAGAACCACCCACTGGCCCTGATAGTCCGATAGTCTCAGTTTCTTGAAGCCCTCACCGCTGACAAACGCCGAGGTCTCGAAGTCCGGTGCTGGCTGTCCCACGCGTGCTGCTTCCATTTGCTGTCCCTCCTTTGAAGGTGGTGCTTCCTCTTGGTGATGAGCCCCCTCAGGCTCGATGGGACCCATTGCTGGTTCTACGCATGAATCAACTTCACCAGGCATCTTTGGCTCCTGATTGTCGATAGCTGAGACCCTATGCGCGGACTATTCAGATGGCTTCGATTACCTCGCTTTGCTGCACGCCTTGATCAACACGTGAGGGCCCGGCTGACTCATCCCAGATTCTCGAACATATCCTTCCCGACACCGCAGTCCGGACACTCCCA
>CAZGSX010000419.1:0-1243 GCA_964528475.1 uncultured Anaerolineales bacterium
AAGCCCCCTCATCACGGTGGGCGGGGGCCAAGCGCCTGCAGCACCCTCGTCCCCCGCGGGCAGGCCCTTAAGGACCATGGGGGAGGTAGATGACTGGCGGTGGGATGACGGCGACGGACATAGACTGCCAAGGGCTGGTCCCATCAAGCCGTCATCCTGATTCGTCCAGCATACGGCCAAAGCGAGCTGGCTGTCCGCTTCACGGGCGTGCCTGCACACACACCGGGTTCTGTGCCGTGTCCATGGTGGGATGATTCTGGACTGCCCGGGCCAGGTTCTTTCCTTTTTCGGCATTCGATGGCTCAGTGTCCCTGCTCACGCAGGGGTTGAAGGGACCAAACGGACGTTACGAGTATTTTGCTGTCTGTGATCTGTGCTAGAATGGCGACTGGCAGATCTGTCCGCGGCCGACTGGGGCCATGGTTGAAGGGCGGCGAGAAGACCCGGCTTGTGCCGTGGCCCTGCGGTTGTACCGAATGAGCCAATAGCACCGACGGAGCAGGCGGTCCATGCTGAGCGTTTCGCTATTGGGCGATTTCCGCATTACAGACAACGACACGCCCGTCACCGGCGTAGACACACCGCGCCTGCAATCGCTCTTGGCCTATCTGCTGCTCCACAGTGGTGTGCCCCAGTCCCGCGCCCACGTAGCCTTTCTCTTCTGGCCTGATTCGACCGAAGGCCAGGCGCGCACTAACCTGCGCCACGTGCTCTATCACCTACGTCGAGCCCTACCAGACGCGAACGCTTTCCTTCACGCTGATGCAAAGACTCTGTGGTGGCGGCCGGACGCCCCGTATATTCTGGACGTGAACCAGTTCTACGCGGCGCTCGATGAGGCGGAGCAGGCGTCACTAGGGAGCGGCCCCTCTGCAGCTCGGGAACTGTTGGAGCAGGCGCTGTCCCTGTACAAAGGTGAACTGCTGCCCAGCTGCTACGACGACTGGATCCTGCCGGAACGCGAGCAACTACGGGAAGCCCATTTCGGGGCCACCGAGCAGCTCGTCCAAATGCTCGAGGATCGGCGCCAGGGTAGCGACAGAAGAGACGATCCCCGCGCGGGATGTGGCGTTCGGGCGGCGCTATGTACTGGTCCATGGCCAGAACGACGACGCCCATGGTGCTTGGCGGATGGGGAAGCCGGTCCCCGTAGTCGAGCATAGCCACCGCGGTCCCGGGCTTGCCGGTACAAGCAACCACGTGATGACTATCAACAAGCCGGCCCGGTTCCAGGCCGCACTGA
>CAZGSX010000420.1:0-1238 GCA_964528475.1 uncultured Anaerolineales bacterium
AGTGCAATGCCCGTGCTCGATCAGGCCCTTGCTTGCACGGATGATAGGTCTGAGCGGGCGAGCCTTCGTCGGGTCCACGTCCACGGGAATGGAGGTTGTGCAGGGCGACCTCCTGGCGTGGGCAAGGCCACTCGATGCCCTCCCGATCGCTCATGCCGAGGATGGGCCTCTGGAGCGTCCGGCTAATGCCCCACTGCTCTTCGGGCTCCGTCTTCACCGTGACGCGTACGGTGACGGCGGAATCGGCCAGATCGACTGGTCCGATCACCTGTGGTGGTTCTATGAGGTGAGGGGCGAATTCAGGGGCTTCTCCGAATTCGGCGTGGAGGGTCTCGAAAAGGTGGAGGACCTCATCGAGATCTCCTCGTAGGCCAGCTCCACGTCCACTAGCGCTCGCGACCGCTCCCGGGTCAGGTTGGAGACGATGCGCACCTCGCTGTTGCGGACGATATGCGGCGAGGTCGCGCATGCGGGTGCTGCGCAGCGTGATGCGCTTCACGGAGCCGGAGAACGCCTCCGACACTAGTGGTATCCCCAACGGCATACTGGTTCTCCCCCAGGATGGAAAGGCCACCGATGATGTCCTTGATCAGCGTCTGCGCCCCCAGGCTGAACGCCAGGCCCGCCACCCCCACGCCAATCAGCAGGCGATAATATCGACGCCAGCCGTGCTCAACAGCATCAACAGGGCGGATGACACGATCAGCGCGCTCGACAGGAGAGACGGACCTAGTCAGTGCCAGTTCGCCTACTGGCCTCTTCCACCCGCCGCTGAGCCGGGTTGCTTTGTGGCCGCGTAGACGGAGTGGCGCAGGAAGCCGACCATGCTTCCGCCGCTGGCCATCCCCAGCAGGTAGGCACCGATCACCAACACAAACTGAGGTAGCGTAGTGCTCCAGCTGAGGAATGAAACCGTAACGGTTGTCCTGTTCTGGTAGCTGAACACAAGGATGACGACGGCAAAGATCACCAAGAGTGCGATGTATACGTACCTCATGTTCCTTCCTCCTGTCGAACACGGATGAATCAATCGTCCTCTCGCGACGGAAATCCCGTCCCACGCCCCTTGATCAATGTCTATACTCAAGAGCTAGCAGTTCCATTGTAGTATACTCCTAGTCTACCGCAAGTCACAACGCACGAACCAGAGCCCCGTCACCAGGCACTCAAGCGCACGATATCCCGCCGCTGGGGTCATCGCACAGGTGATAAGCAGACTTGAGGATAGCCTTGTACCT
>CAZGSX010000421.1:0-1236 GCA_964528475.1 uncultured Anaerolineales bacterium
ACGGCCTGCAGGTGATGCTTGCCGTACTCCATCATCTGCCGATAGTAGATGGCAGCGATCTGGGGATCCCACTGGCGGGCTACCTCAGCGTTGCGATAGGCTGTGGCCTTGATCAGATCAGGTCCAGCTTGGGTAAGGCGTAGGCCCGAGCCTTGACCCTGTCCGCTTTGACGGCTGTAGGGCACCAAACCACTCCATCCCCGGAAGTGGCGGAGTGATGGGAAGCGTCGTACGTCACCGATGAAGGCGACGTAGATGGCTGCACTGTCTTGCCCCACGCCCTGGAGGGTCTCCAAGTAGCGATGAGGGCGCAAACGACGGTAGAGGGGGCGAACCCTTTGTAGTCGCAGACGGTGCTTCTCCGCAGCGAACCGTTGCCAGCGTTGCTGTTGGCGTGTAACGTAAGCCTGTAGGCGCTCATAGTCTACCTGCTGAGCGCTGCCGTAGAACTCCGTGACCTGCTTAGCCCGCCTCATTAAGGCGGCGAGCCAGTCCAGTTCTTCCTGATTGTCTGGGTGATCCTTCCGCCACGCGTCAGCTATCGCTTCGGCGCCAGCAGAGCAGACACGCCAAGGATTGTACCAATGCTGTCGTAGCCATCGGGCCCGGGGGCCATAAGGAGCGTTCAGTGGCCAACCGAGCCAGGCCCAGTCGTCGATGGCTTGCACTCGGTTCTTGCCAGCCGACACCAGCTGGGTCAGCTGTTCGACTTCCCGGCACGCTCGCTGCAGAGCTTGCTGCTCGCCCGTAGGAATCCACAGGCGATGGAGGGATTCCGGAGCAACTAGCAAGAGACGGGCCAACACGCGGGCGTCGAGACGATCATTCTTGGTGTACCGGTTGTACACCTCTCTCAAGTCGGCCGTCTGCTGGCCATTGACGCGATAGACGATGACGCCTTGGCGCTCCAGGTAGACGCTGACCGGGTACCACGCCATCCCGATCGCTTCTAGCACCGCTTTGACCTGGACGTCAGCCGACATACCGGCTTGCGCTTGGGTCAGCACACGTTCGAGGTCTGCTGGGTAGCTGCGAAACTTGAACAAGCCGCTGATGAAGGAGTTGGTGCGTTGGTCCAACACCACGGCTCGGTGGGGCGCTTTCACGGCCAAGTCGATGCCGATGATACGCGTTTCCATCTTAGACCTCCTCAGGTTGCTGATTGAGCGATCTCGCTTGGGGAGGGCGGGAAGCGCGTATAGCCCCCAGGTCCACACACTACCCAGCCTTGCGACT
>CAZGSX010000422.1:0-1228 GCA_964528475.1 uncultured Anaerolineales bacterium
CGGCATTCATGCCCCGACCGGAGTTCCCCGGTGTGGAGCCCGAGGACCTGCTCGAGCCTCGGCGTACATCGACCGCCGGACGCCCGCGCATGCAGATCGCTGACGGACACATTGGTGCCGTCGCTCGGTCCGCCAGCAAGCCCCCTGCGGGCGCTGCGGAGGGCCATCAACGCCCGACCGGGCGCAACCCCCCTGACGCACGCGGTGAGGCGCCACGTCCGCCGCCCCACGTGATCTATGGTCTTCCCACCGCTATCCGCTTTCGTCCCGACGTCCCCTCCTTGGGCAAGCTGATGGTCAGCAGGCCCCTGCTGAGCCTGGCCTCGGCCTGATCGGCGTTGACCGGACAGGGTAGGTTGACGGAGCGACGGAAGGATTCCTGGGAGCGTCGCAGGTAGTACGTCTGGTGGCCTCCACCCTCTTCTTCGCGACGCTTCTCCTCCGTGATGACCAGCCGATTCCCGAGCAGGTGGACGTCGATGTCGTCCGCACCCATGCCGGGCCCTTCCACGCTGAGCCTTAGCGCCCCGCGGGTTTCCACCATGTCCATTCGCGGTCCGAAGAGATCCCACCGGTCGCTGAGCGCACCGAGGGGTGCGAGGCCGCGCCATGGTGAGCAGGACTCTCGCGCACGATCGAAGTCTACGGGCTGGGTCGCCAAGGCCTGTTCGGTGACCTTCACAGGCACTTTCGCCTTGCTCCTCTTCCTTCCCCAGGGAATCAGGTCCTTGATCGGCATCAGGCATCGTCTCCTTTAGCAAGCTGGTACCGGGCCTCCGTCGGGATACTACGAGCAGCGGGGCACGGTGGGTACGCCGCCCCAGGCCCAGCTGGCGTTCTCTACTGCCTACACGACAACGCCATTAGGTTTTGCTGGACGTCCAGAAGGGATCAACATCGCCGAACGAGGGTGCCGGGCTGTGGAGATTTGACTGAAGCAAGTACGGGGTTACAACTTGACATGCTCCAGCCCGTTGGTCATGGCAGTCCCAGAGCTCGTCCGGCGCGCTTCCCTTCCGGGCCCCGCGCTGAACTACCAGTCACAACTGCAGGGACCAGTCAAACCCTGCGGCATTACCTATACATCAGGTCCATTAGAATGGCGTTGGAGCATCGTAAGAGAAACATTAGAGTTCATAGCCGCTGGGAGCGCTTGAATCGCTGAGGTCGCTCAGGGGATTGAGGCCGCTGGAGAGAGAGTACAGCGGAGCAGCCGCATAGGAGCTGC
>CAZGSX010000423.1:0-1221 GCA_964528475.1 uncultured Anaerolineales bacterium
GGGCCGCGGTCGCCTGGTGGCGGCGCCTGGCCTCCTGTACCTGTTGCGGCATCCTCAGGACGCGGGCACGAGACTCCGGGTGCTCTCGGTGCCGTGATCCTCTCCGCGCTGCCGTCGCAAGTGTGTCGCGGGCTCCTCGCAGTGTCCCCTGCTGCTCACTAGCGTCCTACGTCACACAACCACGTCGCGCTCGTGGCAGCCCCGCTGACTATGCGAATGCCTTTCTTTCCCAGCCTCGGCGACAACCGCCTGTGGTCCCTTTCGCGTTCACGGTGCTGCATGCGGCACCACGCCTGGGCTCGCGCTGACTCCTTCCTCGGGCACGCCCATATCAGTTAGGACAATCAGGACGCACAGAATGTCTGGGATCTCCCGTTTGTTTGTTGTCGTCGGCAGGATGAAGCGGCGGTGAGGGGTTGAGCCTGAGGGATGATGCTGGGGTGTGCTCACTCGTGGTCGTTCCACAAGCTGGGGATCGATCAGACCTGGACTTGCGTGCAGCGGATCGGGCGCCAGGAACCCGCAGGGACCGCGCCGCGTCAGAGAGGTGCTGGTGAGCCACAACGGCCCCTGGCTGCCGAGGTGTGGCCTTGGACAACGTGACCTGTTCCACGCACGCGCCGCTGTTCGCGTGCCTACGGAACCAACGAATGGGTCAACCGTGTGACACAGCTGTCCGGCGCATCTCCGCCAGCTATCCGAGTTGGCCGATCCACGCGATCTGCTGGGACTAAATTCTTGCTTTGCCGAGACGCCCTGTTCTGCTGCGCCACGCAAGCTGGAGCCCATCGCTGCCCTGGATACTGCCTTACTGCCGTTCGCCCAACCAGGGTGTGTTGGGCTCGATAGGCCAGTTCACGAAAAAAGCCCCGCCAGGTCAGGGCGGGGCCTAATGAGACAGTCAAGCTGCTCTCTCAGGATGTCATAGTAGCTTTCAAGCGTCGGAGTCGCGGGGCGTCCGTCGATGGACTAATGTGCGTCTCTAGCGAGACAGCCACGCAGCCGTCCAGCGCCTGCTCGTTCTCCTCGTAGCACAGATAGAAGAGATCAGGACCGGCTCATGGTCAGTACAGGAGGGCGCCCGCACCGGGCGTCTCATGGGAACGTCCCAGGGCTTGAACGAGAGGCGCGTCAGTCGATGGATGCACAGGGAGAATCAAGAGGATGATTGGCTCCGAGAGGATATCCGGCAGCGCGGGCTCGGGAAGCAACAGAAGCCCC
>CAZGSX010000424.1:0-1216 GCA_964528475.1 uncultured Anaerolineales bacterium
AATGGCATCTTTGTGACCTCGAATTATAGCACAGATGCGCTGGTATCCAAGACTTCGACTTGACTCACTAAGAATGTTACCCTAGGGTATTCGTTTACTCACGAGTAAATGTTACCAGAGAGGAGGATTCCTATGAGTCGAACGGACGAGAAGTACCTCAGACTGCTCAAGGAGCGGTATCGCAAGGCAAGCAGAAAGGAACGAACCGCCATCCTGGATGGGTTTGTGAAGACCACCGGCTACCATCGCAAGTATGCGATTGGATTGCTCAACGGCCGGAGGCAGCGGTCCCAAGGGCCCATCAAACGGCCACGGCGAGCCATATACGGCCCCGAGGAGGCCAGAGCACTGCTCATTCTGTCGCAGTTGTTCGATCACATCAATTCAAAGAGATTGCGCAAAGCGCTCGACGCTGAGTTGCAAGGTTTGTACAAATCGGGGTTCCTCGAAGTCAGCTCTGAATGCTACCAGAAGCTCAAGCAAGTCAGTCCCGCAACCATCGATCGACTGTTGGCTGGTCGGCGACGCCAGCCCGGTAAGCGGCGGGGGTATACGAAGCCCGGCACGTTGCTCAAACACCAGATCCCCGTCCGCACTTGGGCGGACTGGACCGAGGATCGCCCCGGATTCTGTGAAATGGATCTGGTCGACCACAGCGGCGGGCGGATCATCCGCGGAGCAGACCATGCTTGGACATTGGGCTTCACAGACGTGAAAACTGCCTGGACGGAGTGTGTGGCGGTACGAAACAAGGCTCAGATCCACGTTTTTGCCGCCATCAAGACAGCGCGTCGGCGGCTCCCCTTTCCACTGCTGGGCATCGACTCCGACAACGGATCCGAATTCATTAATGATCAACTCCTTCGCTACTGCCTCCAAGAGGAGATCACCTTCACCCGTGGGCGACCAGGCAAGAACAACGATAGCGCCCATATCGAACAGAAAAACTGGTCTGTCGTGCGTCGCGCCGTTGGCTACTACCGCTACGACACACCCGAGCAGTTGGCTCTTCTCAACAGGCTCTATGCCTTGCTCCGCTTGTACACAAACTTCTTCCTCCCGGTAATGAAGCTCAAGGAGAAGGTGCAGGTTGGCAGTAGGAAGAGACGAGTCTATGACGACCCCCAGACTCCTTATGCCCGCATTCTGGCAAGCCCTGATGTCTCGGACGCCGATAAGGCAGAGCTCCGAGAGACCTACGGTTTTCTAGATCTTG
>CAZGSX010000425.1:0-1205 GCA_964528475.1 uncultured Anaerolineales bacterium
TCCCTCTGGTGCTGGAGGAATGCACGCGAGTGCTTGCGGAGGCGGGGCGCCTCTGCGTCGTCAGCCTGTCCCGGGAGCGGGACGCTGGCCTCGCTGTGCAGGTCTACGAATGGGTGCATGACTGGCTGCCACAATACGTCGACTGCCGGCCTATCCCGGTTGAGAGAGCTCTCAAGGAGGCCGGGTTCGAGCCCAGGGAGACCGAGAGGCGTTCCATGTGGGGGTTGCCGATCCAGGTCGTCCTCAGCCGGCCGGGACACGCGAATGCTGTGGTCGACTCTGGGCACAATTCCGCTGACGGCTCGTGCGCCGGACCGATGCCCTCGTGATTGCCACGTCCGAACACAACCAGCGTATGTCCGGAGCGCTGAAAGACGCGCTGGACTGGGCCTGGCTGTCCCTGGACGACAGCCCCCTGAGCGGGATGCGGGTGGTCACGATGGGGGCATCTCAGGGTAGCTCTGGCACGAAAGGAGCCCAGATGCACCTACGGCAGATGTGGGTCTACATCAATCTACCAACGCTGAACAGGCCACAGGTGCTTCTGGCTCATGGTCAACAGAGATTCGACTAGCAGCGCAGCGCCAGCACAAGGCCACCCGCCGTTTCGTGCGGGCACAGCTGGCCAAGTCGGTTGCCTGGACTCGCAGGCTGTAACGGAAACCGCAGGGTACCTGAGGAGGTCCGTTGCTGGGGAGCACGAACTCCCGGATACGGAGAGCTGCACGTCTGCTCGACGTCACTGGGGTCACGGGCTGGTGCGAGCGTGAGCAAGAGAACCAAAGCGACGGTACGGAACGCCGGCGGAGATTGAGGTTGGCGCATAGGGACACCTGGCCCCACAGGAGGCTCAAGCACCGGGTTCACTCGACCCAAGCCGTCCCTACTCGCGTGTTTCTCCAACCCAGCGCCAACTATGTCCAACTTGATACAACATCATCTCCAACTCAGCTCACCCATTGTCCGCTGAATTCTGTGCTAACATACACGCTATGGGAGGGCACTGGGTGACATCTTTCGACTCGGTCATTGGGCTTGGGAGAGCCGCTGTCGATGGAAGCACCCTGGTCCCGCTAGGTAGAGCTAGCAGCAGACCCCTGCATTTCACGTGCGGGGTGAGGAGGCGACATGACACAGCGGCTAGGCCTGATCATCTGCTTGATCCTTTCGATGATCGCTTGCGCAAGGCTGGAGACCACGATAGA
>CAZGSX010000426.1:0-1203 GCA_964528475.1 uncultured Anaerolineales bacterium
GCCTTCAGGCTCGCGCTGTTCCAGGTCGGCGGCCTCGGTGTCAGATTGGGTGGTGCTCCGCCCCGTGGGATTGACGTCGTCAGGCATTGGCTGTGTCCGCAATTTTGTATTTCATAGAGGATCTTTCAGCCTTTCGATGCGTCATCCGAATTGCGCAGAGGAGGCGAGGCCTCTAGATCCACCTACTAGATCATATCTCGTGACAGATTATACCACATTCGGACCTAAATCCGTAGAGTGAGACAAGGGATATTACGCTGAAAGACAACTAGAATCACTGACTGATGTTGCCTCACGAAAGGATCTTACCCTAGCTGCTCATTGCCAGCAAGAAGAAGGCGATAGTTGACCTCACGTAATGATGACCGGGGGTCAATCCCAAGAACAGAGAAATACGAGAAACAACAACACCAACTGGCTTCGTCAGGCAGAGTAGACCGCAGCCTCGAAGTCAGTTCTTGGACTCCTCATTTCGTTCCACTGTCACCTTCCGGTTCCAGCTGATGAGTAGCCTGCTCGATTCGTCAGGCTTTCCTCCAGCGCGTCGAGCGCAAGGTCAGGAAGACGGCCACCGTCTCCTTCCAAGGGAACCGGGACGCCGTCCCTGCCTATGGCTTAGCTTCGCACGCTTGGCGAGGCAAGCGGGTGAACTGCGCTACGACCCCTTCGATCTCACCCGCATCGAGGTCTGGTACAACGACGCGTTCCTGGAACTGGTACAGCCTGAGGAAATCGTCAACATCAGGCACCCCGACGTCGAGCTTGACCCTGCCCCCAAACCGCCTCCCGACTCCGGCCTCGACTACGTAGCCTTGCTGCGTATGGAGCGCGAGTGCCTCATCCAGGCGCAGCCCGGCGCCATCCAGTTCACCCAACTCGATCCGTCCAACCCAGAGGAGAACACGTCCGATGATAACTCTGAATGACTTCTACGGCCTCCAACAGACTCCCTTCACCAAGTCCATCGCCACCCAGAACCTCTACCCATCCCGCGACCACCAGGAGGTCCAGGCCCGCCGCATCAACAACTTCTGCCGCAACGCTCTGCTGCTCGGCGCCTCCGAGGGCAAGCAGATCCTCGACGAGACGGACCTCCAGCGCGTTATCCTGGATCTCGAAGACCCGACCAGCTGATGACTACTCTACCCCAAGGGCCGCGAGGCGCTCTTCCTGTCCCTAAGCCTATCCACTCAGTTCGGCCCA
>CAZGSX010000427.1:0-1203 GCA_964528475.1 uncultured Anaerolineales bacterium
TACATGAGACCATGAAATGGCGATTCTGTCAACTTGACCTGCTGGAGGGGTATTCACCCATGGGGGCTCGATTCCATATGGGCGGCGCCCCGCTTTGCCGGAGGGCCTCGTGGGGGTAAGAGAGTGACAATAGACACGCCTTCGACCGGCACGTATTATGCGCGTAAGCTCAACACGCAGAGCATCTTGCAGGTCAGTGTGAGCGTCGGTCCATGACAAACCGTCGTTGTTGCCTGCGGCATCGCGCTTGACATAGACGATATACCCTGACGGGGCACCGTTGACAGGACCGGCTGGCGCAGATGATCAGCTGCCAAACTTCTCGGCCTCCCCATCATCAGCGAGGCCGCCGACCTGAACCTAACTGGAGATGGTCTTGCAGGCAACGACGGCACTGTGACAGACGATGTCAATCAAGTCGGTCAGGCAATGAGATTGATCTCGCTGCCTGACCGCCACTCGAGTCGCACGTTAGGGGAACGAGGTGTCGAGAGTACCGTCGGCGTTCAGCCGCCCAAGGTAAGGACGCAGCTCCCCGCACAGCTTGGTGAACCACCCCCCCAACACGATCTTCCCGTCGGATTGCACCGCCAGTGTGCGGACCATGTTATTCGCCCACGGACTGAAGGCCGCGTCGAGGGTCCCGTCGGCGTTCAGCCGCCCGATCTCCGAGACCTCCTCCCCGCCCAATTTCCAGAACGAGCCGCCCACGAGGATCTTGTGGTCGGGCTGCACGGCCAGCACGTGGACTTCTCCGGTCGCCCCGGGGTTGAACCCTGCATCAGCCGTCCCGTCGGGGTTCAGCCGGGCGATGCTGTCCCGCGGCTGCCCGCCCATATCCCTGAACGAGCCGCCCACCAGGATCTTAGCGTCAGCTTGCGTCGTCAGTGCGGAGACCCACCCTCCCCCCCACGGCCCCTCGCCCGGGTCGAAGGCGACGTCGAGGCTCCCGCCGGGGTTCAGTCGCCCGATTCCATAGCGCGGCTCCCCGCCCAGCTCGGTGAAGTTGCCACCCACGACGATCTTCTGGTCCGCCTGCACCGTCAGCGCGCGGATTCCGTCATCTGCCCCGGGGTTGAAGCCCACGTCCAGACTACCATCCGGGTTCAGCCGCCCGATGTTCTCTCGCGGCTCACCGCCCAGCTGCGTGAACTCACCGGCCACCACGATCTTACCATCCGCCTGCAACGCCAACGCCTTCAC
>CAZGSX010000428.1:0-1197 GCA_964528475.1 uncultured Anaerolineales bacterium
GAGCTGGGAGAGGTGCTGAAGATTGGCATGCTGTCGATGCAGTCGGGCGCGATGGCGCTCTATGGACAGCAGCAGTATCGCGGCTTCATGCTCGGCCTGGAGTACGCCTCCGGCGGCGAGACCGATGACGAGGGCCGCTTCATCATCGCCAACCGTCCCGTGGAGGTCCTCCTCCGCGACACCGAGGGCGATCCCGAGCGGGGCGTTCAACTGGCCCGAGAGCTGATCGAGTCCGAGGGCGTCGAGCTGCTCCAGGGCCCCGTGAGCTCCGCCGTGGCCGCGGCGCTGACCAACGTGGCCCAGGAGTATGAGATCCCGCTCATGGTCTCCCCTGCAGCCTCCGCCTTCATCACCGGTGAGTACTTCAACCCTTACGTCTTCCGCACCTCCCGCACCAGCTTCCACGACACCATGATCATCGCCAAGTACCTGGTGGAGAACGTGGGCGAGGATTTCGCCCACATCGGCGTCGACAACGCCTTCGGCCAAGCCAGCGGTCAGGCCCTCGACTACTCCATCCAGCAGTACGGCGGCGAGCTCGTCGAGGACATCTACGCCCCCTTCGACACCACCGACTTCACACCCTACATCCAGCAGGCCATGGACTCCGGCGCCGACTGCCTCTTCCTCACCTGGGCCGGCACCGGCTACGTCACCCTGTTCCAGCAGCTCAGTGACCTGGGCGCCCTCGAGGAGATGACCGTGGCCACCGGCTACGGCGATAACGCCTCCTTCACCGCCGTCTACGGCACCGCGCTGGGACAGATCGGCCTCAACGTCTACCACTACACCGTCCCCGACAACGAGATCAACGACTGGCTGACCGAGCGCCACTTCGAGGAGTACCAGGAACCGCCGGACCTGTTCACCGCTGGCGGCATGGCCTCCGCCCTCGCCTACGCCGAGGCCCTCGAGGAGACCGGCGGCGACACCACGGGCGAACTCATGGTCTCCACCCTGGAGGGCATGGAGTTCCAGGGGCCCAAGGGCACCTACTACATCCGTCCGGAGGACCACGTCTGCCTCCAGCCGATGAACATCCTCGAGCTGGTCAACCTGGATCCCGATAAGGATGACGACGACGTCCCCGAGTACGAGTTCTTCGAGACCGTCTACGTCTCGGAGTACGACGAGATACAGGTACCCTGCACCCTCACCGGCGACTACGCCGACCGGTGCGGCGACCTGCCCACTCCG
>CAZGSX010000429.1:0-1196 GCA_964528475.1 uncultured Anaerolineales bacterium
CCCAATGTCTCTATCGTCAAAGGGGGAGGCAATGGTCCCGGGCTTTGAACCTCTATTCGATCATCGAAAATAGAGACGCGAATTCTGGCATCGTCTCGCCAATAATCGCGGTGGGTCACTGCGTTGGTAATTGCCTCCCGGATCGCCGGATAAGGATATTCTGTGACTTCCTGCCGTTCGAATTCGACGATTTTCGCCGCCACCCTCGTGTTACGCTTGACGAAACGCTCCGCTTCATCAATCATTTCAGGAAGCGTCCCTTTGCAAACAAGGCGGTCGATGAAGTTTACTGTGGAGGTGCCCTGAAAGCGAGCTATCCGTACTTCGCTCTGGGGAAAGAATTGCTGCGGGTCTTGTGCAAAAAGAAGTACTCCGGCCGCCTTGGAGACCAGTCCATCACCATCTTTGAGAACAGCGCCCAATCGGACCAGATTCTGACTCATTGACAGCGATAGGTCCACCGGTATACCGCGCTCCTCGGATGCAAGATTTAAATACCACTCCACGTGATCAGAATTCAGATCTTCAAGGCCTGCCTCCCATACAGGGAGGTTGTCAAAACTGGGTTGCTCACGCTGCACCCATGCCTGACGTAATGCCTTGCCCTTCAAAGCAACGTTCTCGGATCCCCGGCGAACGAGAATCTTGCCGTTCTGATGTTGGTGAATGGTCTCCGCCTCGGGCACGATAACCACCAAGACCAGTCGCCCCTCCACCTCCACCTCGTGGGACATTACGCCGCTGACCGGTGGCAATAATACATCGCGCGCTGCGCGTTGTATATTGTCATAATCCTGCTTAGTCACCTTCTGAATCCTGCCGCTGGGTTGAGGAGGTGAACCTTCATCAACCCCCAAATAGATCGTGCCACCTTCTGCATTGGCAAAAGCCATGATAATTTCAGCAAGGTCACCGGTCTTGATGAGATCTCGCTTGAATTCAACTCGCTGTCGTTCATCGAGTTTGAACTCTTCTAAGACATCTTGTTCTGTAACTTCCTTCCCCACGAATCTCTCCTGGACTTGATATATGCGGTGTTCGATTTAAATATCGGCGATGTTATCAACCACTCACGTTCGTTACCATCTTGGTTTCTGATCACCACATGCGTCATTGTTGGTAAGAATTATAACCTTCAGTCTTTGGGGTTTTCGCCTACACCCTTTAGACATTATTCGTCACCGATGACAAGAGGC
>CAZGSX010000430.1:0-1194 GCA_964528475.1 uncultured Anaerolineales bacterium
GCCAACCGACCTCACCGATATCGGTTCCCAGCATCCAGAAGGCCGGCCATAGGCCAGAGGGGCCGGTGGGTACCCGGATACGGGACTCCACCCTTCCGTAGGCGAACTCGGCCCTGTCCTCCGAGATCAGGCGGGCGGACGTGTACTCGCATGGCCCGTACCAGCACCGGAGGTCCGTCGTGCTGGTGTTAACTTCCGAGAGGGTGATCACCAGGTTACCATCGCCATCCGTGGCGGCGTTGTCCGTGCTGTGGGTGTAGTACTGAGACTCGCTGTTGCCCCACCCAGGGATGCCGTTCATTGTACCATCACCCAGCTCGTGCCTCCACACGTTCGGGTTCGGCGCGGTTCCGACTGGATCGTCGAACTCGTCGCTCCATACGAGCTCCCACTTCGCCGGGTCCACATCGGCAGTTGTGGCTGCCTGGTTGTCCAGGATCTCCAGCGTTATCGTCTCGCCGCTGTTGCCGCCGTAGTACCAGAAGCTGAGGCCCCCATAGCCGCTCCAGTCCCGGCTCTCAACGAAGGGGCGGCCGAAGCCGCTGTCGTCCGCGGCGAGGAGGCTGGTGCCGTAGTCGACCGCCAGCACGTTCTCGTAGACACCTTGAGCCGGCAGTTCCGTGGGGCTGCCCGCAGCGATCTCAGTGATGTCCAGCGTGACGTCACCGGTGGTGTCATATCTGTGGAATCCCTCGAAGTCGTCCAGCAGGAGCGGGTCGAATGCGTCGTCGTCCACGATGGTCAGCAGAGCCCTGCTCTGGAAACCCATCGTCACATTCACGGGATCAGAGAGGTTCACCATCACCCCCTCGTCCCCTTCGTATTTGATGTCGTCCAGAGTGACGACCGGAAGCGTCTGCTCCGTCTCACCAGGGGCAAAGACGAGCGTCCCGCTGACGGGGGTGTAGTCCCGGCCGGCGGTGGCGTACCCCTCGGCGGTGGCGTAGGTGACGATGACCGAGTCGGTGGCGGTCATGTTGAGCGTGACGGTGAGATCGGCCACTTCGCCTTCCTCCACCTGGTAGCTTGAGTTGGAGAACTCTACCTTGAGAACCTCCTCCCCCTCTCCGGTGTTGCCGTAGATGCTGACGTCGTCCACGTAGCGGACCTCGGTCTCTCCGCCGGTGCCCACGGTGCCGAGCGCCCAGCCGTGTACCTCCTCGCCCGTCCAGCCGTCGTTGGGTGCGTCGTTGC
>CAZGSX010000431.1:0-1193 GCA_964528475.1 uncultured Anaerolineales bacterium
GTACCATATCCATCCCATCATGTCAGTTTCTGAGACCCTTTTTTCAGTGGAGCCAAGAATGCCTGCTACGAGGCTACGCCAACCATTCCACCGCCAGGCCAAAGCATCCCTTATACTGCCAACGGGTTCAGGCCACCAATACCGCAGGACAACGATGGGCAAGACAAGGTTAGGCACCATGATCAGCCCCAGTTCTACCAGCATCCCAATCACAGGCGACACGTGCCAGCCTATATACCACCCTCCGGCCATCCACGACACCAGACCTACGATGGCAAGATTGGCGATGGCCCAGATGATTAGAATTCGCTTCAGCATGGATTATTGCCTACACCTTCGATGCACTTGCGAGATGTATTGTGCGGCTAACGGCACGAGCTGAGCTGCAGGGCGACCCATGCTCCGTCCCCTCGCTCACCAACTCCGGTGGTTACCTCTGCCAATCCCGCAAAGCTCCATGATAGCCCTGTCAGCTCCAGCGAGTGGTCAGGCGCATCCACAAACCGGCCTTCTCTGCCGATCACGCACATAAGTGCAAGCCATAACGTGAGCGGACTATCTCAATCACGGATGAAGCACTCTACCCATGTTGCGACATCCAGCGTTCCGTCGAAGACAAGTACCGACTCATCAGCTGTCGGTGGTTCCAGGCTGCCGACCACTTCCCCAAAATCGGCATCCGATACATGATGACGCTGCGCTTGTGTTTCGTTTGCTATACGACGCCGATTAGCTTCCGCTATAGGAACGACGATGTATATAACATGCGCTGCAGAGCCACATTGACGGGCAATCTCCCGGACACGATCTCGTGCTGAGCGGCTGTAATTGGTTGCATCATGGATCACCGATTGTCCGCGGGCCAAGCTAGCGGCAATCTGTTCGTATGAGATGGCAAATGCTGCGGTCCACTGTTCTTCGGTAACGTCGCCGTTGCTTGAATCCATAAGCGATCGAGCAATCGCATCAACATCCACGTGTGTCCAGCCACGTTGCTCCGCCAGAATGTGCGCGAGCGTCGATTTACCAGCAAACGGTATGCCGCACAGGATATAGACTGATGGTGTCATGATATGGATGATGTAATAGAGTGGGTGATATGGTTGGCTCTCCTGAAAGAACCTAGCCGAGCGACACCATAGCCCGCCGGGCGTGACGAACAAGTGGGTGTCGCAAGAGACGACGATGAATAC
>CAZGSX010000432.1:0-1193 GCA_964528475.1 uncultured Anaerolineales bacterium
TCGTGACCGAAGAAGAACTTCACAGGATAAGGCACGGGCAGGTCCGACATCGCGGACATCGGCCCCTCGTACTCCGTTTCCGGCACATCCATGGCGATGTCGCCTTCCACGCACACGGTGGTGGGGATGCCCATCATCCAGGCGTAGGCCGCCTCCTGGCAGAAAGGCAGCTGATTCACGAACATCCACACGTTGAGTACGTAGAGGAGGGTGAAGCAGGCGAAGAAGCTGCCGAACACAGCAGTGAACAAGGCGATGAGCTTCTTCAGCATTCAACTGCTCCTGGCCGGTCGTTGTTGGCACATATGTCCATCAAATTGCCCTGCGATTCCGCTCTGTTCATGGTCAATCACCGAGATGCACGGGGAACCAGGAAACCAACCAACTGGCCGTGTCGCTGGACAGTCCGTGGTCGAGATCTGTGACGTAGGCCGACCAGGTGCCGCGGCAGGTGGTACCGAAGAGATGGTTTCCGCTCTCCGTTGGTCCCAGCTGGAAGTAGCCCGTGCTGTAGGCGGTTCTGTAGTAGGTATGTGTCGTGTTGCATCCGGAGCCTTCACCGTCCGGAGGCGAGTAGACGCGGATCCTCAGACTGGCTCCGGGTTCAGCCTGCCCGGTAAGCGTTTGGGCGGGCAAGTTCTGGAGAGGCACATTCGGTCCATACCAGACCAGGTAGCGCCAGTCGCAGTCGATGACCGGGGGCTGAGGTATGGGTGTAGGCGTGGGCGTGTTGGTGGGTGGGGGCGTGTTAGTCGGTGTGCGTGTAGGCGTCGGCGTGTTGGTTGGCGTGTGCGTAGGCGACGGTGTGCTGGTCGGAGTACTGGTCGGCGTGTTCGTTGGCGTGTTGGTGGGTGTTGGTGTATTGGTAGCCGGAGCGGAATCCAAGTCGAAGCAGAGCTTCACCTTGACCGCCGTGTCCGGACAGGCGAAGGAGCCTCGGTCCGTGCCGTACGAGGAATCGACCACGATCTCGAAGGCGGTCCTACCGTGGATGTGGCTGTCGATGCTGACGTTCGAGTCCACCTCATGCCAGAGGCAGTCTTGATACCCTGTGTCATAGCGACCGTTGATCTGACCATGCTCGATCCAGAGCTCGAAGTACTCTGACGAGCTGTTCAGATCCCCGCCGGCGAGGAGGGTTGAGATGGTGCCGCCGGTGAATGCATTGCCTGCCGGAGCGGTCACGGTGTGGG
>CAZGSX010000433.1:0-1187 GCA_964528475.1 uncultured Anaerolineales bacterium
CCACAACTCAGGCAGACCAAGTGGTCGTGATCCTCTGTAGCGAGGTCATACCGCCTCTGCTCGAACCCCAACCCAAGATCCAGCTCCTTCAGCAACCCCAGCTCAGTCAGCTCGTGAAGCGTGTTATATACAGTGGCTGGGGAGATCTCAGGGAGCTCGCACCGTGCGCGCGTCAATACTTGATCCGCTGTAAGATGAGACCCATCCTCCAGCAGGGCTTGAACGATGACACGCCGCTGGGGAGTGACACGGCGTCCCTCTCTTCTCAGCCTCATGCAAACTTTGTCTACCGACATTATAGACATCGCATCTCTTTCTAGGTGGTCAGTTGCCATGCCATTTCCTTCCGATTGCTGACCGGCTAGAGGGGGATGCATGCACAACTTGTAGTCTATCTTACCTTATTCCTATTCTAATAGGCGAACCCGTCGTTGTCAAGCAGGCCCTCAGATTGCGCGCGCAGATCGTCATTGAGTAGGCGCCCTGGGACGAGGAACTGGCGTCTATGTTCAGGGGGAAGCACGCCAGGCGCGTCGGTCTGACGCTCTCCCCCGTGCGAGCACACGCGTCACCAGGAGTCATCGGGAGCGTAGCTGGCACTCACCAGCGTGCCGCACTACGGACAACGCTCGGACCGACCAGGGAGTCACGAGCGGTTGGCGGCAAAGACAGTCAATGAGAACTGAGCACAACAGCGAGGAACGTCACAACAAGCGCCACCAAAAAGCCACTTACGAGAAATGCCAAGATGGTCTGTTCGACACGGTCGCGAAAACGACCCGTGACCCAGAGAAAAAGGCCCAGCCCCAACGCCAGGCCAATCAGAACGCCCGCCGTGTAGATGAACGCGGTGGCCATCAGAGCTGGCAAGTCCACACGGATGATCAAACGACCAAACAGTTGCACCGCAAAGCGACTCCCCAAGAAGCTGTATCCAGCACCGGTCAACAGCCCTATCAGCGTCACCGCCACCCCTTGCAGACGCTGGCGGCCCTGCTCCAGCCACACGGTGATCCCACCCAAGCCGACAAGGGCGAGGGAGAAGGTCAGGACAACGATCGAGATGAGGGCTATCACTCAGCTCCTTCTATCAGACCGGAGACAGACAATCGGGTTGTGCTCCAACGGACGGGAAGGCGAAGACAACAGGCCCCCTAGAAAAGCTCCAACTGCTCTCCCTGAGGAGG
>CAZGSX010000434.1:0-1177 GCA_964528475.1 uncultured Anaerolineales bacterium
GCGACCCAGGCTCTTCACGGTGAAGAAGGCGCGGAGGCAGCGGATGACCTGACCAAGTTGGCGCGAAAGTTCATTGAGGCAGAGGAGATACTGGAGTACGTCGAACCATATGATCCCGAATCGACAGGGGTAGTATTGTTCGCCGGGGCTGACAGCCCGGGAACGGGTAGTCTGCTAGTGTTTCCCTTTGAGTAAGAAGATCGGGGCCGCGATACTTGGAGCCCAGATCGGAAAGAAACACATATGGCAAAAGCAGCGATATCGAAAGCACACATAGGATTACACACAAACAAAAAGGAGGAAGAGAAATGGGCGTTGGATTATGCCGAAACGGTGACATATTTCGTCTCACCCACGTGTGGTGGGCACGTTTCTTGACCCTTGCCTTAGACTACGGTTGGAAACCGGAAGGCAGCAAGCCTCACACCGGAATGATGTGGCATGAGGCTCAACGATATGCTGACCCGGAAGCCAAGGTGCAGGAGTGGATCAATGAGTGGAACCCAAAGAACTACACCTCAAACGACAGCCAGATAATCACTGCGAAGGATGCGAAGGCCCTAGCTGACGCGTTAGAGGCAGCAAACGACGATATCGAGCACATGGACTTCCGTGACTTGGTTGATTTCCTGCGGGGTGGCAGCTTCGAGGTACGCTGACGACACTCCCAACTGCTGTCACCAACTCCAGAAGCAGACCGACTGCTGTGATGCTAGTGGAGTTGGCAAGCGATGCTAGGGTCGACGACTACCCACCAGGCTGGTGCCGAGGTGTCCGGGTCCCTCTATCACGGAGGACCCGGGCACCCGGAGCAGAATCGAGGACGGGTTAAGACCCGACTTGACCACAGTCGAGGGGTATGGTATAATAGCCGTGTATCGCGTTACACGGAGTGATGCACAGCTATGGATGAAGAACGTCGCATAATGGTCAGAGTATCCGAGGACCTACACCACGCAGTCCGCGTCAAGGCGGCGGACTTGGGTAGACCGGTGTCAGAGATAGTTCGCGGCCTGCTCAGCCAGTGGGTGGAGGGAAAGATTGAGACGCCGAGTGAGTATGAGGGACGGCTTGAGGTAGGATAAGCACAAGAGAGTAAGGACCGGGTCATACAGGTGTTCGCAGCACTTGTATGACCCTAGCCCCACCGCTGAACAGACCAGCGGTAGGGGTACCC
>CAZGSX010000435.1:0-1173 GCA_964528475.1 uncultured Anaerolineales bacterium
ATGCAGACAAGCGCCAAGATCGCCCCCGCTGCCGAGGGTGTGGTGAGTCGACACATACAACCTCCCATCGGTTTGTCTGCCAGGCTCGCATCAAGACCGGTCACTGCGCATCGGCGATCGCCACGCACCCCTGGTTCAGCACCGCTTCAACGTCCCCATCGGTGCCGAGGTAGAGGGCAATGACTCGACCGCAGCGGTAGAAGTGGGGCGGCGCCACCCAGTCGATAATGGTGTTCGACATCTCGTGAGGGATCCTGTCGGCGCGCACCTGAGCCAGTTGCTCGTCGGGGAAGACGTGGAAGTGCAGCCAGCTGCGTTCGCCGAGTCGGTAGGCGATCCCCGGCTCGGGAGCGAGGAGGCCCGCCTGGCTCCCCTCGGGTCCCTCCAGCGTCTGTCCGCACCTTCGCAAGGCCGCTAAGAGAGGGGCGATGTCCTCGTGGTCGGGAAGCTCATTCAGGGTAACGGCCTCGATCTCGCTGGCGGCCAGCCAGTACGGACCGCCGCAGCGGTCGGGGATCTCCATGGGGGTGGCGTTCTCGACGGTGGGAACCTGTCCACCACCAAGGCGGACGACATCGCCCACCCGCGCCACCACCGCGCCGCTTCCGTCCCGAATCGCCAGCCTCCCATCCTCCCCGGCGGTCACCGTGTGGTCGTAGGGCCAGATCACCAGATTGCTCTGGCCTACCTCTCCCGCCCGCAGGCAGCCGTCCTCCTCGACCAGCTCGCCGATCAGCAGCGCCGACATCTCCACCCTGAGCCCCTCCGGTGGGTATTGACGGGGGAACACAATCCCGGGTGGCGGATCCAGGGACGGCGCCTCGGCGTAGGGTCCCGTCGGCGTGATGCAGACCGCGTCGGGCAACTCCAGTCCGGCCGCCTCCAGCCGGCTTTGAAGCTCCGCGGGATCGGCCACGTAGAGGGAGATACAGTTCTCCCGCACATCGGTGCCCAAGTCCGCCCGGCTCCCCACCTCCCGCAACATCTCCATCGTCTCCGCCTGGGCGTCGGTGAGCTCCTGGAGGGTCGTCTCAACCTCTTGCAGCTCCACGACGTCCTCCAGCGGCCCACCCTCCACGTAGCGACGGCGAATGCGGCGCGGATCCTCTGTCACCGCAATCACCACCCGGTACTCGGGCTCGTGCTCAATCCACAGCCCTCCGAAGATTTCGC
>CAZGSX010000436.1:0-1167 GCA_964528475.1 uncultured Anaerolineales bacterium
GTTTGCTCGTCGACACTGCCACGTCGAGGACAAGTCCCACTGGGCACGCGGCGTCACGTTCGATGAAGACCGCTCCCAAGCACGTCGAGGCAGGCTACCTGAGGTGATGGCGACGTTGCGCCATACAGCCAAGAGCTGCCGCACGCTCACAGCATCCATTGTATTGCCAACGCGCGCTCGGCTTTGGACCACGTCCTGCCGGCACGACAGCCGTTGTTGACCTTCCTGTTTGAGCATGATGACATTCAATTGTTATACAAATACTTGACGAATTCGTCAGGCCGTCTATGATATCAGCTAGATAAGGCCGGCACTACGTTTTGGCGTCGGCTCAGCATGGCGTGTCATAGGAGGGCTCAATCTTGGGAAACCCTCCAACGCCACCGAAAGGGACCAGCAGGACGCTGGACCGAGAAATCACAGAAGGTGCCTAAGGAGGAGCGACATGATAACTTACGTATTCCTGGCGGGTCTGCTGATCTTTGCGCTTTCGAGCGTCTACTTCTATTCTACAGGTAAGTCCGGGGACGGCTTCAACACGGCCTTCCTGGTCAGCTTCATCACGTTGATCTCCTATGTTTTGATGTGGCAGGGCGACCTGACCGTGGTGAGCCGATCCGGACAGGCCATCTACTGGACACGATGGCTCTTCTACGGCGCCAGCTGTACGCTGTTGATGGTCGAGATTGCGCGAGTGAAGGGGATCGAGGGAGGCGGGCTGGTGCAACTGTTGTATCTGACCGCGATCGTCATGTTCGCAGGGTTTCTCGCCGCGCGGGATGTGACCGCTGTGCGGTGGGTCCACTTCGTCATCAGCTCTGTGGCCTACATCTTGCTCGTGGCTCGGCTCTTGTCGGACAGGGCAACCGAGTCGCGGTGGGTAAACAGCTACATCTTCTTCGGATGGACCGTCTTTCCCATCGTCTTCCTGCTCGCCCCAACGGGACTCGGCCTAATCGGCGCTGCGGTGGCGAATCTGCTCTACCTGGTGCTTGATCTATACACGAAGATCGTCTTCAACATCCAGTTGAGCGGCGCGTCATAAGGCAACGATAGGAGGCCTGGTCGCTACCATTCAGCTTGGCGCACTCGCGCACGATGGGTTCTCTTTCAAGCCCCCTCATCACGGTGGGCGGGGGCCAAGCGCCTGCAGCACCCTCGTCCCCC
>CAZGSX010000437.1:0-1166 GCA_964528475.1 uncultured Anaerolineales bacterium
TCCGTCGTCATCCCCGCTTGGAACGAGGAGGACGGCATCGCGGCCATCGTCGAGCGCGTCCTCGCCGTCGCCCCCGCCCTGGAGCAAGTGGGCGTCGCCGACCTGGAGCTCATCGTCGTCGACGACGGCTCCTCGGACCGCACGGCCGCCGTGGTCGAGGCCTGCCCCGGCGCGCGCCTCGTCCGCCACGCCACCAACCGCGGCTACGGGGCCGCGCTGAAGACCGGGTTCCACGCCGCCCGCGGCGATCTGCTCGCCTTCCTCGACGCCGACGGCACCTACCCGCCCGAGCACTTCCCCGCCCTCTGCCGCGAGGCGCTGGACGGGGCGGAGCTGGTGGTCGGCTCCCGCCGCTCGGGCGCGGACAGCCAGATGCCCCTGGTGCGCCGCGTGGGCAACCTCCTCTGGTCGAACCTGGTGACCCTGGTGGCCGGCCGCCGCGTCATCGACCCCGCCAGCGGCATGCGCGTCTTCCACCGGGAGGCCCTGGAGCGGCTCTACCCCCTCCCCGACGGCCTGAATTTCACGCCCGTGATGAGCACCCGCGCCGTTCACGAGGGCGTGCGCCTGCGGGAGATCCCCATCCCCTATACCGAACGGGTTGGTCGCTCCAAGCTCAACGTCGTCGAGGACGGCATGCGCTTCCTGCACACCATCATCTGGACCGCCCTCGCCTACAACCCGGTCCGCATCCTGGGCGGCGTCGCCGTGGGCATGGTCGCGCTCGCCCTCGTCCTGGGGGCCATCCTGATCGGCATGCGCATCGCGGGCATCACCACCCTCGGCCCGTGGGGCGTGAGCGCCGCCTTCGCCGCCGTCGTCCTGGCCATCGCCGGCATCGACGTCTTCGCCCTGGGGGTGACCTTCAACTACCTGGTCTCCCTGTTCCACAAGCGCCCCATCCGCCAGGGCCTCTTCCGCCAGCGCATCTTCAAGACCCCGCTGGATCGCCATTTCTGGTGGATGGGCCTCCTGGGCGTCGTGGCCGGCCTCGCCTTCGACATCGTCAGCCTCATCCTGGGCCTCAGCCACTGGCCCATCGAGCGCCTCTGGCTCTACCTCCTCGCGGGCACCATGCTCGTCCTGGTCGGCACCCAGCTCATCATCTTCTGGGTCATCATCCGCGTCCTGGAGCAACTGAGCCAGAGAGAGGCCGCCGTCCTCGC
>CAZGSX010000438.1:0-1166 GCA_964528475.1 uncultured Anaerolineales bacterium
CCTTCCCCTCCAGGGGCTCTATCAGATCCATCTCGAACTTATTCGCTATCGATGTGCAGTCCCTACGATCGGCACTACAAAGATACAGGATGAGCGAAGCAGCCCCCGTATTATTTGGCTCTACGCTGTAGCTGAACACTGATTTGGAGCACTCGGGCAGTTCATAGTTCCCGCTGACTGTGTTGCCCTGGCCCTCGAAAGCTAGCTCCTCACCTGCAACTGGGGCAACATTATTCTCGCACAGAAGAGTGACACGCCACGCCTCATCCGTATTCTGCGAGGAGAAGAAGTACTCGCCCCCGAGAAGAGGCTGCAGTGCCTTCCCATCGAGGCCTTCCGGAGCTTCTCCAAACTCGTTGACCAGGGTCATCTCATCCCGTGTGGCCACATTATGCAGCTTTAGGATAAGCGATGCGGAGCCATAGCTCCCCTGATCGACGTGCCAGTCGAAGACAGCCTTGAAGCACTCTGGGAACTCGTAGTTATCTGTAACGGTCTCGCCGACGCCCTCTACCGTAACCACCTCGACTGGCTCCGAATAGGACGGCTCCGTCGGTTGCGGCGTTTCCGTCGGGGTCGCGGTGTCGGTCGCCGCTTCGGTCGGCTCTGGCGTCTCACTCGGGGCCTCGGTGACATCTGGTTCCGTAACCTCAGCTTCCGTAGCCTCTTCTTCAGTAACCTCCGTCGGCTCCGCAGTCGGTGCCGACTCTGGTGCAGACTCGCTACAAGCAATCGTGGTGGCTACTAGCGCTATTACGGCCAAGGCGATCATTGATCGTCGCATCTCGACTCCTTTCCGTTTGCTGACTCGATACCAATCACGCACGCTATCCGCTGCCCGCGAAGCGCCTCCATATCTTGCTGAAATCCGCCTCCTACGCCATTTACGTCACGGGACCGGCACTGATCTCCTCCTATACCGGCTACACTTCATCTGGCATGCGGCTTGCATGCTCAGGGGGCAGGGGTGGCCGTTGCCCCAATCACATCGCGCATCTCCTGCAAGGCCTCCTGTCGAACGGCGCTCAACTCTTCCGCTGGCACCCCATACTCATTAGCCAGAACGCGTTCGGCACTGCTCAAGGCGCTTTCAGCATCGGCCACGAGCGGCTCGGCTTGCTCGATCACTTGTGCCGAGTCAATTTCATCATTGTACCAAGCGGCGA
>CAZGSX010000439.1:0-1165 GCA_964528475.1 uncultured Anaerolineales bacterium
ATGCCTTCCAGCAACTCCCGGACACTCATTTTTTCCAGGTTGTCGTATAGGGAGCTTGATTCTGTAATACTATTCATCTTTAGAATTTTGTAAATGGTAGTGCAGCAAATTTAGCAAGGGCTCTTTAATTATCGTTCCCGGTGTTAAATTTTTTTTAGTAAACACTTTTTCAATTTGTTCCTGAAAATAATAAGCAACCGATCCAGCAAAACAGATGGTTTGATTTCTGTATCCCGGATACTGTTCAATATTTCTTGTGAAAAATTCTTCAAAAGCAGTAACAACCAGGTTTTCGCAATAAGTTGAGCCGATGTTTTCTTTTAAAAACGGGACAAAGCCTGCCAGAAACTTGTTGGGCTTTTCTTTTTTGTAAACATTGTTCAAAAAATCGGGGTACTGCAACAGATATTTCTGCTGAAATTTTGACGCCAGATCCACAGGCATAATTTTCTTCAGGTAATCGCCAACCAGTTTGCGCCCCAAAACGGCACCACTTCCCTCGTCGCCTAAAATAAAACCGAGCGGTGGAATGTGTGCAGTTATTTCTTTCCCATTGTACTGGCAGGAGTTGGAACCCGTGCCTAAAATACATGCTATGCCATCGTTTGTACCAAGTGTGGCATGTGCTGCAGCCAGCAAATCGCTTTGCACACTGGCAGTAGCTCCGGGGAAAAGTTTTTGCAAAGCATCTTTTATGGTGCCTGCCTTTTCATCGTTAACAACTCCGGCCCCGTAAAAGTGCACTTCTTTTACCCTGCCTTTTATTTTCGGAAGCAGGTCATTGCCCAGTTCATCCACAATGTCATCTGTTGTGCGGAAGAACGGATTGATGCCGCCGGTGTAGAAAAACTCCTTAGGTTTCTCTTGCTGGTAAAAACACCAGCTTGTTTTGGTGGAGCCGCTGTCTGCAATTAAAAGCATTTGTCTATTTTTTTGTATCGAACAAAATTCTGAGATTGGTGGGATCTTGTCTTGTATCAAAAATTCTCACAATCTCAATCCTTTCATTTTTCAGTCTGTAAAAAATGGTGTTTTGCTTTGTTAATACGCATCTTCGAATTCTCTTTTGGTAAGAAAAAATTGGATACTGCTTTGGATTTTTTGCTATTTGATCTATAATTTTTTCAGCATGAAGAAGAAACCTGGAAGTAACCTCAATTCCCCA
>CAZGSX010000440.1:0-1159 GCA_964528475.1 uncultured Anaerolineales bacterium
TCTGGTCTCCGTTTGCGCGCAGCCCCCGCTGTCAGATCGAGCTCCTCGCCTAGTGGAAAGAGCTGGAACACGTACCGTTGGACGGTGCTTGAAGGTGGAAATGACCCTATACTCACGGCGCTGCCAGTCATTGCGCCCGTGGAGGCTCCCGTCGGACAGGCCATTCCTTGCAGGGATGCCCTGGCGTCAGGGGCACCGGAGGGCGGGAACGGCGATCGCCACCCAGTGAACCCACGTACTCCCGGCCCATCCGGGTTGTCCAGGACTGGCACCAACCTCTCCGTACCTTCCGGAGAATCGCTCCTGGACAAGTGCGGGCGAGACGTCATCGCCACCGCATGCGAATGCTTGCGGATTCGGTTCCCCGTGGCACAAGCGCCAGGCGACGTGGTTGGGGGGAGTCGCCCGCGAGGGAGATCTCCAGCGCTCGAGTGACCGGTCAGAATAGGTGGCGAGGTGGTGTGCATCTCGTTTCTGAACTGGCAGGAGCCTGCGCCGCTGGGTCGCTCGGTTGACAACGCGTGCTGCACGGCGGGACCCATCTGCATCCGGATGCTACACCAGTTCGCACAATGCCACAAGTACTGGCGGCGGGTCCCTTGTCTCGCAAACGCGAGGGCTCGGTAACAGGACCAGGTTGCCCCCCCCCCGCGAAGGCCGGGTCGAAGGCCACCCGCGGATCAGCTCGACTCGATCACGCCCCTCAGTTTCTCTGTGATCGCGATCCACTCCGCAACCGAGAGCGTCTGTGCTCGCCGCCGGTGGTCAATCCCCACCTCCTCGAGTCGTCTCACCGCCTCGTCTCTGGAGAGCCTATCGCCCACCCCTGCCGCAAGTGCGTTATGCAGCTGCTTCCGGCGCTGAGAGAACCCCGCCCGTGCGACGTCGAAGAACAGCTTGGCTTCATCTGGAGGCAAGGGGGGAGACCGTCGCATCTCAATGCGCACCACGGCCGAATCCACCGCAGGTCTCGGATAAAAGCTGCCTCGCTGGATGCGGAAGAGGAGCTCGGGTTCCCCGAAGAACTGGACACTGACAGCCAGGAGGCTCATGTCGCCCGGGCTCGCCACGATCCGTCTCGCAACCTCATACTGAACAGTGACCACCATCAGCCTCGGCCGCCGCTCCTTCTCTAGCAGATGGCGCAGAATAGCTGAGG
>CAZGSX010000441.1:0-1157 GCA_964528475.1 uncultured Anaerolineales bacterium
ACTCCTGATTGAAGGTAGAGACGGATTAGTTTTAGTATTCTTTTGTCTTTTATCTTACGGGCTACTCTGGCCATAAGCATATCGTGGTTTATACGATCAAAGAATTTCTCTATATCTAAATCTACTACCCACTGGTATCCTTCTTCTAGGTATTGTTTTGCTTTTCTTATGGCATCGTGTGCCTTTTGATTTGGACGAAAGCCGAAACTAAAGGGAGAAAATCCAGGGTCAAAGATATCGGTCAGTATTTGCAAGAGGGCCTGTTGGATAAGTCGGTCAATGACAGTAGGTATCCCCAATAGTCTCTCTCCTCCGTTTGGTTTAGGAATTTCTACCTGAAGAACGGGTTGAGGTTTATAGTCTCCTTTTAGTAGTTGTTCTTTGATGGATAACCAGTTTTGACGAAGATAAGGTTTGAGTTCTGCTACAGTCAGGTTGTCGATACCCGGAGCTCCTTTATTCTGTTCTACCCTTCTTAATGCCTTTAGCATATTTTGTCTAGACAATACCTCCTCCATTAAATCGTTATTCTGTTCTCCGTGGGATTTATCTTTGGTTTGTACCGGATACATATTCGGCTCTCCCTGATTAGTCGGCAGCTGCACCGCTTTCTTTTCAGGGTAGACTCTCTTGGTATGAGTTTTCTGCCTTCTTGATATGTTTCTCGAACTTACCATGTTAATCCCTCACTTCATGTTCAGCCCTTCAGATACCACTCAATATTACTGAGTGCCATCCTAATATGGCTTTTGCTGACTTCTGACCTATTAATATGTCAGACCTCCCTGGGTAAGAATAATAGCCTTCACCCCATCTACCTGCTACATCTACCACACAATCTTTTGGCAGTATTGGACTTTGTTTTGAGATGCAAACTCATCCAAATTGTATGGCCTTATATATAGTTCGTATTCCTCAGGCCAGGGTTTTGCCGCTGACTTCCTTCAGATTCCACCTCGCGATGGACACCCTTGTCTTAAGCTAATGGTTGCTACTGCCAACCCCATAGCAGACTTTCACTGCCAAGCTATTACTCATGCTAGGCACACACCATTACCACCTTCAAAGAAGGTGGTTTTTATGGTTAAATAAAACTTTATTATTAACCAATATGTTACAACATTTATCATTGATTTGTAAAATCAACTCTCTAGATT
>CAZGSX010000442.1:0-1156 GCA_964528475.1 uncultured Anaerolineales bacterium
AGGTTTATGCCCTAGATCCGGAAACTACCCGGGCCCGCAGAACACGACTCTCAGCGCCTGGTCTCCGTGCTGGCGACGGCGCAGGTTCGAACTGTCTGTGCCGTGAGTGCGGGCTCCAGCGCCGGTATCCCGCTAGCTGGGCTGTTCGCCTGGAAATGTTGCCATAAGCTGATCCTGCTCGTCGTAGCCGTAGACGGCGAAGAATGGAGCGCTCTTAGGCCCCATCGAGAGCACCCTTGGCAGGAGGATCGGCAGATCTTCGACGAGGTCGAGATCATAGATCTTGTCGAGGGCTACCCACTTAGGCTCGCCCTCCTCCGATGCCCTGACCCTTTGGTCTGTTGCTCTCGCCGTGAAGACGAACAGCAGCACCCCCTTGTTTTTCACTGCCGCGGGAACGTTCACGATGCCGCGCAGCTGTAGGTCGCGAACCGTCAGGCCAGTCTCCTCGCGGATCTCCCGCAGCGCGGCTGTGTACACGTCCTCGTTCGGCTTCACGTGCCCACCAACGCCATTGTACTTCTCAGGCCAGATGGGCTTGTCAGGCGCTCCGCGAAGCAACAGCACATCACGACGACGCCTGACAAAGCAGAGTGTCCGCGGGTAGACCTGGTAGCGGCCGGGGATGATCTTCTGGTCAGCCTGTCCCATAGGTCAGCAACGCCGGCAGCGTTGGTCCTGCCAGGCCTTCTCTCCTTCTCCCGCCATGAGCGACCGCAGCTGCGCCTGTCATCCCGGGCCTAGTCGCGACGACGTCCCCCACCCAGTAGGAAGACGTAGTAGAGAAGTGTCGAGATGGCCTGCGCCAGGGCGGCCACGTACGTCAATGCCGCTGCCATCAACACTTGTCGGGCTTGCTTCTTCTCGCCTTGGCTGGTGAGGATACCGGTCCGCTCAAGTAGGCGCAGCGCGCGGCGGCTAGCGTTGATCTCCACCGGTAAGGTCACCAGCGCAAAGACCGCGGCCCCTCCGAAGGCGAGCACACCGAGCCAGGCGATGGGGCGCAGGCTCAACCACCAACCGACCATGAACAGAATGGGCCCCAGCCACGATGTGAAGTTCACAACAGGTACCAATCCCGAACGGATGCGCATGGGGGCATAAGACTCTGCGTCCTGCTCTGCGTGACCTAGCTCGTGGGCCACGATCGCCACCG
>CAZGSX010000443.1:0-1152 GCA_964528475.1 uncultured Anaerolineales bacterium
GTGGCCGTCAGAATCGCCTGCTGCACATCGTTCACCCGGTCCAGCAGATACGCCCGCCGCGCCCTGTCCAGCTCGGCCAGCACCTCGTCCAGGAGCAGCACCGGCGTCTCCCGGGTCTGCTCGTGCATCCACCGCAGCTCGGCCAGCTTCAGCGAGAGCACAGCCGTCCGCTGTTGCCCCCGCGAGCCGTACGTGCCCAGGTCCACCTCGTGGGTGCCCAGCGCCGGGCTCCCCGCCGTGAAGCGCAGCTCGTCGCGGTGGGGGCCGAACACCGTCACCCCCCGCGCGATCTCCTCCGATCGACGCGCCACCAGCGCCCGTCCATACGCCTCCGTCAACGTCTCAAAATCCACATCCGGCGGCGGGCCACTCTCATCGCCCTGCGTCATCCCCACCTGCGCTTTCAGCACCGTCGGGGCACCGGTGTCGAAGTTGGGCGCGTAGTCCAGTCGCAGCCACTCCGCCTCCCCCGTCAGCTCCCGGTGGATGCGCTTCACGCGCTCGGACAGGGCGTCGATGAAGGCGCGGCGTCGCGTGGCGATCACCACCCCCGCCTCGGAGAGGGTCGCCTCGAACGGTTCCAGCTGCGCGGCCGTGCCCCCCTCGTCGCGGATGTGCCGCAGCGCCGCGTTCCGCTGTCGCAGCGCCTGCGTGTACCGGCTCAGGGCCTCGCTATACCCCTCGTCCACCTGCGACAGCGCATCGTCCATATATCGCCGGCGCCCCGACGGCGATCCCGCCACCAGATCCACGTTCTGAGGCGTGAACAGCACCACGTTGAGTTTGCCGCTCAGGCTCGATTGCCGTCTCTGCGTGCGGTCGATGCGGATCGTCTTCTGCAGCCGCGTCGTGCCGTTGGAGAGCGATCGCTTCTCCATGGCGACGTCCAGCTCGATGGTCCTCTCGCCCCGCTCCACCTCCGCCCGCACCCGGGCGTAGGGCAGTCCCTCCGCCTCCGCCTGCCAGCGGATCAGCTCCCGGTCCGAGGAGGCGAGCGGCGAGGAGCCCGCTGCCAGCAGGTAGATCGCCTCCAGCAGGCTGGTCTTCCCCTGGGCATTGCCACCGTGGAGCAGCAGCGTCCCCTCGGGCAGCGAGAGCTCCAGGCGCGCGTAGTTCCGAAAGTTCGTCAAACTGAGGTACCGAATGCGCATA
>CAZGSX010000444.1:0-1151 GCA_964528475.1 uncultured Anaerolineales bacterium
CGGGGAGCGCGAAGGTGAACGTGACCATCCCCCTGGGGCTGGTGAGCGCGGGACTTCGGATTGCAGAGCGGTTTGCGCCGGAGGCCGAGGGGATCGACATGGCTGAGCTAGAGGAGGCGATCCTGAGCGGCGCGGAGGGCAAGATTGTTGAGGTGATGGACGCCGAGGACAACGAGCGGGTGGAGATCTACGTGGAGTAGGGCAAGGACTGGAGGGAGTTGGTGCTCCTGATCGAGGGCGCCTACCTCGAACGAGGCGATTCGCGCGGCAAAGCCACCGCCCGCGGGCAGCATCCCTGCTCGCTTGTTGTCTGGTTGAGGCTCCGTGTTCCCGTTGCCCCGCCAGAGGCCGAATGAGCGGCAACTAGGTTTGAGGTGCCTCTGCCAAGCAGGCATCGATGACAGCCCGCGGCTTGACGGCTGCACCGCCGGGCCGCCACCAGGCGAGGAACTCCACGTTGCCCGCGGGGCCCTGAAGAGGGGACGGCATCAGCCCGTGGAGGCCAAGGTCGAGCTTGCCGGCGGCTGTTAGCACCTGCTCAAGCACTTGGCGATGGACATCTGGATCCCGCACTACGCCGCCTCGTTCCACGTTCTGTGGGCCGGCTTCAAATTGGGGCTTGATGAGGGCAACGACGTCCGCGTCCTCTGTGATCCACTTGACGACGTTGGGTAGAATCAGCGAAAGGGAGATGAAGGAGACATCGATGGTGGTGATATCGATGGGCTCTGGGAGCTCCTTCAGATGACGGGCGTTCGTCCGTTCCATGACCACAACGCGGCGGTCCTGGCGCAGACGATAGTGGAGCTGGCCGTAACCAGCATCTATGGCGTACACACGGCTGGCTCCCCTCTGAAGCAGACAGTCGGTGAAGCCTCCTGTGGACGCGCCCACGTCGGCGGCCACGGCGCCGGTGACATCGATGTCGAAGCGGTCAAGAGCGGCCGCGAGCTTCTTGCCCCCGCGGCTTACAAAGGGCAGCTTCGCCTCCAGGGTGATCTCAGCATCCTCGGCCACCTCGGTACCGGGCTTGTAGACAAGCTGCCCATCCACTCGGACTTCACCGGCGCGGATAAGGCGCTGGGCCCTGTTGCGGCTCTCCACGAGGCCGCGCTCGGCGACGAGGATGTCAAGACGTCTCGTGACCATAC
>CAZGSX010000445.1:0-1150 GCA_964528475.1 uncultured Anaerolineales bacterium
AGCCACTTGTCTCAGGCTTGGTTCCCTCTGCCCTCGAAGGAAGCCGTTTAAGATGGGCAATATAGTTGTCGGGTAGGCCGTGCTCCCGTGCTCCTCCAAGGACCCTCTCTTTGTACCAGTCGTAGGCCACAGGCTGGTCCGTCAGGTAATCGGACACGTAGGTTTCGGCTGTCACTAACTCACCATGGGGTCTGCGGACTTGAACTGTGATCCGGTGGTAGTTGCCCTCAACTGTGTCCAGCTTATCCAAATCCTGGTCATCAATCTCGTATAGCACTCCCCAGGCGCTATGTGTGGGGCTGTCCACCAGATTCGCCTTTCCCGAACCGTCTTTGCTTCGCTTGTTGAAGAGTACTCTCTTGCCCCCTAGAACTGCACGGCCAATTGGCTTTGCCGAGGGAATCCGACGGCGGAGGCACTTGCTCGCCATATTGGAACCATAGGCGAAGTAAAGAACACGCATTCCTGCCTCAGGGTCTCCTGCAGTTGTCTATCACCGCGGCCATCTTTCTTCTCAGGTTTACCCAAACCTCGCTTTCCCAGTCAGCGTCCTTGAGGGTCTCAACGTATCGTCGCAACACATTCTCAATCTCATAGTGAAACTCGGTTGCGTTGATCGTCTTTGCCAGTGCATTGAAGACAAGCCCTTTCCTCTGTATACGCCAGCCGTTCGTTGTCTCAGCCTGGTGGAGTATGCCGCATCGAACCCCTTGGTAGAAGTCATAGCTAAGTCCAGCAAGGAGTCCCAGTGGGGATTCCTGATCTGCACACCGCCAGAAGAAAGACTCGAATGCTTCTCTGCTCCTGCCAGAGGTGTCAGGCCAGCCGTGCCAGAATGACTCCAATGCTTCTATCATCAAGCAGCTTATGGCCATGGTGCAGAAGCCGTGCTTTGTACTCCCACGCAATGGCGCTACGTAGCGCTCTGTAAAGCGCTCGGACACAAACTCAGCTATTCCGTCTCTGTCTGTGTTGGCCTCTAGTCTGCCATACTCAGCTACCGTCACTGAACTGGAAAGTAGTGTCTCTCTCATTTTCCCGTAGTCCCTCCCGGCTGCCATCCCATCAGGCAGGCCAGTCACCTGTAGCCGTTATCCATCTTCGATGGGCAGTTTGCAGGATTGTTCTACTGGTCATCCCTGACAGGAGT
>CAZGSX010000446.1:0-1148 GCA_964528475.1 uncultured Anaerolineales bacterium
GTACCTCAATCTGCTCGTCGCTGACCTGATCATCCCTGTACCTGCGGATGGTCCTTCGCTTGCGAATGGTATCCAACACCTTCTCATTCATCTTAGCACACTCCTAGAATGCGGCACTCAGCTCCTCGATGCTCAAGCTTCACACAGCGCCTAAGTCTCCACGATCTGATTAGGGAGTGTACCACTTCAGGCGTTTCAGAATCGTTTCACGGAGCGTTTCCTTGACCCGTCGGCAAATCTCCGGACGCGGAGAGCGCCTGAGGCCAGCGCATCCTTCGTCCGCGCGGCCAGGGAGCGCGGGACAGGGATGAAACCCCGCAGCCGAGATCCCGGACCTGGTGAGGCAGCCCGCTAACATGGTACCCAGGGCGAAGAGCGAGGTGGCCTCCCTCTCTCCATACAGGACACTCAGCAGGCCTGGCTCCAGCTCCCGGTCTGCCGAGATCTGAGCAGCCTCCGTTTCGCCCCTGTCAAGGCATCCGAGCTCCACCTCTGTCAACGGGTCCCCCGCCGAATGTCGTGCCGCAGGGCTGCTAGAGCTTGTTCAGGGTCCCCAGGCACTGGCCGATCCCTCCCCGCCACTGACCACCCGTCAGCTTCCCCGAGGCGGAACGGGTAGGTGACCCAGTCGAATACTCACCAGTCAAACCGCTCTAGAGCATTGAGGACGACTAGGGGTTAGTCCGACCCCAAGACCGCTCTTGCAAGCGCCTCGAAGAACCGTTGGTGTCGGCCTCCACCGTCCTCAGTCCGCTGCCCGAGAGACCAGGATATTTCGCTAATAGCTCTGCCAGCAGAGGCCCCACCGCGGCAAGCCAGATCCGTCTGAAACCGGCTCGGGAGTAGCTTGCGGAGCCCTACAACGGCGGAGGCACGGACCAACCCCCCTGGGTGAGGTGGAAGCGAGCCGCGACAGTGGCTGCATCCTGACGCCTGGCCCAGCTGGTCAATTCCTCGGCAAGCCTCGTCAGCGTCGAAGGGTGACTCCAGAGGCCATCCCGACGTTTTTCCATCGCCCCACATCAAGAAAGGGATCGGTAGTCGGCAGCTCTTGGCGGCTTCGGGGCACGAGGCTGGGAAGAAGCGTTGAAGCCTGGCCTCCCGGAGAAACAGCCCAGAGAGGAGAACCGCTCATCCCCGAGACTGCG
>CAZGSX010000447.1:0-1148 GCA_964528475.1 uncultured Anaerolineales bacterium
ACATCGTTACCAGGTGTTTGGGCGCATAATTGGAAAAGCCGGCCTCCCTCCGGTAAAATCTGTGTGGGATACACTGATACAGGAGGAGGACCGGCTATGCCAAGATTGGCCTACAGGAGAGTATACCGTATGGACCGCGTCGAAGCAAGAAAGCTGCTGATCGAGACTTACGAAGAGACAGGTAATCTCAGCGAGACAGCCCGGCGGTGGCAGACATCGCGGCATGTCGTTCGCAAATGGGTGCGTCGCTACGAGGCAGAGGGGGAGGCGGGCCTTGAGGATCGATCTCGCCGACCCCACAACAGTCCTAACCAGACCCCGCCGGAGATCGAGGAGCAAGTGATGGACGCCTGGGAGAAGACGGGCTATGGACGCAGAAGATTGTCTCATTATCTGGCTCGTCAAGGTCTGGAGATATCGCCCCATACCATTCGTCACATCTTTCGCCGCCACAGACCGCCTCAGAAGCGCGTCCGTCGCAACACTGTCTACCCTGCTCATTGGGCCTGGGATGTCGAGGACCCCTTCTCTCTGATCCAGACAGACGCCAAGGATATCTTAGACAAAGGCTCTCTAGGCACCCAGAGGACCACCCATATGCTGCGCCACGGGCTGCCGCGCTATCAGTGGACCGCCTGTGACGGCCGCACTAGGCTGCGATTTCTGGCCTACAGCCATCGGCTCAATCGCACCAACGGCTTGAGTTTCATCGTCCTGTCCCTCATGTGGCTGAGGGCTTTCGGCATCGAGACCGCTGTCACGTTTCAGACCGACTGGGGCCAAGAGTTCGGCGGTAACAACCCCGACCGCGTACGTCAGCTGTCAGAGCAGTTCCTAGCCCCCTTGGACGGGCAGCTCACTCGCTATCCCAAAGGCCGTAAAGGATACAACGGACGCGTTGAGCGCAGCCACCGCACCGACGATGAGGAGTTCTATCGTCCATTTCTCTTAGCCATCAACAACTGTCAGGACTTCCTGACCTACGGCCAGCGCTGGGAGTACTTCTACAATGCCCTGCGCCCGCATCAGGGCTACGATATGGATGAACAACCGCCTTTGGACAAACTCCGTGATCTCGGTTACACTGGTGATCCAGCCATAGCCATCTTCCCGCCCTTCTTGCTGGATGATATCAGCACGTATTTGAC
>CAZGSX010000448.1:0-1143 GCA_964528475.1 uncultured Anaerolineales bacterium
CGCAGTCTCGGGGATGAGCGGTTCTCCTCTCTGGGCTGTTTCTCCGGGAGGCCAGACCCTCACTCATCTGTGCAGCCTCCTCCAGCAACTCCGCTAAGGGCTTCCGACTGCCGATTGCTTTCTTGATGTGGACCGAAATACGTTTGGATGCCCCTGGAGTCAACGTTCGAGCCTGTCGAGGCTTGCCGGGGACCACGAGGTGGGGCCAGGCGTCAGGACATAGCTACTGTCGCACCTCGCTGCTACCCCACCGAGGGTCCGTTAGTCCATGCGTCCGTGGTTGCGCGGCCGCGCAAGCTACTCTCAGGCCGGTTGTAGAGGGATCTGGCTTGCGAAGGTGGCGCGTCTGCTGCCAGAGCTGCTAAGAAGGGAGTGTCCCGGTCTCTCGGTCGCCGGACTGACGACGGAGGAGGCGAACGCAACCGGTTCTTCGAGGGGCTCGCAAGAGTGCTCATGGGGTCGGACCGACCCCTCATCGTCCTTGCTGCTCTGCAGCGGTGTGGCTGTGGCGCACTCGACTCGCTCCCCTATCTGCTCGGCTTCGAGGAAGCTGACAGGCTCTCAGTGGCGGGGACGTGTCGCCCCGTGCCTGGGGACCCCGCAGACGCTCGGGCAGCCCTGCTGCACGATATTGGGCGCGGGGACCCATCGACGGATGCAAGCTGGGATCCCTTGAAAGGGGCGAAACGGAGCTTGCTCAGAACGCGCCAGACCGGGAGTTGGAGCCAAACCTGCTGGCTTCCCTGCACGGGGAAGCGGAGGGCAACCCCTTTTCGTCCTGGGACGGCGCGGGGGTCCGCCTCACCAGGCTCCGGATCTCAGTCGCAGGGGGTTCGTCCGTCTCCCGCGCCTCCTGCCTACGCGGATGCAGGATGCGCTGGCCTCAGGCGCTCTCTGCGGCGGGAGGTAACCTTCGGGCCGAGGAAATGCCTTGTGAAACGATTCTGAAACGGTGGAGGTGGTATAGTTTTGGCTGAGACCATGGAGACTCAGGCGCCGTGTGAGGCCTGAGCGTAAAGGAACTGGCTGGCGGACGTAAGGAGTGTACGACAATGAATGAGACAGTGTTGGATACCATACGCAAGCGGAGGACCATCCGCAGGTACAGGGATGATCAGGTCAGCGACGAGCAGATTGAGGTAC
>CAZGSX010000449.1:0-1139 GCA_964528475.1 uncultured Anaerolineales bacterium
GTAGACGTGAACCGCTGGATGGAGCCCATTTCGGGCCCTGGTCCGGGCTGTTTGCCCCTTCCAGGCTCGCTGTGGCACACGTCTCCCACAGCCTAGGCCGTCGCGATAGGGCATCCCTTGAAGCTCACCCCTGTCAGCAGCTTCACCAGACGTTTCAGATTCAATGCCAGTGCTGTGAGGAAGGCTTGGATGGCGTACCTCGAGCGCCCCACTGATCGACAACGCCTGAGACCGTGGTTCTCTTTTCCCTCCCCGAACTTCCGCTCAATCTTGTACCGTTCCCTCTTCCCTGCTTCATACTCCGGGGTCTTCTCCAGCCTGATCCAGACTCCCTTGTTCTTGTCCTTCTTCTGTGTCCGATAGTTGTTCAAGATGATGGCCGAATGCATCCCCTTCGTCTCCAGCAAGTAGTGATTCTCCGTGTCGTCATAACCGCGGTCAGCAGAGTAGATCTCTACCGGCAGCCCCTGCTCCTCATCTTTCTCCACTAGCGTGGGAAACTGCTTCCCGTCGTGGGCGTTACCTGGCGTGACGACCAGACTGGTGATCATCTCTGCCTCCGCATTCATCGCCACGTGCGCCTTGTACCCATAGAAGTACTCCGGCTCTGAGCGGCCCTTCCGTTTCTTCTTCTTCTTCACTCCCCACCGAGCATCCCCATCCCGCCGTGGCTTCCCCTCTCTATTTCGATGATCATCCTTCGCCACATTCACGTGCGCCAGTGTGTGCGTGCTGTCCACCACCTGGATGACTCCGAACTCCACCCCTCCGTCCATCGCCATCAGGATCACATCCCGCAGCAGTTCCTCAAGTAGCGCCTCTCCCCCGTTCTTCTCAACCCTTTCCTTGAACTTCGTCAGCGTCGAGTGATCGGGCCCATCCTCATCCACCGCCAACCCAATAAAGCACTTCGCTGACAGACTATCGTTCACATAGGCTTCCGTCTGGCGCTCTGACAACTGATAGAGATACGCTATCAACAGCATCTTCAAAATCACCACCGGATTATACGGTGGGCGCCCTTTCTTCGCCCCACCCTTGTAGATCCGGACCAACTTCCCTGCAAACATCCCCCAGTCCACCAAGCTATCCAACTCTCGCAAGAAGTGGTTCTGCGGCACAGCCTGCTCGTAGATGTA
>CAZGSX010000450.1:0-1139 GCA_964528475.1 uncultured Anaerolineales bacterium
GAGGATTTCGATTAACCTTTCTAAAAACAGGGTTTGAAAGGCAAGAGCTATTTTCGAGCCTTATTTGAGCATGAATTGCTCTCTTGTGGTTTTTTTCCCTTATATTTTTCTGTTTTTTCCCATTTTTTACATAGCTATAGCTATATTACCCCTTCTTTCTCAAGGGTTCCAAGTTGATACAGATTGAAACTGAAGGACGTAAATGTCATCTTTACCGCTGCACGTGCCACCGTGGTAACCATTGTATGACCACTCTTGAAGACGTTTTTGACCACTGCGAACGGTCTTTCACCAGGTGCTCTTTTCTTACTTATTCGTTCGTTTCGCAATTTATCCCTAGGACCGATTGGATGCCCTCTTACACCCCTTTTCATGGTTGCATCATACCCTTTCGATGGAACTCCAAAATAACCTCTGTCTTTGTAAACAACTTCGCCTACATCTGCCAGGTCCACTTGTGAATCGTGTAAAGAGGCAGTGGTGGTCATTTCTTTCCTGATCAATCCATACTCGATATCTGTTTTGGTATGATGCTTATAACCAAAGTGCGATTTTTTACCTTTCTTTGCCCAAGTACCATCTTTACTTCTTCTGGTCTTCGCTTCTTCACCACGAGGTTTATCGGCCTTCGCATGTCCTGGATCCGTGGTGACAAATGTAGCATCTTGTACCGACCCCTCTTTCACGGTTAATCCTTTCACATCCAACTGCCTTTGTAATTCTTCCCAAATTTCATCTATTTTACCTGTTTCCTCCAGTCTTTTTCTGAAATACCAAACCGTTGTAAAGTCCGGTATCTCATTAGGGAAATCGAGAAACTTGCGAAAAGAGATTCTATCCACGGATTGCTTTTCAAGCTCTGGATCAGATAGACCGTGCCATGCTTGGAGAACTAACAGTTTGATCATCACAACTTCGTCGATGTTCGGACGCCCGCCCTTCTCCGTTCTATTGTTGTACATCTCTCCAATTATTGGCCTAAATGCCTCCCAATCTATGAGTGATTTTACCTCATTTAATCGGTCACCTAGTTTTGCCAATCTATTATATTCTTGATTAAATGCAAAATTTGTTAATGTGTTCATATTCATATGAACACATGCTATCATATAAAGTTTCACATCTGGATTACATAATTG
>CAZGSX010000451.1:0-1135 GCA_964528475.1 uncultured Anaerolineales bacterium
ACTGTTGACGCTCGATGCACACCTCGCTCATGTTCGACCAGGCCAGGGCGACGCCGATGGGAAAGCCGATGCCCCTCCAGATCTCCAGGCACCTGCGGTACGCCTTAGCGGCTGTGGACACTTGACCGCGCTGCAGCATAAGGACACCCAGGCTGTTGGTCGTCTTGGCCACACTGTGGACATCTCCAAGCTGATGCTCCAGCTCGATGGCGTGCCGGAAATGCCGCAGCGCCGCGCTCCAGTCGCCGTTTTCCGTGCACGCGATGCCCAGGTTGTGCAGGGCCTTCGCCTGCCCAACCCGGTCATCGATCTCTTCATAATACGCCAGACTATGCTCCGCACACCGAACCATCTCGGGGATATGGCCCATGTGCCAGTAAACTGTTCCTAACAGATACGTGGCGTGAGCGAGCTCCTGCTCACCGTCCCCCTGCCGCGCCAGATCCAGCGCCGACTGGCACCACGCCAGGGCCCGCTCGTGGTTCCCCTGCCGTGTGTGGATACCGGCGCCGGCTAGACGGATCCGGGCCGCCTCCAGCGCGGCCTGGTCTCCCAGGATCTCCAGCCCCTGTCTCAGCCACCCGAACGCCGTGTCGTACTCGCCCTTCCGTTCGTACAGGGTGGCGGTCTTGCGGCAGAGGCCCGCCAGCCGCTCTTCCGCTCCAGGGGTCTCGGTCAGCAGGTCGCGCGCTCGGGCGTAGTGGTCCAGGGCGGCGTCATACGCGCCCAGCAGGGTGCGCATGTCGGCCAATCCCTCTTCAATGGCCAGCTGCTGCTCAGGATCGCTCCCGCCCACTCGTTCTGCTAGAGCCTGTGCCCACTCGTAGTGACCGATGGCCTCGCGGGCAGCGTAGAGTCGCTGTGCTGCACGGCCGGCCAGGAGCGAGTAATCGAGGGCCTTGTCGAAGACGCGGCCCTCACTGAAATGGAGCGCCAGCTCGGAGGCGATCTCCCCGCGTGCGTCGCCGTACAGCTTCTCCAGCGCCAGCCCGGTGCGTCGATGCAGGAGAACGCGCTCCTTGGGGTTCAGCCGGTCGTAGAGGAGATCCTGGAACAGGACGTGGGCAAACTCATAGACGCTCGCTAGCTCCCACCCGATCTCCACCTCGCCTCTGGAACGAATGAGTCTATGGAT
>CAZGSX010000452.1:0-1134 GCA_964528475.1 uncultured Anaerolineales bacterium
AGGGCGTAGCTTGTGGAGTAGAACAGAACCACCGCGTATTGGCTAGTCATCGTCTTTCCTCGGCCAGCTGGCGGACGGCATCCAGAGCCCTTTCGATCTCATCGTCCGTGTTGAAGGGACTCAGCCCGAATCGAACTGTCCCATCCGGGAATGTGCCAATGGTCTTATGGGCCGCCGGCGCACAGTGCAGGCCCACGCGACACATGATACCGTGTTCTTCGTCCAGGCGCAGGCCCACCTCCGACGGTGCCATGTCGGCGACGTTGAATGAGACCGTCGCAGTCTGGCGTTCAGGGTCGAGCCCGCCGTAGACAGTCACCCCGTCGATGGCACAAAGCCCGCGGATGAGCCGCCGAGTCA
Organism: uncultured Anaerolineales bacterium; assembly: GCA_964528475.1. Classification (GTDB taxonomy): domain Bacteria; phylum Chloroflexota; class Anaerolineae; order B4-G1; family B4-G1; genus SKLM01. Next base: position 361 of record CAZGSX010000452.1, read on the forward strand.
TCTCGACCTCCTGGGCCCGAATGGCCTCGACACTTCGCTCCTGCACCCAGCGCATGCCAGCCCCCAGCCCGGCCAGGCCGACGGCGTTGGGCGTACCGCTCTCGCACATGTCGGGCAGGAAGCTCGGTTGCTGCTCCAGCTCCGAGTTGCTTCCCGTGCCGCCTCGCTTGAGCGGACGCAGAGCTTTCACGTCGACGCGGTCACCAACGATCAGCCCTCCGGTGCCCATAGGGCCGTGGAGCGACTTATGTCCGGTGAAGGCCAGCATGTCGATGCGCTGGGCCTGGACGTCGATGGGATAGGCGCCCCCGGTCTGGGCCGCATCGACCAGGAGCAGGACGTCGTGCTCGCGCGCCATCCGCCCCACCTCGGCCACCGGCAGCAGCGTTCCCACCACGTTGGAGGCGTGGTTGAGCACGATCATCACCGTCTCTGGACGGATCGCAGCTCTGACATCTGCGGGGTCCAGGAACCCTTCTGGAGAGCACGCCACCACAGTGAGCTTCACACCCTGTCGCTCCAGGTGGCGCAGGGGGCGCATGACCGAGTTGTGCTCCATCCCGCTGGTGATCACGTGATCACCAGGACGCAGATATCCCCGGAGCGCCAGATTCAGCGCCTCCGTCACGTTGGCACCAAACGCCACCCGTAAGGGATCCGGTGCGTTGAAGAGCTCCGCCACCGCCTCCCGCGCCCCGTAGACAATGCGCCCTGACTCGACGGCCCGCCGGTGGGCCGCCCGACCAGGGTTGGCGCCCGCCTCCTCGAGAAAGT
>CAZGSX010000453.1:0-1131 GCA_964528475.1 uncultured Anaerolineales bacterium
GGCTCGCCCTGGGAGTTAGTCCCCCGAGCGGCCGGGCCTGATCGTCACCTCTACCGTCACGTGTCCCTCGTTGTCGCTCAGCATGTCGTCATCGATGCGAAGAAAGAGGCGTCCTGCTCTTCTGGCGCGGAAGTCGAAGCTGTCCCCCACGTAGAAGGGTTCGCCGTCTCTGCCGATCCGACCGATGAGCGCGCCGCCTGGCGCGTCGGGCAGCGGGTAGAACTCCGGCGCACGGTAGCGCTCGTGTCCCTGCGGGCCGTGATACTCGCCCGGTGTGTAGAGCCAGGTCCCCCTGGCCCGCATTTGGACCTTGTCGCCTCGCTCGACCAACACGTCTGCGCTTTGCCATCCCCGGCGCGCGGCGACACGGGTGCTCGACATAGCGCCTCGATACACACATCCCATGGTCGTTGCGATCACCAAGCCGACCGACGCAGACAGCAAGACCGGGTCCAGCGCCATGATCGTTATCCTTCTCCTCTGGCTCACAATGATCAATGGATCGGCTTCATGTCCCGGTCATCGCGGCGAGCTCAGAACCCGCCACAATCTCACCGTGCCGTCCAGAGATCCAGAGGCCAGCGTCTCACCGGACGGCGAGAAGGCCACGCTGTTCACGCTGTCGGCATGGCCCTTCACAGCACGCAGTAAGGCGCCGTCGGACACGCTCCACCAGCGCACCTCGTACCAGGCGTTGCCGGCAGCCAGCATGGCGCCATCCGGTGAGAAAGCCACGTTGCCGATCTCGCCCCTGGCGGATTCTAGCTTGCGTAGGAGCCTCCAATCATCTGTGCTCCAAAGTCGTCCCTGGTCGTCAGCCGCGCCGGCGGTTGCGAACAAGGACCCATCGGGGGAGAAAGCTGCAGCCCCCGTCACCGACGATCCTCTGATCGTATGCACCGGTGCGCCCCTCGCGACGTCCCAAAACGTCACGGTTCGGTCGAGGGAAGCGGAGACCAGCGTTACACCACTAGGAGAGAAAGTGGTATCGATCACACCCTTCGAGTGCCCCTGCAGGGACCGCAGCAGTGTTCCATCGTCAACTCGCCAGAGGTGCACCGGTCCATCCCAGGTTCCGGCCGCCAGCGTCTGCCCGTCTGACGAGAAAGCCAGGCTGCAGACCCTGCCTGT
>CAZGSX010000454.1:0-1129 GCA_964528475.1 uncultured Anaerolineales bacterium
AGGTTTCTCCAGGCTTTCCTGTGCGGTTCGATCTGCCCTTCTCTTGTGTCAAAGCCACGGGTCCGGTGCCCCACAGCGACCGGGCGTAGGTCCCCGCCGCGCCACGAAAGCCCTAGCTGGCCCTTCTCCAGCGGTGCCTGTGACAGGGTCCCTCACCATAAGCGCTGCCGGGTGATCGTGGCTTCAGAGACCGTCCCTGACCGGAAATCTCGGCCTAATTGTCAAGGGCCCGAGCACGTTCCCTGAATTCAGATCGTGCGCCGGGGCCGATACTGGATCGCTTCCGCCAGGTGCGCGGTTTCAATCGCCTCGCTGCCCGCCAGGTCCGCGATCGTCCGCGAGAGCTTGAGGATCCGGTGGAAGGCCCGTGCGCTCATGTGCAGCTGCTGCATCGCTGCACGCACCAGGCCGCGACCGGCGTCGTCCAGTTTGCAGAACTTGCGCACCTCCGCCGGCCCCATGTCGCCGTTCGTGGTGATCTCCAGGTGGGCGAAACGCTCCCGTTGCCTCTCCCGCGCCCTCTCCACCCGGCCGCGGATGGCGGCGGAGGGCTCTCCCAGCCGGTCGTCCGTCAGCTTGTCGTAGTCGACCCGCGGTACCTCGATATGGATGTCGATGCGGTCCAGAAGAGGGCCGGAGATCCGCTTCTGATACCGGGTCACCTGAGTTGAAGTGCATGTGCATTCTCGCACAGGATCGCCGTAGTACCCGCAGGGGCAAGGGTTCATGGCCCCGATCAGCGTGAAGTTGGCCGGGAAGGCGAGGGTGCCTGTCGCACGCGAGATGACGACGTGGTTGTCCTCCATCGGCTGGCGGAGCACTTCCAGCGTGCGCCGGCTGAATTCGGGTAGCTCGTCAAGGAACAGCACCCCGCGATGGGCCAGGCTGATCTCCCCGGGCTGCGGCCAGCTGCCGCCGCCCACCAGCCCGGCGTGGCTGATGGTGTGGTGGGGCGCGCGGAAGGGGCGGTGACGGATGAGAGGTGTCTCCGGCGGCAGGAGCCCCAGGATGCTGTAGATCTTCGTCACCTCCAGTGCCTCGTCGATGCTCATCTGCGGCAGGATGGAGGGCAAGGAGCGCGCCAGCAGGGTCTTGCCCGCCCCAGGAGGTCCTGTCATCAACACATTGT
>CAZGSX010000455.1:0-1129 GCA_964528475.1 uncultured Anaerolineales bacterium
TCCTGGGTATAGGCCACGTGGACGCCACGCTGACGCGCCCGCCTGAGGAGGTCCTCAATATGAGGCAATACCTCCTTGGCTGCAGGCACGTGGAGCGCTCCGTCGGGATCCACAAAGTCATTCTGCATGTCCACGATCACCAGCGCCGTCTTCTCGGCTGGCAGCTCCACCTCCTCTTGGAAGGGAATCTCCGGTACTTCAACGGTACCGCTTGGAATGAAGTTGATTGTCATCTCTCTACCCTCCTAGAGCTAAGTAAGTTCTGGGCGACAGCCAAGCGTCCGATTCATCCGTCCGACCCGCAGAGCGGCAACCACTACGGCAACGCCGACGGGCCGGCTATTGGGCTGAATGCGGTAGCCAGCGCCACCTACAGTAGGGGCTCCCGTCCAACGTTGGGACCTGTCTCCAATCTCATCCCGTTGCATCACCCGACTGTGCGCGGTCATTAGGCGACGAAGGAGCCCCGCTGCCGAATGGGCTCTCCGTGAGGCTCCCCGACAATTAGCGCCAATTGAGCGCTCTCGCCAGGGGTGAGTTCCACCTCGCCGCCCCCCGTAAACAGGGCCGCACTCCCGCGCCTCACCACCGCATCGCCCAGCGCTATCTCCCCCTCCAAGACATAGATCACGCCATTCCAATCCTCGTGGATCTGGTCGCGGAAGGAAGCACCCTCTTCTATCGTCACCACTAAGTACCGGACGTCGGTGTGAAGCCTTACGGAGGATCCTGCCCCCACGACAGTCCTGACCTGGACGCCCTGCTCCGTCCTCTGGGGGATGTCATTTGACGGGACCGACTGATAGTCCGGGGCGACATCTTTGAGGTGCTGAGGGAGCTTAATCCACAGCTGGAGACCGTGGCTGGTCTCCTCGCTTCCCGGGAGCTCCGCATGCAGTATGCGCTTTCCAGCGGTGAAGCGCTGCGCTCCCCCCGCCCAGACAATCTCGTCGTTTCCAATGTTGTCCCGATGCCGAAACGCCCCCTCCAGCATGTAGGTGACCGCCTCGAAGCCTCCGTGGGGATGTTCGGGGAAGGCGGCCGGAGGCGTCACTGTGAACTCATCCAGCAGCGCGAAAGGATCCAGGTGCCTCAGATGGTGCGTCGGAAAGAGCCGTCGAACTCGCGC
>CAZGSX010000456.1:0-1126 GCA_964528475.1 uncultured Anaerolineales bacterium
ACATGTCAAACAGCACGCATACCACCTACGTGCCCGTCGATGTCATCGAGTCGTTCATGATGGACGTGTTCCAGGCGTTGGGGGTCCCGGAGGACGACGCGCGCATCTGCACGGACGTGCTTATCGCCGCAGATCTGCGGGGCATCAAGTCGCACGGAGTGGGTCGCCTCAAGTACTACTACGATCGTATCCAGCGCGGGCAGCATCAGGTGGAGACCAAGATGGAGATCGTGAAGGAGACGGAGACCACCGCCGTGATCGATGGACACCACGGTATGGGCCACGTCATCGCCCACCGCGCCATGCAGATCGCCATCGACAAAGCCAAAGCGTTCGGCCTCGGGGCCGTGGCAGTTCGCAACGGTACCCACTTCGGCATTGCCGGCTATTATCCCCTGATGGCGGCGCAGGAGGGAATGATCGGACTGACCGTCACCAATGCCCGACCGGCCATCGCGCCCACGTTCAGCACCGAGCCCATGCTCGGGACCAATCCCATAGCGTTCGCCGCCCCCTCGGACGGCGATCATCCCTTCTGCTTCGACGGGGCCACGTCCATCATCCAGCGCGGCAAGGTGGAGGTGCTCTCCCGTGCCGAGGAGCCCATGCCCGAAGGCTGGGTCATCGATGCCCAAGGTGATCCGGTTACGGACCCAGATCATGCGCTTGAGGCGTTCGGCGAGGCGGAGGCGGCCCTCCTACCGCTGGGAGGGCCTGGGGAGCAGTTCGCGGGCTATAAGGGGTACGATCTGGCCGCTCTGGTTGAGATCCTCTCCGCCTCCCTGGGTGGAGGCGTGTTCATGAAGGACTTGCTGGGGTTTGAGGACGATGGCGCCCGGCGTCCCTACATGCTGGGTCACTTCTTCCTCGCCATCGACGTCGAGCACTTCATTCCCCTGGACCTCTCCCGCCGAATCACGGGGGGCATCATGCGCACACTGCAGGCGGCGCGGAAGATGCCCGGCGAGGAGCGAATCTACGTGGCTGGAGAGAAGGAACACGAGAACGAGCAGACCGTCCCCGAAGAGGGCATCCCAGTCAACCCCAATCTCCGGGTCGAACTCCAGGCGATGCGGGATCAGCTTGACATCTCCGGCTACGAGGACTATTTCTGAGTCGACTCGTC
>CAZGSX010000457.1:0-1117 GCA_964528475.1 uncultured Anaerolineales bacterium
GTACCATCCTATCACTCATGACTGAATTCCCCGCTAAAGCGAACGCCTCCAGACCGAATTTGTGCTCTCTGCCAGACGTCGTCGCTGATACCTCAGGTATAACGTCTGACCAAGAGGACTGACCTGTTCTCTCCGATGATCAAGGGGGGCGTTGCAGGTCGACTTTCCAGGACCGGCGGCGTCCACGGATGAGGACAATCCCGGTTGCAGCCCGAGAGTATACCGTGGCCCTGGACGGATGTCAATTCAATCGCGTTTGGAGCTCACTCCAGACGTCCTCGCCCCAAGCTTGCAACGCCAAGCGCCGCGCGTATACTACACCTCTAACGACGCTGTTTGGGTCTCAGAGGTACCCATAAAGGTCATCGAACACCAGGAGAAAGGCCAATATCTTGTACTCAGACGCCACACTTCACATAACGGGAGCAAGAGCAGTTGCCAGTGAATGAGTCGGGCTCGATGGCACAGCAAGCTCTTGGACTCACAGTTCCCATGTATGTGCTCATCTTGCTGGGATATCTGGGGAGGAGAGCGAAGCTGATCACAGACGAGGGTACGTCGACCTTGACCAACGTGGTGCTCTACTTCTGCGTCCCGGCCTTGATCATCAACTCCTTGCTGGAGTTTCCGGACTTCTCCGCCGCCCTCTTGTCCAGTTTCGCTCTGCCCATTCTGGGTGTGACGGCCGTCGCATGCATCCTTAGCCTATTCCTGTCCCGAGAGAAGAGAGGCGTCTTCATTCAAGGGGCGTTCAGAGGGAATGTCGGGTTCATGGGGTTGCCGATCGTGGGTGCCTGGCTCGGCAGCGAGGCGGTGGCGAAGGCCGCACTCCTGGTGGCGTTCTTCACACCCTACGCCGTCACCACCTCTCTGTTACTGCTCACCCACTTCGAGTCCGGGGAGACCGACTGGGTGGACACCCTGCGCCGGGTGCTGGTCAATCCTCTGACGCTATCTGTCATTGCCGCCCTCGGGATTTCGGCCCTCCCAGTCGACATCCCCGGTCCTTTAATGCGCGCCGTCACCCTCCTCGAAGGCGCAGCCTTCCCGTTGAGCGTGCTCGTGATCGGCTCCTCCATCTCGCTGCGGGGGCTGCGGTGCGATGTGGACCTGGCGA
>CAZGSX010000458.1:0-1116 GCA_964528475.1 uncultured Anaerolineales bacterium
CAGGTGATCCCCGCCCACGCCCAGCAATCGCACCGGACGCCCTCGCTCCCACGTTCGCTCCAGCAGCACCAAGGCCGCCCCGTAGATCCGCATCGCATCGTCCGTCGGCGTGCCCATGGCCATCTGCCGTGTCAGCGTCTCGAAATCGCCGTAACGCAGCTTGATCGTGATCGTCCCTGCCACAACCTCAGCCCTCGCCAGCCGGTGCGCCACGCTCCTGCTCAACCGCCACAGGTGGCGCTTCAGATCGTCGATCTCCCTCAGATCCTGGCTAAACGTCGTCTCCCGGCTGACCGACTTCCGCTCGTGCTCGTTCACGACCGAACGCCGGTCGACGCCCCGGGCCCTCCGCGCCATCGCCGCGCCGTGCTCGTCGCCGAAACGCTCCGACAAGACCCGCTCCGACAGCTCCGCCAGGTCGCCGACTGTCTCCACGCCCATCGCCGCCAGCTTCTCTTCCGTGACCGGGCCGATGCCCCAGATCACCCGCACCGGCAGCGGCGCCAGGAAGGACACCTCCTCACCCGGCCTCACCACGGTCAGCCCGCCGGGCTTGTCGTAGTCCGAGGCCACCTTGGCCACCAGCTTGTTGGTCGCCACGCCCAGCGAGGCCGACAGGCCCACCTCGTCCCGCACCCGCTGCTGGAGCCTCCGAGCCAGCGCCAGCGCGTCCTCCCACTCATCTCCCTCTTCCGTCAGGTCGAGGTATGCCTCGTCGATGCTCACCTCCTCCACTGTCGGCGTCACGTCGTGCAGGAGTGCCATCACGCGGCGGGAGTAGTCGCGGTAGAGGTTATGGCGCGTCGGGAGCACGACGGCGTCAGGACAGAGCTGCAGAGCGCGGTACATAGGCATCGCTGAGTGGGCGCCGTGCTCCCTCGCGGGGTAGGAGGCGGTGGCGACCACGCCGCGCCCTTTGGGATCGCCGCCCACCAGGATCGGCTTGCCCGCCAGATCCGGGTTCTCCAGCACCTCGACGGCGGCGTAGAAGGCGTCCAGGTCCAGGTGGACGATGGCGCGGTGGAGCTTCGGGGGTGGCGGGGCGTCGTCGTTTCCTTCTATCTCGCACTGCTCACACGGCTCAAGCTCCAGGGGCAACCGGACCGACTGCGTCAC
>CAZGSX010000459.1:0-1110 GCA_964528475.1 uncultured Anaerolineales bacterium
AGCCGGCGGGGAAGCGGGGTGGACGAGTGTAAGGGCGCCGGAGCGGAGGGGGGTGTGTGGTCCGCGTGTCAGCGCGGACCACACGCCCCCCGGAGCGGCAAAGGACCGGTGGCACGAGCACCGGTCAAGGGCAAGTGACTGCAGGGGGCAGGGGCGGTTGATGACGCGTTGGGTGGGCGAGCGATGGAGCGGAGGGGGTGTCTTCGGCCTGTCTTTTTAGGCCGAAGACTCCCCCGGAGCGGCGTATGGATTGAAAGCATTCGCAGTTGCGAACATTGGTCAGTGGAATCCATTGTACGCGAGATTGAGCTTGGCGGCGGCCTTTTGCTTTGCGCGCTCGCCGCGTCGGTCATAGCGTGCTGTGGTCTTTGGGTCGGCGTGACCAGCGATCTTCTGAGCGGTGCTGAGGTCGGTAGCGTCGATCAGGTTGCTTATTGCAGTGCGCCTTAGGTCATGGGGCGAGACGTTGGAGACTTCTGCTTCTTCGGCCCGCTTCTGGAGGATATCGTAGACGGCTTGGGGTGTCATCGTGGAGATGCGCATCTTCCCGCTCTGGTGGACAGGGATGAAGAGTGGGCCGTCGACGGGCCCGCGGATGGCGAGCCAGTCGTTCATTGCTAGTTTGGCCTCGTTGTCGATGTAGACGGTGCGGTCCTTGTTGCCCTTGGCCCTGCGGATGCGGACGGCGCCAGACTGCGGGTTGTAGTCGCGCAGATCGAGGTGGACGATCTCAGCGCGGCGAGGGCCGGCCACGGCCCAGAGAGCGATCATTGCGGCGTCACGAGGGCCGGCGGGGGAGGGATCCTGGGTACAGGCCTTGAGAAGCGCGGCGACTTCGGTGGAAGAGAGCATGCGGCCAGCCGGCTCGGTATCGCTCTTGACAGTTTTGACATCGGTTGCCTTGCGGTAGTGCTCGCCGGTGATCTGCCCGAGCTTGTAGGCGGCCTGCAGTGTGCCCTTGATTGCGGAGAGGTGCTTGTTGACAGTGGAGGCGGCGTAGTCCTCGATGAGCCTGGTGCGGACCGCGGCGACATGCTGGAAGCGGACGCTTGACCAGTCGATGGCCAGGGCGTCACAGCGGCCGGAAGTGAGCAAGTCAGCGACGTTGTC
>CAZGSX010000460.1:0-1092 GCA_964528475.1 uncultured Anaerolineales bacterium
CGCCCGAGACGAAGCCCGCCTTGGAGCACCTAACGAAGCTCACGAGCGAGTCACGGTCCGCGGCACGACGGGCTATCTGTTCTCCCACCCGGCTGGTGAGCCCTATTCGCTGGCCTGGGAGGAGAACGGCACGATAGTCAGCGTTAGCACGAGCGGCATGACGCTGGCGCAGACGCTGCGCATCGTCGAGAGTATGAGCCCGGTAAATAACTAGGAGAGAACCCGTGTATGCAGGTCGTTGAGGCCGTCCGCATGATATCGGTCATATTTCTCATCGTGGCAGCCGCTCTCAGCGGGTGTACGGGGGGACGTGGAGCAGGCACCTCATCGCCTCCCCCTCCAGCGCCTTCGCCAACCACCGTGGTACAGGCCACCACGACCACACGGGCGACGAAATCACCCGGGCCGACAACCTCGCCCGCCGCTAGCCGGACCGTGGCTACGACAGCCACGGCGCCGGCAGAAACAGCGCCGCCGGGATGCGCCGGCCTGAACATCCCGGCGCTGGTGCTCGTCCCCCCTCCAGGGCGCGATACCGATGCACGACGGTTCATGGTGATAGATCCCGGGGGCGAGGAGCAGTGTTCGCTGGGAGCGCCCTACGTGCCGTGGGCGGCAACCGTGTGCCAGGTAGTGGGCGAACGTGTGTTGTGCTGGGATGACGAGGAGAACGCACTTCAGGTGTTGGACGTCCTGAGCGGCGCCCTCGAGCACGTGGACCCCGCGCTGGAAAACGAGGACCCGCAGCTCGACTTCCTCGCCTCACCGGATGGCGAGAAGATCGTCTGGAGCTTGACCGATCTGGACATCAGCCGAGCTGACGTCCCAGAAGGGACCAGCCGGTGCACGCTCAGCGTCAGTCAAGCCGACGGAGGGGATATGCGCCTGGTACTTGAGGAGCAGTACAACCACCTGTACCACCTGGCGCCCCTGACCTGGACGCCGGATGGCGAGGCCATCTTCTTCGCCCGCATACGCATCTGGACGGAGAGCGGTGGCGCGTTCATACCTACATTCTCCGGCCGCTACAGCGAGCTTTTCCGACTCGATCTGGCGTCCAACGAGTTCCAGAAGGTCTTCCCACTGGATGAC
>CAZGSX010000461.1:0-1091 GCA_964528475.1 uncultured Anaerolineales bacterium
TACAACTATACCCAACCAAAGTACTCTTGCGGACCGAGGTGTTGGAGCTTCTACGCGCTGAACGATGCCGTAAGCTCCTGGAAGGTTGCCGACTAAGAGAAGTGAGCCGTGCACACGGGGCGCGTAACGAAGTCGTTGCATCGCGCGACGAGATGATCACCTTGACCACTTCGGCCAACAAGTACCGCTCAGCGTCGTCATGGTATTCGTGGTGCTACACTCATGTCACCAACAACTGTGATGGAACGATCTCTGGATGCAGCGACTATAGTTGGAGCGTAAGCCACTCTCCATACGACTGAGGAAGTCACTAGATGAACAAGAGGAGATCTGAGATGACCAAGAAAGCTTTGGCAGCAATCGGAATGGCGGCGCTATTGGCTTTGATATCACTTGCCGTCGGGTATACCCGTGCAGAGCCTCCACTGCCGAACAATCCCCGTTCCCTGGTAGGTGCCTCTATGGACGAGGTAGAAAGGTACGCGATTGAATGGGCCAAGGCGGAACTGCGAGTCGCTGGCGAGCCAACGGCAATCCTGGCACGGGACATCAGATTGGACGAACTCCCCGAACTGGGATTGACGCGCATTGGAGGCGCTCCTGAGAGGGCGTACGTGCTCGTCGTGCTCAAGGGTGATTTCGACCTTTACCGCACATTGCCGGGTTTTGACAAGGACTCCTCGAAATGGCATTCACAGGTTGACTACATCGCCTACGTTTTTGATCGCGAAGCGGGAATGCCAACTTTGATGCAATCTTCGCCATATGGTGGTGAATTTCGTGCGTTGCTGGGCGATCCGACCCTGCCATTGGCTGCCCCTCCAGAGGGGAGAAAGACAGATGATGAATAAGCAGCTACTTTCCGCGTCTACGTCGAGGCTCGCCGAGGTGAATGTGCGTGTTCCTCTCAGCCCCGCTACCCGGCAAACTTCATGAGAGCAATAGCTCGACAAAATCGACCGGAGCGACCGGTCTCCGGCATCACCGGATGCAGCGCCCATGTAGCTGACGCCATGAGAGGAGATGTCTATGGACGATTGAGCGTGTGAACGATGTGTGAAAAGTGTTCGAATCTCGAATCCAGATAGGAG
>CAZGSX010000462.1:0-1089 GCA_964528475.1 uncultured Anaerolineales bacterium
CAGAATGCCTCGCCATCCATATGTCTTCTCTCAGTTCTTGCGGTTGCTTCCTCGATACGAGTTTCAACACATCGTTAAAAAATACAAAGGCGACTACCGCACCAAGCACTTCAAGTGCTGGGATCAGATGGCTTGTATGATATTCGCTCACATCCGCCAAGAGGATAGCCTAAGAGACATCGATCTGTCTCTAAATGCCCATGCCAAAAAGCTCTACCACATTGGAATCAAGCAGTGCCCGAAATCCACTCTGGCCGATGCCAATGAATTGCGGGATTACCGCATTTATGAAGAATTCGCAAAAACACTCATGCAACGTGCCCGAAGAGAATATTCAGCAACAGAATTGGCCGTGGAGGTCAGCAATGCAGTGTACGCTCTTGATGCTTCGGTGATTGATCTGACCCTCTCTTTGTTTCCTTGGGCCAAGTTCCGAAAGACAAAAGGGGCAATAAAGTTGCATACGATGATTGATCTTCGTGGTAATATTCCTGCTTTTATGACCATCACTGACGGAAAAGTGCATGATATCAAGGCCGCACCCCAAGTACCCATTGAAAGTGAAGGGATCTATGTAGTCGATCGAGCCTATTTGGACTTCAATTGGTTGTGGTCCATCCATCAGAATGGTGCATTTTTTGTTACACGTCTCAAGCGATCCATCAAATGGAATCGCATAGTTTCACATCCAGTGGATAAAACCTTAGGGCTACGTTCTGATCAGGAAATATTACTTGTGAGCAAGCGCTTGAAAGCCCTATATCCGAAGCGCTTACGAAGAATCAGTTTTCGGGACGAAGCACAAGCGAGAACTCTCGTTTTTCTGACCAACAATTTCATGCTCCCAGCCGAAACCATTGCAGCCCTTTACAAAGCCCGTTGGGAGATAGAAATGTTCTTCAAGTGGGTAAAGCAGAATCTGCGCATCAAAACCTTTTATGGCACTTCTCCCAATGCGGTGAAGACTCAAATATGGGTCGCAATGGTTGTTTACCTCGTATTGGCTATCTTGAAGGAGCGTTACAGATTGGAGATCAGTTTGTCAAAGCTTTTACACTTTTTGGAGGTCAACTTGTTCGAGCAAAAGGA
>CAZGSX010000463.1:0-1087 GCA_964528475.1 uncultured Anaerolineales bacterium
TTCGTGCCCTACGAGATAGCACGGGAGCGGGTGGAGGCCCTGCTCCAATAGCTGTCGATGGGGATGCTGCAACCTACGCGGACGACTTCCGTGGGCCCCACTGAGGCCATTCCAATTGGCGTGGTCTTTTTGCTTTCTGTGTCCATCTTGCCTAGCATGGGGCGGATCACCGTGCCGGGCGCCGCCAACGAATGGCACTTCGACAGTCTCAGCACCAAGATCTCGAAAGGGCTTAGGGCCAGGGCCAGGCGCGCGATGTGGTTGGGAGAGGTTACGGCGGATACGACTCCTACTACACAGGAACCGCTCGTAGATCTGGCACGCTAGAATCCAGCATAGACAAAAGGAAGTTGGCTAGGCACACCCAGATTCAGAATCGCCAATCCCACGACCAGATAGGCTGCCCAGCGAACGCCGGCACGGCCGAACGTGAGAGAAGCCCGGGGCAGCCGTCCGTCACGGCCCAGGTGAACGAGGGCCAGGAGCCCGATCAAGCCCCAGGCCAACGCCATCTCAACGCCCGCAGGAGTCGTCAGGCTGGCCCAGGGCGCATAGACGTCGGTCCCGCTGCCAAAGCGGACCAGGTTGCGGATCAGAAGCATGGCATCGGGGACAGATCGCGCATAGAAGAGGATCCATGCGAAACTGACCAGAAGGATCGTCGCCACCGTGCCCAGAGTCCGTCGCACCGCAGTGTTCTCAAGGCGCAAAGCCTTGGTAAGCCAATCAGCGGCGCCCTTGCCCCAGTTCTCCAGGACGATGTAGAGACCATGCAGCGCGCCCCAGAGCACGAACGTCCAGGCTGCCCCGTGCCAGAGCCCACTTATCAGGAAGACGATCAAGACGTTCAGGCTCCACCGCAATCGAGGTACGCGATTACCGCCCAACGGGATGTACACATAATCGCGCAACCAGCTGGATAGCGAGATGTGCCAGCGCCGCCAGAAGTCCGAGACAGACGCTGCCAGGTAAGGTTGCCGGAAGTTCTGGATGACGTCGAGATCGAACAAGCGGGCCAAGCCAACGGCCATGTCCGAGTAGCCGGAGAAGTCAGCGTAGATATGGGCGGCGCTGAAGAACGTCGCGA
>CAZGSX010000464.1:0-1085 GCA_964528475.1 uncultured Anaerolineales bacterium
GCGAGAAACCTCGGTTGGTCAAGCTGGTGCACTCTGACCGTAGCTTCTGGGCCGTCGACTGAAGAATCTCACGAGCCTTCCGTCGTCCGTGCTCCCTGTTAAGGGCAGTGACTCCTTGGTTGTAGGTCAGGTAAACGCCCGTCATGTCCTGACGAAACAAGAACACGCAGTAGGTACCTCGCTGCGTTGTGTCGGTCTCACGGCTATCGAGGAATGCGATCCAGGGAATCCTGGCCCAGTTTCCCTGGCCCACCGACCACTGAACCTCGAGCGTGTCACGGTTCTGGACGGGATCGCTGTCGCGAAACGCTCTCTCGAGAGATTGAAACACACCCCAGAGGCCGTGACTCTTACCGAACTGCTCCTCCTTGCGAGCTGTCACATAGCGGCGGAGGACCTCCTCTAACCCTTGCTGCAGCACAGCATTTGGACTCATTTCCCAACTACCTCCGTCTTCAAAAAGCCCCATTCCGGCCCAGTGCGTGTCCCCTAAGGTAGCTCATTCAGGAAAGCGAAATCACTGCCCAAAGCATATACTCGGCACTGAAGTAGTGAAGCGCTCTACCGTCTTCGGACCAGAACCCGGTCGATCATATACCCCAGTCAATGCGTTGGCTCTTCGACTGAGGGACGCGCTCGCCGGTAAGTGGCTCCGGGCCTGGTTCCAAGCCCGTCTCCTCGCCGGCAACTGCCTGGGGGTCAGCCGAGGCCCGTTGGATCTCCCAATTCAGGCGTCAGCTTCCATCGCTTGCCGGAGCTTACCAGCCCATGAGAGCAGCGTATTCCAAGCGATCAGGGCGTCGAGCCACGAGCCATCGTCCACCCGTGGAAGCTTCATGCCACCGGGGTCAAGAAGTGTCATCTGCGTGGTAGCTCTGCTCACCGCCGAGGCTGGCCCAGGTGCCGTGCTTCTTGTTGCCCAGGCGGTCCATGCGCGCCTGGTGTTCCTCCACGGAGAGCGGATCAACGAGCCAGACGCCGGCGATCTTCTCACCCGCGATGATACCCCTCCCGAGAAGGTCGCGGATGTGGGATCCGGAATAGCCGTAGGTTTGAGTGGCCTCTTTGACGGAGATGAGGTCAAG
>CAZGSX010000465.1:0-1082 GCA_964528475.1 uncultured Anaerolineales bacterium
GCGCGCGTGTGGCGGCACGCACAGGTTTTGCTGGTTGGAGCGATCCTTGCTCCAGGGAAACGTACGGTGACGTCTGCGCTGCGCGTGATGGGATTGAGTGATGAAGAGCACTTTCAAAACTATCATCGTGTACTGAGTCGAGCCGTATGGTCGAGCGTGGAAGTCAGTCGCATCCTGTTGATGCTCTTGGTCGATATCTTCGTACCCCAGGGGCCAGTGGTGATGGGAATCGACGAGACGATTGAGCGGCGACGTGGAGCCAAGATCAAGGCCAAAGGGATCTATCGTGATCCAGTGCGGTCGAGCCGCAGCCACGTTGTCAAAGCCAGCGGTCTCAGATGGTTGAGTGTGATGCTTCTGGTACCCATTCCGTGGGCCAAAAGAGTGTGGGCGCTGCCGTTTCTGACGGCCTTGGCGCCTTCGGAACGGTACTACGAGGGCAAGCCGCGCGGTCACAAGAAGCTGACTGATTGGGCGCGCCAAGTGCTGTTGCAGGTGCGTCGTTGGCTGCCGGAGCGGACTTTGGTAGTCGTAGCCGATAGCAGTTACGCAGCGATTCTGCTTCTGGAACGCCTGCGACGCTTGCCGAATCCGATTTGTATGGTGACACGGCTGCGATTGGATGCCGCCCTGTACAAGCCAGCTCCACCGCGCAAACCAGGCACACCAGGGCGACCACGTTTGAAGGGAGCTCGGTTGCCAAAGCTTGAGCAAGTACTGCAAGACCCGCAGACGACTTGGAAGAAGGTGACGATTCGAGATTGGTATGGAGAGAAACGGCGACAGGTGGAGATAGCGTCCCGTACAGCCGTTTGGTATCACTCGGGTAAGCCACCTTTGCCTATCCGTTGGGTGCTGATTCGTGACCCGAAAGGTGAGTTCAGATCTCAAGCCTTGTTGTGCACCGATTCGCACGTTGACGCGGTACAGATCGTGAAGTGGTTTGTGATGCGTTGGCAACTCGAAGTCACCTTTCAGGAAGTGAGAGCTCACTTGGGTGTTGAGACCCAGCGCCAGTGGTCGGATTGGGCTATCGCACGCACCACACCTGCCTTGTTGGGCTTGTTCTCGCTGGTGACTCT
>CAZGSX010000466.1:0-1080 GCA_964528475.1 uncultured Anaerolineales bacterium
TTGAGGGAAGCCCGGTCACGCTGGCGCTCCTACCAGTAGTAGTCCCAGTCCTGATCCAGCGACCCGTCGCAGCGCTTGACCACGGCGGGAGCGCCGTTGGCGGTGTTGTCCCCGGCCAGGGTCAGGCACTTCGAGACAGACACGATGTCGCCGGTCAGGTTCCATCGCTGGTTCAGCTGGCTCTCGTAGCACGGGAAGGCCTGCACCCGCTGGCCGGGGGCTGGGCCGCCCTCGCCGCTGACGAACTGGTGGTTCCAGACATCGTGCACGTCGAGGCAGTATTGGGTGCCGCCCCCCACGCTGGGGAGCCTTATCTGGCCCCCGGTGATCAAGTGGAAGTCCTGCCCGCCGCTGGCAACTCGCGCGGGAGCGACGCCCGCAAGCGCCCCCACCGGCCTAGAGAACCCTTTGTTGGTCAGAACCGCCGGCAGGAAGACCCGGACCGATCCCTCACAGACCTCGGCGACGACCGAGCTCCCAGAAACACCCCTGGCCGCCAGGCACAGGTTGGCGGTCTCGGCCTTGAAACGTATCGAAGCGTACTGGTCGCCCGGATCCAGGCGCCAGAGCTGGGTATCGGCACCGGTGCAGGTCTCCATCGTGACCGGACCCGGTCCAGACTGGGGCCGAGTCAGGCACAGACCGCCGTATCCTCGCAGCAGCACCCGCCGGAATCTCCACTGCTGGTTGGCGCCGTAGTGGCAGTCCCAGATCTGCACCTTGGAGTAGCCCACAGTGTCCACGTCCAGGCAGCGCGGGTCCCCGACTCGACCGGGTTGCTGGATGTGGAGGGAGCTCCTGACCCGATCGTAGACCCATTCCTGATCGTCGAACGCCTCATCGCACTCCCAGCCGAAGGCCCACTCGCCGTTCGGATCGATGGCGTGGGCGCTGAGACAGAGAGAGGCGACGGGCGAGAGCACGGTCCCCGGCAGGCGCCGCTCGTAGGCTCGGCGCACGCCGGCGATGTCGATGGGGCTCAGCTCAGTTGAGGTGCCCGAGCAGTAGGCCATGGTCGAATCCACGTCGGGATCGCCCCAGCGCCGCTCGGTCGGTATGGGCCACCAGGGCCAGCTCGTG
>CAZGSX010000467.1:0-1078 GCA_964528475.1 uncultured Anaerolineales bacterium
TTGACCTTCTCTGGCGACCGGGGAATCGTAGGATGGCAGTCAGAGGAGGCAGATATGGCAAAGCGACACTCGGCGAAGCTGGAGTTCCAGGTGGTCACAGAGATCTTGAGCGGAGACAAGTCCGCGGCGCAGGGGGCCAAGGCGTACGCGATCCATCCCAATACGGCCAGGGCCTGGGAGAAGGTGTTTCTGAAGACGGGCCCCGAAGAGCATCTAGAATATGGGCTGTCGCGGGTCTTGGCCGAACTGCGAGATTTGCACGACTGCGCAGTCAACCACAGGGTTGTAGAACGGTTGCTGCCGGTCTGGGACTTGCGGATTATGCGTGGAATGCGTCGCCGGAAGCCCAGTGGCATCTGCAAGGCGATTCGGGAAGTCGGAGACGAAGCGAACCTGCTGGCTCGGTCAGAGTGGATCGGTCTGTTTCAGGTCGGGTATGCCGATTTGACCAAGTCCGCGGATGCCAACCGATCTCGGAAAGCCAGGCTGATGCTTGTCATCGGTCACACCAGCAAGTTGATCTGCGGCTGGGCCATAGGCGATAGCGGGCATGGACCACTGGCGCTGCGGGCGTGGGGACGGGAACGAAGACGTTTCGTCGTCTAGGGCTCCCCCACGCGGCGATGATCATGGATCACAAACGAGACTAGGCCAACACGGGCTACCCATGCACGTCGGAATTGCGCTTGAATAGCGGGCTGCGTCTGTCGTATGCGCTCGGTGGTACCGAGGATGACCCACAAATGGGACCGTTCAACGGACAGTGCAAGACAAAGAGGGTCGCTGTTCTTGGAGGCGCGGACGCCGGAGGACTTGAGGTCGGGGGTGCAGGAAAGAACGCCGTACTACCATCGTGGACGCCACCGGTCTTCTCGCACGCAGGTACCGCCGCTCGGGTACATTGAGACGAGCTGGTGGAGAGCAGAAGCATAGGTGCACTGACAGGCTGTAGGTATTGGGGACTGCTGCAAACGGCGCACGTGCCCACAGTATCCACAGCAGGCGACGACGGAGCTCCGCTCCCGAGCGGGCCTTCGACACGGCGAGCGGGTCATAATAGACACGACCTCAACTGGTA
>CAZGSX010000468.1:0-1078 GCA_964528475.1 uncultured Anaerolineales bacterium
ACGAGCTCACCGCGCGTCATGCGGCTGTGGGGCGTGAGATAGCGAATCAGGCGGCAAGGAAATTGAATGAGGCAGGTGTCGACGTCGACATCGAAGTTCTACAAGGGCCGCCCGCCGACGCCATCCTGCGGGCGGCGGAAGGCCACCAGGCTGACTTGATCGTCATGGGCACTCGGGGCCACGGTGGCCTGAGAAGCTTACTCCTGGGCGGCGTAAGTCATCGCGTGCTAGCCCACAGTCACGTCCCGGTTATGGTCGTAAGGGCCGAGGGGGAAACGAGCGCGTAGGTGTTGTCGTTCTACGTTCGCTACGTGCGGTTGCTGCGGGCGAAGAAGGCAGACAGGCAACCTCCATTGGAGGTAGAGCTAAGCGATGAGTAGCGAGCATATCCAAAAACTGGAAAAGCAGATAGAGGATTCGATGCATCGATTGTCGGCTCATTCGGTGAAACCAGCGATGGTCCGACGGATGTATGAATTGGAGGAACAGCCAGAGAAGGCCATAGAGGAAGCAGCGTAATGAGGGTGATAAGATACATACAGATATCTGGAGGGGTTTGTGGTCCGCCTTTCGGAGAAGTTGCTCGAGTCTTCAGCCCTGGAGGCCACGGACTGGACGGTTTCTCTCACATCAAGCTATGAGCTGGAGACTAACGAGGCCACATATCTTACACTGATCCGGTGCCAAATTGATGGAGCGGCGACCGGAACGGCTGAGGAGCCCTATTTCAGATCCGAATGGCTCCTGAAACCTCTCGTCGAGAAGGGGGTTGATCTATACGACTTCGAACACACGTCGGACAAGGCGGCCCTTGTCTACGAAGGAGAGGCTGACGATACGCCGACCACCATCACCCTCAGATTGCCAAAACGCGTAGGCCGTTGTCACTACCATATCTGGTACGAGGGTTAGAGCGAAAGACGACTGAGTTAGACGGAGGAAGAAATGAAAATCACAACGGTCTGCGACAATACGGCCCTAGATAAGGACCTCACGTCTGGCTGGGGCTTCGCCTGCCTGGTGGAGACTGAAGAGGCGACACTACTCTTCGACACAGGCGGCGATGGAACCAGGCTTC
>CAZGSX010000469.1:0-1076 GCA_964528475.1 uncultured Anaerolineales bacterium
TGTCACCGGCCGTTTCTCCTCGAGGTCTGTCATTCGTTGGCCGCACCGAGAGCTTGCCAACTACCGTCGAGTCGCGTAGACTTGTTGACGACTTGACAGGAGGGACGTCGCCACGTCCACTGCGGCGCATGTGATGGGACAGCCGTAAGGTCGATCCGCTCGGACCGGCGCGCTGAGAATGTGAGTCGCACAGCGGAACGCGAAGGGACGGGCACGTTCTTGGACTGGGAGCGAGATATGCCAAGCATCAGGCCACGTCACCCGTATCTGGAGACGCTTGAGCCGTACGAGCCACCTGATCTGGAGGCGGCTGCACGGCGAGCCGGCGTGGAGCGGGACCAGCTGATCCGCCTCATCGCCAATGAGAATCCCTTCGGGCCAGCCCCGGGCGTGGCCCGGGCGCTGGCCGAGTTTGATCAGTATCACTTCCATCCGGACTATGGCCCTCTCAGGGAGGCCGTGGCCCAGTACGCCGGGATCCCTTCCCAGCAGATTGTCCTGAGCAACGGAGCCGATGAGATGATTGATCTCCTCATTCGTCTCTTCCTGGAGCCGGGCGAGGCCATTGTGACTGCACCGCCAACGTTTAGCATGTACCGCTTCTCTGCGCGAGTTAATCGCTGCCGCGTGCTCGCCGTGCCTCGGCGCGATGACTTCTCCCTGGACCTGGAGGCTCTGGAAAGTACCGTGCGGGACGCGGCGGGAAACCGAGTGGATGAATCTCGCGGGGTGCCACGAATGCTGTTCCTCGTCTCCCCCGGCAACCCCAGCGGTCGGCCCACTCCGCTAGGAGTGATCCAGCGCCTCCTTCGCCTGCCCTTGATGGTTGTGGTGGACGAGGCCTATATCGAGTTCGGCGGTGAGACCGCAGTGGGCCTCCTCCCGCACCACCAGAACCTGGTGATCCTTCGCACCTTCAGCAAATGGGCCGGGCTTGCCGGGCTCCGTCTCGGCTACGCGCTCATGGCACCAGACGTGGCCGCTGACGTGGAGCGGATTCGCCCGCCGTACAACGTCAACGCGGCCGCGATGGTCGCCGCCTTGGCGACATTCCGGAACCTCGCGGCGGTACGGGC
>CAZGSX010000470.1:0-1068 GCA_964528475.1 uncultured Anaerolineales bacterium
TGGATGAGTTCACAGTGACGCCTCCGGCCGCCTTCCCTGAGCATCCCCACGGAGGGTTCGAGGCGGTGACCTACATGCTGGAGGGGGCCTTTCGGCATCGGGACAACATCGGTAACGACGAGATCGTCTGGGCGGGGGGAGCGCAGCGCTTCACCGCTGGAAAGCGCATAGTGCACTCGGAGCTCCCGGGAAGCGAGGAGACCAGCCACGGTCTCCAGTTGTGGATCAAGCTCCCTCAGCATCTCAAGGATGTCGCCCCGGACTATCAGTCGGTGCCCTCACACGATATCCCCCAGAGGAAGGAGCAGGGCGTCCAGGTGAGGACTGTCGTGGGGGCAGGTTCCTCCGTGGTGCTTCATACCGACGTCCGGTACCTCGTGGTGAAAACAGAGCAGGGTGCTTCCTTTCACGAACAGATCCACGAGGATTGGAATGGCGTAATCTATGTCTTGAAGGGGAAGATAGCGCTGGGCGATGCGGTGGTGAGCCGCGGGAGTGCGGCCCTGTTTACGGGGGGCGGTGAGGTCGAACTCACCACCGACGAGAGCGCTCAATTCGCGCTGATTGCCGGTAAGCCTCACGGAGAGCCCATTCGGCAGCGGGGCTCCTTCGTCGCATGACGATCGCCCACAGTAGCGTGATGCAATGGGTTGAGATTGGAGACAGGTCGCGACCTTGGACGGGAGCCCCTACTGCAGATGGCGCTGGCTGCCGCAACTAGCGCAATAGCCGGCCCGTTGGCGTTGCGGTAGTGCTTGCCGCTCCGCGGGTCCGAGGGATCGATAGGACGGTAGGCTGTCGCCCAGAACTTGCTTAGCTCGAGGAGGGTAGAGAGATGACAATCAACTTCATTCCAGGCAGTTCCGTTGAAGTGCCGGAGATCCCCTTCCAAGAGGAGG
The DNA here is from genome assembly GCA_964528475.1 of uncultured Anaerolineales bacterium. GTDB lineage: Bacteria > Chloroflexota > Anaerolineae > B4-G1 > B4-G1 > SKLM01. Next base: position 900 of record CAZGSX010000470.1, read on the forward strand.
TGGAGCTGCCGGCCGAGAAGACGGCTTTGGTGATCGTGGACATGCAGAATGACTTTGTGCATCCCGACGGGGCGCTCCACGTGCCTGCAGCCAAGGAGGTACTGCCTCATATTCAGGACCTCCTCAGGCGGGCGCGTCAGCGTGGCGTCCACGTGGCCTATACCCAGGA
>CAZGSX010000471.1:0-1068 GCA_964528475.1 uncultured Anaerolineales bacterium
ACGTAGAAGCCGGGCCAGAAGACTGCATCGGGGTCGAATGGTTGACCGGATGCCAATGCCTCTGCCCAGTAGCAGGGGATGCTTGGCACCGTCCCCATTGGCTCCCAGCCGTATTCCTTGGCCTTCGCCAACAAGGCGGGCCAAGCATCAGCTGAAAGCGAAAGACAACCACCTTCGCTGCTCAATGTGTAAGACATCTTTCCGTTACCTCCTCAAGCCCTTGGGGCTTAGTCTGTATCTCAATCCGGGAACCGCTTGAGGCCCCTTGTGCTGCTCGACCTCAATCACCCGAAAGGTAAAACGTAGCTCGCACCGACGTGGCAGGTCTATATACTCTTCCGGCAGCAGACCGTGCCGAGGTGTGTCTCTTCCCTCCTGTCCCCACCAATGTGGTGGAGCAGGCGGTTCGTGCTCACAGTGCAGAACGTAGCCGCATCCGCACTCGATTTCGTCCAGGGGAACAAGTGTTTCCGTTCCGTTGGTCTCCTCCAAGCACATCGGGTAGCATCCTTGGTCCTCCCAAGGTAGGAGAAAGAGACGCTCGAATACTTGCCCGCAGCTGGGGCATTTGGGATGAGGGTAGTCGGTCAGCACCACGGCGCTATCTGTGTTCAATGATGCAATACCAACTTCAGGCTTCCTACTCATGTGACACCTCCGTTTCTGATAGTTGCTGGCATTCCCGGTCCGCATCTCTTATTTAACCTTGACCGAGTACAAGTGTTCCGTCTTCGGCTAGACATTCGTCAAGTCGATTGTGCGGAACGCGGGCCTGGCAGTCTGCCGGGACGCGGAAAGGGACCCGGAATATGACGTGGAAGGTCTCACCATCGGGGTCAAAGACCTCGTAACGCTCCAGGACGTCGCCTACCTGGCCCCCGATGTCACGCGAAACCTTTTTGATGAGTTTCCCCACCTCTTTGTGATGGCTCTCCATGAGACGGACATATCTGGCCATGTTTTCAGGTAGAAGCATTTCTTTCGACACCCTGAACACCAGGCCGTAATGCACGTAGTTACCGCCTGTCTGCTGTTCCTCGAAACCTCGAATGGTGCTGACGTATTGAA
>CAZGSX010000472.1:0-1064 GCA_964528475.1 uncultured Anaerolineales bacterium
GTCGCGGCCTATAACAATATGAACGGCCTTGATGCCTCGTGCCTTGGGACTGGCCGGTAGGCCCTGATGAGAATCGGCGCTCGACCGGCATAGGAGGATGCAAGATGTCAAGGGAGACGCTGTGTGGGTGTCAGGCAGCTTCTTAGTGTTCGACGGTCTGCTGCTGCTCGCCCTCGGCCGGACTTATCTGCGTGTGTGGCGGGTCGGCTCGGAGAGAAGCCCGTATCGCCGGGCAGTCAGCTGGTTTCTGCGGCGGCCCAGCTGGCTGCTACGCGCGATGGGAGCGGCTGAGGCCGCTCTCGGGCTGGCCGTGCTCAGCAGGGTGTCGGTGGGGGTGCGGACCCTCTACCGTGCCATCGCTCGGTTCTATGACAGGATCGCTCCGGTCTGGGCGGAGTGGGGATATCCCGAGGCCTATGCCGCCCTCGACCGGACCTACGCCGACTACCTGCCGGAAGGGGGTCACGTTCTGGATCTGGGCTGCGGCACCGGGGCCAACCTGGAGCGACTGATAGACCTGGAGTTGCACTTCGGCTCGTACACCGGCGTGGATCTATCCGAGCACATGCTGGCGCGCGCTCGGGCCAAATTCGGGTCCCTACCTAACGTCAGGTTCGAGCGGCTGGACCTGGCAGTCGACCCCCTACCCGATCGCCGCTTTGACCTCGTCGTTTCGACCTGGGTCTTTGAGCATCTTTCAGAGCCCGCGCGGGTTGCCACGAAAGCGTGGGACAGACTGCGCCCGGGAGGGCACATGGTCCTTCTCTTTGAGGTCAAGACGGATGCCCGGCGTGATCGGGTCGTAGATGCAGTCTGGCGCTTCTTCAGCGCGCGCCTGCTCCGCGAAGAGGAGTACCGACATATCCCCGGTTTGATATCGCTGCGTCGTTTCGCCGGCATCGGCCCGATGTTAGCGTTGTTGGTGTCGCGGAAGCCCGACGAACGAAGTCACATCGAGACCAGCCAAACTACGATGGGAGCGGACAGAGAGGAGATACGATGAAACCGACGGCAGTACCTCAACGCCGCCGGGTGGCAGCAGGAGGTCTACAGGGACAATGACT
>CAZGSX010000473.1:0-1064 GCA_964528475.1 uncultured Anaerolineales bacterium
CGCAGGCCGGCGATGCGGCTGAAGTGGGCTTTGTTGTTGGTGACCAAGGTGAGGTCATGTGCTTTCGCTGTGGCGGCGATCAGCAGATCCAGATCCTCTATGAGCATTCCCTTCCTCCGCAGATCGGCCTTTACCTGCCCGAAGACGCTGGCTGCCTCTTGACCTACGGTGAGAACTGTGAGCCCACTTACGAAACCATCGATTGCCTGGTGATTGTCCGCTGGGCGATCGGAATAGTCAGCCCCATAACGAAGCTCAGCGAGAGTGACGACCGATATTGCGAGGGCTGCTGCGCTAAGCTCTTCGATGACGCGATCAATGTGGTCGCGCACGGTGGTCCGACCACGCAACCAGAAGACGCAGGTATCGGTGTCGAGCAGAAAGCTCATAGTGCTGGCGCTTCTCTTCTTGACAGCCTCGCCTCGTGAATATCCCGAAGGGTGGCCTCAATGGGTCTGTCGTCTTGCCAAGCGCCGAAGGAGTCCCAGAACCGGGACATATCGCGCGTTGGTTGCTTCCCGGAGGTAGGCTCCACGAACGTGACCAGGACGCGGTAGGTACCTTCGACGGGCGCTTCTTCCAGCAATCGAATGTCCTTTCCGTCATAGACCGCAGGTACAGACACGAGGGGCATGATGATCCTCCTTGGCTACGTACTTGACGTCCCTATTCTAGCACAGGGGATCAGATGTGCAAGGAGGTGGAAGGGGATACAAGTAGAGCTGGTTCCGGAGTCATCAACCTACCAGACAGTGCTTCGGGGGCAGTTCGTATGCGGGCTCGAGTGAGGAGGAGAGTTGCCTAGTCGCAAGTTTCGCCGCACGCAGCGCCTGCTTCTGCGCTCGTCAAGGGTGACCCACTCACGTGGTTGCACTAATGATCCTTCGGCAGCGCCGCTGCGCTCGCGGCCTGGGCATCACTGGGTGACTGGTCATGCTGCGACGGCCACCGAAGCAACAAGGAGTCTGATCCAGTCTCGCGCCAATCGAGTTGCTCAAGCCGTCATTGGCGCTTGCGCAGCGCAATTGACCGACTGATGAGGTTCGTGTATAACGCTTACAGAC
>CAZGSX010000474.1:0-1057 GCA_964528475.1 uncultured Anaerolineales bacterium
CCTACGAAGCGACGATTTGCGCGGCGATCCTGAACTCGCAGCGTACGGGGAACAACCGTGTGTTTCTCACGTTGCTGGGAGGGGGAGCGTTTGGGAACAGAACCCGTTGGATCACCGACAGCATCGAACGTGCGCTGAAGCTCTACGAGGACTGGGACCTGGACGTGGCGATTGTCAGCTACGGCGCGTCGAAGCCCGCGGTCCGGCAGCTCGTTGACAATCTTCGACGACAGTCGGTCTAGAGAACGGAGGTACACACACAGATGCGGAGAGGAACACACGATTGAGCATCGCCTGAGTGAAGAATAGGCACTCTATGCCCGAAGAGCTACGAATCATTGACTGGAACCTCCAGAAGCGGAAAGATGTATGTCGCCAGCTGGCGTTCATGGACAGTTTGGGTTGGGACATTCTTCTTCTGCAGGAGGTTTACCCCGAGCGGGTCCCCCTGATAGAGAGTCATCCCAGCGTGGGCAGCGTCGATGCGGCACTCCGCCACCGTCCAGATCGCGCGACTGGGCATATGCCCTCGGGTTCTGCTATTGTGGTTCGCGATGGAATAGATCTTGTCGTGAGCTCTCCGATGGTGAACGTCCCCTCCCCCGAAAGAACGCTGATAGGCGTTGTGAACGCTGGAGGCCGCAACCTAGCCGTCGCGTCGCTCGCAGCGCCCCCCGGCGTGAGTTGGGGCAAGCTAAAGGCAATACAAGTCAACCGCTACGGCGATCTCTGGGCTTCGCGTCTGCTGCCCTTGGTTGTCGGGATGGACCGTAACACACCGCGCGTCGATCACCCTGAACTGTCACAGTGTGATTGGTTCTGGGAGGCTGAAGAAGCGTTGTACGGACCCGATCCGAAGCACGACCTACGGGATGTACTGAGGGTCCATCTTGGTGGCAACCCAGCCAAGATGAAGGCTATCCGCGCCGAGAGACCGGGGGGTCCGCTGGCAACAAGCTTCCTGCGAGGTCACAAGACCCCGTCTCGCTACGACGCCATCTATGCATCACCCGAGTTTGAGGTCTTGGAGGTCAAGTACCATTGGGAGGATGCACTT
>CAZGSX010000475.1:0-1054 GCA_964528475.1 uncultured Anaerolineales bacterium
TGTGAGCCTGCTGATCTTCATCCTCTGGCCCCTCTTCTATCCCAGCGGCCAGCCGATTCTCTTCGAATGGTGGCAGATCCGCATCACGGCGCCGAGCTTGCTCGAGGGGCTGGTGGCAGCCCTCCGCATCGTCGCTCTTGCCCTGGCCATGATCGTCTTGTTGGCGTCGACCAGCCAGGCGCGGCTGGTGCAGGGTCTGCAGCGGGTCGGCTTGCCCTACGAGTGGGGCCTCGGGCTGGCCATTGGCCTGCGGTACCTTCCCCACCTGCACGCCACCTATCACACGATCCAGGATGCTCAACGCGCCCGGGGGTGGCAGCCCGGACGAGGATCCTTCCTCCAACGTGCCCGAGCGTATCTACCGACGCTGGTGGCCCTGGTCATCGCCGCCCTGCGGCTGAGTGATGCGCTCACCCTTGCACTGGCCGCCCGAGGCTTCCAGCCCGGTCAGCCCCGGACGACGCGCGACCCCTTGCGGATGCGGCCCGTCGACTGGTGGTGCCTCGTTGCTCTGACGTGCCTCCTCGCGGGAGCTGTCTCCATCCGCCTGCTGCGCGGTTAGTCTCCGGCCCTATGCTCACGGCTTCGTTGTCGTCGTCCATCTTCGCGCGTGTTCCTTAGCTTCTCACAGAGCCTTCCAGCCTCCTCCCTCAGCCTGGCTTGACATGCCGTGGTCTCAATGGTAGAGTAGATGCAGACAGGACGATATACCTTCGAATCTCACAACCATGAACGAATCGCACGAAGAAGCCGCCGACCTTTTCAGCCTGCTGGCTCACGAGCCGCGCCTCCACATCCTAGACGAGCTGCGCAGGGGGGAGGCGTGCGTCTGCCATCTGCAGACCGTCCTAGGGCGCCCTCAAGCCTACGTCTCCCAACAGTTGGGGGTCCTCCGCGAGGCGGAGGTGGTTGCCGACCGCCGGGAGGGTCTGTTTGTCTTCTACCGCCTTGCCGACGAGCTGGTCGCCCGTCTACTGGGGGAAGTACTTGGTCCGCCGGGGGAACCTAGGCCCGTGCCGGGCTGCCCGTGTCCTCAATGTGAATCAAGGTCAGC
>CAZGSX010000476.1:0-1051 GCA_964528475.1 uncultured Anaerolineales bacterium
GCGGTAACGATAACTGTTGGGCTTTTAATCAGCTTGAGTATTTTAAATCTTGGAAAAGTAGTTACCTCTATGCTTGCCGGAGCTGGAGCAGCTGGTCTTGTTATCGGCTTTGCCGTTAGAGAAATAATTGCCAATTATCTTTCTGGAATTACAATAGCAATAAGTGAACCTTTTGCTGTTGGCGACTTTGTCAAAATTGGAAATACAACCGGGACAGTAGAAAAAATTAAAATTCGGACCACCGAACTTATTGTTCCAGATGGTCAACTAGTTGAAATCCCCAATAAAGACATTATTAACAGCCCAATTACAAACTATACGGCAACTGGGCGAAGAAGAATAGAGATAAAATCCGGTATTTCATATGAAAATGATCCAGAGAAAGCTAAAAATATTGCCTTGGATGTTGTTTCAAAAATAAAAGGGATAAACAAAGGTATGCCAATCGATTTTTTTTATGAGGAATTTGGTAACAGTGCTTTAAACTTTGTATTAAGGGTTTGGATGGATTTTGAAAATTCGCAAACAGACCTTCTCAGATTAAAGTCAAAAATTATTACAGAACTTTTAAATGCTTATGATCGGGAAAACATTACAATGCCTTACCCAACTACTACAGTTAGACTTAAAAAGGAAGATTAAAACAAGTTGAACTAAAGACAGATTGGGATTTTGTGTTTTCTATTGTTAAAATTTTAATATTAATTAACAATTTTTAACGGTATGTACTATTTTCGCAATAGCGATTATTGATCTTTCTTCCGGGCCTGCTGGGCTTTTTTAATATTTTTTTCTCTGGCACGCTGCTGAGCTTCAGTTGGTTTATCTTTTTCCGGTACGTTTGGTCTTGGTCTGGCCTTAAAAAGGTCTCCCTTAATTTGTTTTGGTTTAGAACCTAATGTATCCAAAAGATCTTTGACATCCTCAGTGTCTCCAATTAAAGTTTCATCACTGATGTGTGCTGAATCTTTATTAATTAGCCATGCGTGGGTAGCTCAAGAACCGCTTGAACGTCGACCGGCTAACCGCTGTAAATCACCATTTTCTTCAC
>CAZGSX010000477.1:0-1050 GCA_964528475.1 uncultured Anaerolineales bacterium
GGAGGGGGATGAGGGTCTTGACTCTGGAGCCCGCCAGTAGCAACCGCCCTTGGAGCGAGGAGCCCCATGCTGATCAAAGACTACGATCTAGAGATGATCACCCCTCCCTGCGACCCGAGTTCCCAGCGTTTCACGGCTATCGCCCGATTAATGATCGACATCAGCGACGTGTTACCGTACCTCAACGCCACCCTGCGTGGAGCTGCATATAATGACGCCGTGCCTGCGCTAATCTGGACCAAGGCTGCCCGGCGCCTCGCGTTTCACCCCTACAAGATCGCGGTGAGCAACCTGGAGGATCGCGCTGCCGCGGAGGAGGAGGTAGAGCGGGCGATCGCGTTGGTGAACCGCACCTGGGATCGGCGTGACCGGATCGAACCCGACCACGCGACGCTTCAGCGCCCCGGTCACCTTGATGTCTATCGGGGGCTTCCGCAGACCAACTGCGGCCAGTGCGGACAGCCAACCTGCTACACGTTTGCGCTCAAGCTGGCGGCGGGTCAGCTGACACTAGACGATTGTCCCGTCATACACGATCCGGAGTACGCGGGGGAGTTGGCGGAACTGCAGGCTTTGGTGGGCGGTGCAGCGCCAGCCATCAGATTACGAGATACACAGGAGTCCTGAGATGTCCCAGCACACACTTGACGAGATACGCGATGCGGTGAGGCAGAACTACGAGGATGTGGCCCAGTCTGCCTCAGTCTCTTGTTGCTCTTCCTCCTCTTGCTGCACTGGGGGAGCCTCCACCTCTGTGGAACAGCTCTCTGGCGCGCTGGGCTATTCGGCCGCGGCGATGTCGGCGGCGCCGGAAGGCGCCAACCTCGGTCTGGGATGCGGAAATCCCTTAGCTGTCGCCTCCCTCAGCCCGGGGGAGACTGTCCTGGACATCGGCAGCGGCGGGGGGTTCGATGCCTTCCTCGCTGCTCGCGCTGTCGGGGACGATGGCCGGGTTATCGGTGTCGATATGACGGCGGGGATGGTTCGGCAGGCTCGCCAGTTCGCCGAACAGAGCGGCCTGCGCAATGTGACCTTCTACCTCGCTGAGAT
>CAZGSX010000478.1:0-1048 GCA_964528475.1 uncultured Anaerolineales bacterium
CGTAATGGTAGCGCTCGTGGCGGTCTCGCTGTTGATCGTTCCGGCCGCGTCGGCGAATGACAGGGTCACGGTGTGCAAGGGGACTCTGGAACTGCAAGACGTGGTCCCGGGCGATATGACGTTCCCGGATGGTCGGATGCACCTCCGGGACCAACTGGCAATCTACGGGACCAACTTCCCCAACTGTGCGTACCTCAACGGGACGAACTACGTAGTGGCCAACGCCAACTGGTTCTGGTTCGGCCCCGACAAAATGATGGACGCGTACGGCCCGGTGTTTGGGACGTTCAACAAGGAGGTAGATGCCTTTGATGACACCGGCATCGCAGGAAGCTACACCGGGTACAAGGAGGCCGGCGGGGGCACCTCCATTCGCTTGGTGGGACAGGGATACGGCGAGTTTGACGGGTGGAAGGTCTCTGGGAACATCGAATATGTGACCCAAGCTTTCGGCTACATAACCGTCCGTATCCTCAAACCGCACGGCGAATAGATGCGGTGGGGATCAACAGCGACACGTCGCAAGGGGCCCAAGACTGTCAGAAGTGACGTCCCGGCCGATGCAGCTGCCGGGACGTCAGGTCTATCCGGGAACGAATCGCGCTCCGGCATGGCGCGCATAATCAACGAAGCAAGGAGAGCGCGATCCGATGGCAACAACGGAATCCAGAGAACGATCAGCACTGCGCGCCGGAGCGCGCTGGAGCTTGGATCTCCCGGATGAGAATTCGCGCAATCGGGGCGCGAATGAGGATTCGCCGCCCGACACGGGCCAACTGCCCGCTCCCGAGGAGGAAGAGGAGGCGGCCGAAGCGGAGCCCAACTGAGACCGGGAGAGCGAAGAGAATTGCAGAACAGCTGACATACGATCAAGGGAGTCGAACACGAGAAAGCTCATGGTGCGTGGGAGTCGGATTGTCGTACTGGTTGGCCCGCTGGGGATGGCGGGTGGCCACCAATAGGGTTCGATCACCTGGCACTGGAGAGAGGAAATCGACATCTCCGCTCCCTGAGCATGACCTTTGAGGAGGGTAACGCCATGCCGTTC
>CAZGSX010000479.1:0-1048 GCA_964528475.1 uncultured Anaerolineales bacterium
TCCGGCATCGTCGCCCTCGAACCGGGCCGTGGTACAACGGAAGGGCGCATCGTCACTCGCTGGGGGCTCCGCGTCAACGTTGACGAGACGTGGCGTCGCAGATTGCCTGCCGTGATGGCAGACCGCCACCGGGAGGAGGCTGGTGCGACGGAGCGCCGATCGCGGGCCGTGTCGATCGCCGAAGAGGAGGAGTTGGTCGCGGAACTGGAGCTCCTGGGTATCCGCTATCTGTCGCGTCAGTCCTCCTATCAAACCAGCCAGGTGCGGTCCCCGGAACGACTCTTAGCCGATCTGGTGCGGCAGCCACACGCCCGCGTCCGTACAGCTGTCATTGCGCTCCTTCTATCCCATCCCGAGTACGCTGAGGCCGTGCCTGCCGCATTGAGACAGCTCAGCTCTCGAGATCGCTTGACGTTGCAGGCTCTCTACACGGCAGCCGTGCTCCTCCAACGGGAGTACGTGGATCGCCTGCGGCCCGTCGTGGGCGAGCGCTGGCGATGGCTACCCGACCTCCTATCGGACGAACTGGGTTTGCCCGCCGTGGGACCGCCCCGCGAGAAGCTGGAACTGCTCGATCTGGAGATGCGGTATCGAACAGGGGCGATGGTCAACTGGACGGGAACATATGAGGCGGTCGTCGAGACGCTGATACGGGACCGGGAAAGGCAGGCTGCATGGAACCGGTGACTGTGACTGCTCTCCGGGAGTTCCTCCGAAGGCTCGGCGAGCGTTTCGGCGGGCAGGGTGACCTCTATCTGCTGGGAGGCAGCGCTCTGTGTCTGCTGGGCAATCCCCGCACGACGGTGGACATCGACTATACGTTCGAGCCAGAGATGTCTGCCGCCGGGCGATTTGAAACGGCGATCGCGGAGTTGGCCGCCGATATGCACCTCGACGTGGAAGCAGTGCCGATCGCCGAATTTGTCCCTTTGCCGCCGCAGGCCTATGAGCGACGAAGACTGATCGGTCGGTATGACGGGCTGAGCGTGTATGTCTTCGATCCCTATACGATTGCACTCAGCAAGATCGCCCGTGGATTCGAGACAGA
>CAZGSX010000480.1:0-1048 GCA_964528475.1 uncultured Anaerolineales bacterium
CGAGGGCGAGGTGGAGGACGAAGAGGAAGCATCAAAAAAAGTACCGTCCCCGGCTAGGGGGAGCCTTCATATTGATTATAGCGGCGATCTTGGCAAGTGGAAGCGGATGGCGACGACGCGATTCGAGGAGGGCAATCCTGAGAAGGCGCTGGCCTTCGAGACAGAGTTGATACCGGCGAATCTCGCAGACGGCATTCGGCACGCGCTGGGGCATTGTGAGAACGCTGACGACGTGGCTGATTTGTTCGATCAAGTGTTTTCGCTGAAGGCTGAGGAGTTCGAAGACGATCCGCAGGACAGGGAGAAGCGGGAGCACGAAGACAGATTACAGACCGATTTGCTTAACGTGTGGCGCGAGTTCGTCAGACCGCTGGTGGATCTGGCGCGGGAAGAGGTGAGGCCGGAAGACAAGAGCATCGCAACGCTCATAGGGGCGGGGCTGTGGGCAGACCTTGCACGCCGGTTGACGCGGATACTGCTCCCCCGCATTGAGACGATGATGATGAGCGCCGCCGACGATGCTTTGGCGCGTCTGCCTTATGACATTGGCATTGATGAGACAGCGTTGATGGCCGAGGTATCTGATTGGGCCAGGGAGCACACGGAGGAGCTTGTCGAAGGCGTCAACGATACCACGAAGGATGCGATCAGGGCCAAGGTGGAGAACTGGGCAGCGACGGGCGGCACTGAGGCCGAACTAGAGCAGGCGATTGCTGAGGTGATGACTTCTGAGTACAGGGCGCGGCGCATCGCCATCACGGAGGCGACAGCAGCCTTCGCTTTGGCAAGGATGAACGTGTGGCGACGCAGCCCTGTGATTAAGAAGCACAGATGGCAGACGGCGAATGATGATCTTGTGTGCCCTATCTGCAAGCCGGTGAATCAGAAGGTGGTCAAGATTGGTGACAACTTCCCTGGTATCGGCAAGGACAGTCCACCCGCGCACCCTAATTGCCGCTGCTGGACAACGCCGGTGCCGGATTGATGAGCTACGAGATCGAGGTCAAGGGGCTGGATGCGCTTCAGAAGCGGTTCAACATGAGCAACA
>CAZGSX010000481.1:0-1045 GCA_964528475.1 uncultured Anaerolineales bacterium
CGGCAGTACCTCAACGCCGCCGGGTGGCAGCAGGAGGTCTACAGGGACAATGACTTTCAGAATCTGCCGCTGACCCTGGAGCGGCGAGCGGATGGGAAACCTCTCACCGTCGAAGTCCCGTATCCTGATCGGCAAGTCGTCGCGCAGGTGTGGAGGGCGAAAGTGGACCGCGTGCCCCTCCATCTGCTGGATACCAACGTCTCGGCGAACCGGCGCCCCGAAGACCGCGACATCACCGACCACCTGTACGGTGGCGATCTGGAGACGCGTATCCGGCAGGAGATCATGCTGGGGATTGGGGGCTATCGGGCTCTCGAGGCCCTGGATCTGCAACCGACCGTCTACCATATGAACGAGGGTCACTGCGCGTTTCTGGCATGGGAACGGATGCGGCGGCTCATAGAGACGCGCGATCTCTCGTTTGCCGAGGCGCGGGAGACGACCTCGGCGAGCACGGTCTTCACCACCCACACGCCGGTGCCGGCCGGTCATGACTACTTCCCGCCAGATCTCGTCAATCGGTACTTTGCGGACTATGCCCACGTCTTTGAGCTCTCCCGCGACGAGTTCCTGGCCCTCGGCCGACGGCACCCTGAACGTGCAGGGACGGCCTTGTGTCCGGCCGTCCTCGCCCTACGCCTGGCCGCCCACAGCAACGGCGTGAGCCGCCTCCACGGTGAGGTCGCTCGGGAGATGTGGCAGGGGCTCTGGCCCGGCGTGCCGAAGGATGAGGTTCCCATCGGGCACGTGACCAACGATGTTCACTTCCGATCGTGGATTTCCCTGGAGATGAACCAGCTCTACGACCGGTATCTGGGGCCTCGCTGGCGTGAGGACCCGGCCGACGAGACGGTCTGGCGACGAGCGGAGCAGATCGCGCCCGAGGAGTTATGGCGCACTCACAAACGGCGCCGATAGAGGATGGTGGTCTTTGCGCGCCGCCGCCTGCGGAACCAGTTACAGCGACGCGGTGCTCCCCAGGCGGAGATCGAGGCCGCTGACGAGGTACTCGATCCTGAGGCGCTCACCATAGGCTTCGCCGGCC
>CAZGSX010000482.1:0-1045 GCA_964528475.1 uncultured Anaerolineales bacterium
TCCAGCTCGTAGAACCCGTCGCCGGGCCCGCTGGGTTTGTTGGGTAGCCCATCCGTCAGTAGAATGGTGATCCAGGCAGCTCCCGGGCGGCCATTCTGCTTGAGCTGCTGGTTAGCAAGCTGGATGCCGTCTCCGATGTTGGTCGACCCGGATGCGTATAGCCCATCGATTGCCGTCTTGACGGATGCACCGTTGTTGCTCAGTGCGTGGTCAAGACGCTCTGTGTTTGCGTAAGAGACGACGCCCACGCGATCCCGATCTGGGCTCAGGTCCAGCATGTCCACGAACGTCTTGGCTGCGTTCTTCGCGGCCTGCATGCTCGTGCTTCCCATGCTGCCCGAGCGATCGATGATCAGCATCACATCCGTCTGCTGGGTGGACTCTGGGCAGTCTCCCTTGCCGTGAACGGTGAGGACCACGGTCGTCTCACCCCCCGGCTGCACTTGATCCGGGCTGGCCTTCTTGTTCCCCTCCACCGTGCACGGCGCTGGCGAGATCGCAAGTGCATACTCGACCTCTGTCTGCACTGGCGCCGTGTCATACGCTTGTGGTCTCAACTTGGGGCGGTACTCCTCCGGGAAGTCCTGAGGGAAGTTCTGTCCGACCAGCGGACCCAGGGCCTGGACCGTGTCGACGTACCCAGCCGGTCCCCAGGTGCCCCCGGGGCTGTTCGTGCTCACAACGTCGTAGATGTCGTGAGACACGTTGCCGGCATCGTTATGCACGTGATAGCCATGCCCGGTGGTGTGGGGAATCAAGCTGCCGCTGAGCACCCTGCCCGGCCGTCCTGACTCAGCCCGATCCTTGATGGGGTCGCTGAATGCGATGCGTTGCCCCAAGCGATCCACGCCCGCCGTGGTGACGAAGTGCCCACCCTGGCGTTCCCAGCTCCCACCTACCTGCGTCCAGAAGCCCATCAGTAGGATGACGTTCTCGCAGCGCTCCACCTCCGAGGCTACCCACTCAAACGTCGGCTCCTTAACCAGTTTGACGGTATAGTCATTGCTCAAGCCCTTTTCGGCCAGGTACTGCACCACCGCGTCGT
>CAZGSX010000483.1:0-1041 GCA_964528475.1 uncultured Anaerolineales bacterium
GACTTGACGTCATCCGGAGCGTATAGAGGTGCGATGGCACCCAGAGGTTTGCACGGCGAAGAGTGGGCATGCACAAGGCTGACAGGATGGTCACGATTGGAGCGCCTCAGAGGATAGGCCGACTTCCTGTCGCTGCTGCTGGGGTGATGCTATGAAGGTTCTCGTGACAGGCGCGGCCGGGTTCATCGGCAGTCACGTTGCCGAGGCGCTCCTCGCCCGCGGCGACGAGGTCGTGGGCCTGGACAACTTCAACGACTACTACGATCCGGCGCGTAAATGGGACAACGTGAGCGCGGCCCGCGAGCACCCTGCCTACCGTCTGGCCGAGGGCGACGTCCGCGATCAGGCTTTCTTGGAGGCCTTGTTCGATGCCGAGGGGTTCGACAAGGTCTGTCACATCGCCGCCATGGCGGGCGTGCGCGCCTCCATCCAACAGCCCGGGCTCTATCAGTCGGTCAACGTCGGCGGAACGCTCAATCTCCTGGAGCAGGCGCGCACACACCACGTGAGGGCCTTTGTCTTCGCCTCCTCCTCGTCCGTCTACGGCACGGACAATCCTGTCCCCTTCCGGGAGGATGCCGTGGTCACGCGCCCCATCTCACCCTACGCCGCCACGAAGGTGGCCAAGGAGGTCCTAGCCTACACCTATCACCACCTCTACGGCCTGAGCTGCACCGGGCTCCGTTTCTTCACCGTGTATGGCCCCCGCGGCCGCCCCGATATGGCGCCCTATCTCTTCACCGAGTGGATTGCCCAAGGGCGCCCCTTACGTCAGTTCGGCGACGGGAGCTCGCGGCGGGACTACACCTTCATTGACGACATCGTCTCGGGGGTGGTGTCCGCCCTCGATGCCGAGCTGCCCTACGAGCTCATCAACTTGGGCCGCGGCCAGACCATCTCCTTGAGCGACTTCATTCATCTCATCGAGGATGTGGTGGGCCGGGAGGCGGTCATTGTCCAGGAACCGATGAAGCCCGGGGACATGCCCATCACCCACGCCGACATCACCAAGGCGCGCCGCCTGCTGGGCTACGATCCGCG
>CAZGSX010000484.1:0-1039 GCA_964528475.1 uncultured Anaerolineales bacterium
CCCGCGCGTGGCTGTACCGCGTGGCGTCGCGCCTGGCGATCGACGCCCACCGGCGGCTGTCGCTGCTGGAGTGGCTGCCGCTCCTGGGGACTGAACCGAGCCCGGTCCGGGACCCGGAGGCCGTGGTGGTGGAGCAGCTGGCGGTTCAGGAGGCGCTCAACGCCCTGGCGCCGAAGTGCCGCATCCCGCTGCTGCTCTACGTCTACGAGGAGTGGAAGGTGCGGGAAATCGCCGAGATGCTCGACCTCTCCGTCAGCGCGATCAAGATGCGGCTGTTTCGGGCGCGCGAGCAGTTCCGACACGCCTATGGACAGCGGGTGGAGACCACCCAGGCGGGCGCCGCCCAGGAGGACACCGCCCGGACGGATGCCGCCGGGGCGAACGCCCCGAGGGAGGACGCCTCCAAGGGGCAGGTATGACGAGCTGTGACGACATCCAGGTACTGCTGGCGCTGCGGCCTGAGGACCGGAGCGTCACCGAGGAGCGGCGGGTCACCGCTCACCTGGCCGTCTGCGCCGAGTGCGCCGCCCTGGCCGAGGCCTACGCCGAGCAGGACCGCGTTATCGGCAGCGCACCCCGCGTGCGGCTCACGCGGTCGCAGCGAGATCAACTCCTCTCCACCGTCCGACGAGAGGAGCGAGGACAGCAGAAGCGGACCCGATCGTTCGCCGTCGTCGGCGCCACCGCAGCGATCGCCATCCTCCTCGCGCTCGCCGTGGCCTTCCTGGCCGTGGGCCCGCAGCGCGTCTGGGCCGACCTCCAGCGGCTGCTTGGGTACGTGCCCGGCGTCGGCTTCGTAAACCTGGAGGAGACCCGCGTCCTCACCGCGCCGGTGACCGTCACCCGTGATGGCGTGACGCTGCGCGTGGAGCAGGTGCTGGCCGAGCCGGACGGAACCACCGTCCTCATCAGCAGCGACGGGTTGCCGTCGAAGGACGAGCTCCGAGACCGATCAACGGGGCAGAGCGGAATCTCCGAGACTGGCATCGAGCTACGTCTGCCGGACGGCACGAACCTGGTCCCGAAGAGGCGGGCGTGG
>CAZGSX010000485.1:0-1037 GCA_964528475.1 uncultured Anaerolineales bacterium
GCGCCAGCCATCAGATTACGAGATACACAGGAGTCCTGAGATGTCCCAGCACACAGTTGACGAGATACGCGATGCAGTGAGGCAGAACTACCAGGATGTGGCCCACTCTGGGTCAGGTACTTGTTGCTCATCCTCCTCCTGCTGTTCCGGGGGGGCATCCACCTCCGTGGAGCAGCTCTCTGGCGCGCTGGGCTATTCGGCCGCGGCGATGTCGGCGGCGCCTGAAGGCGCCAACCTCGGTCTGGGATGCGGAAATCCCTTAGCTATCGCCTCCCTCAGCCCGGGCGAGACTGTCCTGGACATCGGCAGCGGCGCAGGGTTCGATGCCTTCCTCGCCGCTCGCGCTGTCGGGGACCGAGGGCGGGTTATCGGTGTCGACATGACAGCGGGGATGGTGCGGCAGGCTGGCCAGTTCGCCGAACAGAGCGGCCTGCGCAATGTGACCTTCTACCTCGCTGAGATGGAGCATCTTCCCATCGTGGACGAGCTGGTGGACGTGATCATCTCCAACTGCGTCATCAATCTCTCCCCCGAGAAGCTCCGTGTGTTCCGCGAGGCGCATCGCGCCTTGAAGCCCGGGGGACGCCTCGCGATATCCGATATCGTGGCCACTGCGGAGATTCCTGTGGAAATCCAGGATGACCTGGCGCTCCACGCCCAGTGCATTGCCGGTGCGGCTCCGGTCGGTCAGGTGGAGGCCATGTTGGCGCAGGCCGGGTTTGAGCGCATTAGCGTCCGCCCTAAGGATGAAAGCGAGAGGTTCATTCGTGACTGGGCACCCGGCATTCATCCAGAGCAGTTCATCCGCTCAGCCATCATCGAGGCTGTCAAGCCGGAGTAGGCTGCGCCGCAGCGCGGTCCCGCAGAATGACAGGGCGTGCCTGCTTTCTCCTCTGACGTGACACCCCAGCATCATCAGTCGGCGAGCGCCGCCTCCACGGCGGCGCCAGCGTCTAGTACTCCGCACCCGTAAACATTGTTTGGGACGCCGGTCACGTCGCCGCAGGCGCAGACGGGGGCCACGGATACCGCTGCGA
>CAZGSX010000486.1:0-1035 GCA_964528475.1 uncultured Anaerolineales bacterium
CAGAGAAGGTGCGCATTGCCGAGGGGTATCTCATTCCTCGGCAGCTCCGCGAGAATGGGCTGTGGGCGGATGAACTAAGTTTCGCCGAGGGCGCGTTGCGCACGTTGATCCGGGATTACACGCGCGAGGCCGGGGTTCGGAATCTGGAGCGAGAGATCGGAAAGATCTGCCGCAAAGTTGTCACGCGCATCGCGGAAGGAAAAGAGGAACCGGTTGAGATCACGACAGACAACGTCACGGATTACCTGGGGCGACGTCGCTACTTCCCGGACACTGCACTTCGCACGCAAGTACCTGGGGTCGCCACCGGCCTGGGTGTGACGGAGGCGGGAGGTGACATCCTCTTCTGTGAGGCCACCAAGATGGCGGGTGACAAGGGCTTCATCGTCACGGGACAGCTGGGCGACGTGATGAGAGAATCAGCACAGGCAGCCTTGAGCTACGTACGGTCGAAGGCGAGTGATTTGGGAATACCTGAGCATATCTTTGAGGAGGTGGACATCCACGTGCACGTTCCCAAAGGGGCTGTGCCAAAGGATGGTCCGTCGGCCGGGATCACCATTGCTGCCGCTCTGGCGTCCCTTTTGAGCGGGCGCCGGGTGCGCTCCGACGTGGGTATGACGGGCGAGATCACCCTCCGCGGTCAAGTCCTCCCCGTGGGCGGTGTGAAGATGAAGACCCTAGCTGCCCATCGCGCGGGTTTGGAGACGGTGATCCTGCCCAAACAGAACGAGAAAGACTTGGACGACGTCCCCGACGAAGTCCTTGAGGACTTGGAGATTGTGCTGGTTGAGCGAATCGACGAGGTCCTTGAGGTGGCCCTGGCTGCGGACGAGGATGCTGAGACAGAAGCGACTTAGGAACGGCGTGCATGTTCGTGGTAAGCGATGGCAGCGTCTTCGATGGACGCCATCAGGCTGGGCCGAAATCTGAGGGGAATCCCGCCCGACACACGGCTCGCCCCCGTACGAGGTGGGTCATGTGCGATAGGAAGACGGCGGCTGATCGTCAACGACTGCGGCCTCCATCTCTAGG
>CAZGSX010000487.1:0-1031 GCA_964528475.1 uncultured Anaerolineales bacterium
ACCCATGCCCCCAAACATCGCCAAACGCGCCGTCCGCGCCAGCGCCTTCAACGTCACCGCCAGCCTGGTCCAGTCCGCCATCGAGTTCGGACGCTCCATCGCCCTCGCCCGGCTCCTGGACCCCGACATCTTTGGCGTCTACGCCTTCGCCGGCGCGTGGATCTCCGCAACCGCATCCGTGGCCCAATTTGGTCTGGGTTCCGGTCTCCTCCACCGCGCGCGCGAGAGCGAGGGCGAGATGGCCCTCCGCGTCCATTTCACCCTCTCCCAGAGCTTCAGCCTTATCTGGGCCCTCTCCCTGGGTATCGCAGGCCTCTTCATCATCCCCGATACCATGCCGCAGCACACCCTCTCGGTCCTCTGGGTCCTCATCGGCGCCCACCTTGTCAGCGGCCTCACAGACACCGCGCGAGTTCTCCTCGTGCGCCGCGTCGTCTTCCGCCGCATCGCCCTGGTCAACACCGCCAATACCGTCCTGTCCACCGCCGTGGCCGTGGTCATGGCGTGGCAGGGCTTCGGGGTCTGGAGCCTCGTGGCCACCAACCTCGTTCGGGCCGCCTTGACCTTCGTCGGCTACCTGATCTACCGCCCCGTCTGGCGTCCCCGCCTGGGCTGGTCTTGGAACATCGCCCGTTACCTCCTCGACTTCGGCCGCAAGTCCTTCCTCGCCTCCATCCTCAGCCGCCTCCTCGACCAGGTGGACGACCTCTGGACGGGCGCGTTTCTCGGCGACGAGCCGCTGGGATTCTACGCCCGCGCCTACCGCTTCGCCACGTATCCGCGGTCCGTCCTGGCCAGCCCCCTCAACGCCGTGGCCTCGGGCACCTACGCCGAGCTGAAGGGAAAACGGAAGCAGCTCTCGCAGGCCTTCTTCCGCGTCAACGCCTTCCTGCTGCGGACCGGCTTCCTCTTCGCCGGGCTCCTGGCCCTCATCGCGCCGGAGCTGATCCGCCTCATCCTGGGAGCCAAGTGGATGCCCATGCTCCTCGCCTTCCGCCTCATGCTCATCTTCACCCTCCTCGACCCCATCC
>CAZGSX010000488.1:0-1031 GCA_964528475.1 uncultured Anaerolineales bacterium
ACTCCGTTTGGTTGTCCATGGCACCCATGGTTGAGCACGAATACCCACAATCAAGTACCGAACCGCCGTAATTGGTATAGTCATAGTGATAGTAGGGAGCACACCCTTGATACGACCGCGCTGACGAGACTACGTTAGCCCAACCGGAAGGCGTGCTCGGCTGCATATAGATAGTGCCATCGAAGCACCCGTTTGGGTTCGAAGTGGTCCACGTCAATGTACTGCCCGAGAAGCTCGACCCCGAATAGTCGATCCCAGCTTGCCGAGATCCTAACGTTCGCACCAGCCGCAGGCCCATCGCGAGACCAGTGTAGGCTCGCGCTTCATCTCTATGTTGCCACATTCTCCGTGAGATGCACTTTACTCTCAGCGCAATGACTCAGCCAGGTCCAGTAAAGTCTCGAGTGACATGGACTCGGAATATAAAGTGAGGTCCAAACCATCTACCCACCATTCAACACTTCCCGGATATGGATGTGCTTTTCCCCTAACCTCGGTGGTACCTGGGGTAACTCCTATGCCAGGATTACCATCAACTGTAATTTTCTTGAAAAGGGGAGCAGTGGCAATGATGCTGTCCCAATCGGGTGGTTGCGCCATTGGGTGAGCGACAAGCAGAAGCCCATCAGAGAACCTGACAGCGACGGAGCGATCAGCCTGATCAACCGCAGTGGGTGAAGCCCACACCTTTTGGATCTCAGCCGCCTCGGGTAGAGGAATCTTATATGGCACCCTGGCTTGAGCTTCTGCCAGCGAGACCCGTTCTGCAGAAGGCAAAGGCCTGTCGAACTGTGGCAAGAACAACTCTTTTGAAGAGCCCCTCGACGCAGATGTGCTTGAAGGGGGCTGTTCGTTAGCTGGCAAGGGATATGCGCACCCGACCATCAAAATTACCAAAAGCAACCCATTGATTATCACTTTAACTCTCATTGTACTTTCATCTCCTTTCTAAGGCGACTTAGGCGGAGTTGTGAAGCTGATTCGAGTTGATTGGATTAACGTAGGTTGACATAGAACTCATGATTGGAGAT
>CAZGSX010000489.1:0-1027 GCA_964528475.1 uncultured Anaerolineales bacterium
GGAACAGATGCAGGATCAGGAGCTTGACCAAACTCTCGGTGCCAGGTGGCAGAATGAGGCCCAGGAGAAAGCTCCCTGGTCGTGTCCCGAGTGTCAGGCGAGCAAGGGGTTCAATCGCAGGGGCAGCCGCAAGCGCGTCCTGCGCAAGACGAGTCTTGGTCGTATTGAGTTTGAGCTTCGGCAGGTTACCTGTCGCCATTGTGGTCACACGTTCTCTCCGTTTCCAGAGCTGCTCGATCTGGAGCCGTATCAGGCAAGCACCACCGAGTTCCAGGTCAAGGCAGTCGAGGTGGCCTGTCAGACGAGCTACGCTCGGGCCGCCCGGTATCTCGACAGGCTGGCGGGGGTATGCGTGTCGCCGACGGCTATTCACCAATGGGTTCAGGCTCAAGGATCTCGCGTGACGTTCGACGCCGCGGTTGCCGAAGGCCGTCTCACCGTCCTGGACTCCACCAAGGTCCCAGCTGGCGACAAGAAGCGAGGTGCCTTGCTCAACCTAGGCGTCGCCGTTAGGAAGCGCTACTCGGAGCACGATCGGCCTCGCCTATTGCTGGCTCCCATCTGTTTCGGCGTCGGTGAGACCTGGAAGGAGACAGGCCAGGAACTGGAGCAGATAACGCCAGATCGTGTGGTGTTCGACGGCGACGAGGACATCCGGCACTGGGCGGAACAGGGACTGCCTGAAGCCCCAAAGCAGCGCGGGGCCTGGCATTTGGTGAACCAGCTCTACTGGCCACTGTGGCGGGACGGTCTGGGTAAGCAAGCGTCTGATCCCTGGCTGACACGGTTGGGCCGGATCCTGTACCACCCCAAGAGCGACTTGGAGCAGAGCAAGAAGGAGTTCAAGGACCTGATCCGCGACCTGTCCGCAGCAGGGCTCCAGGAAGGTACCAGGTATCTCGCTGGAGCGGCTGCTTATGCCTTTCTTTACCGAGAAGCACCGGACGGCATCTTCTCCGAGAGCAGGTCAGGCGAGCCGTTCGCCATCATGGCCACGAGCCCGGTCGAGCGACAGATGCGCGAGATC
>CAZGSX010000490.1:0-1023 GCA_964528475.1 uncultured Anaerolineales bacterium
ACCACCCAGACCGGCTGGGTCCCGTTTGCCCACAGCGTCAGCGCATCGAAATCGTCATCGCCCCAGCTCCCTGAAGCGACCGCAACAACCGAGCCTGAAGGTACTCGCGGGCCACGTTCTGTGCTTGCGTGGGGTTGGGAGCGTCGCGAATCAGATCAGCAAGATGGTCTTTCATAGCGTCTCGTACTCCGTCATCTCAGATCGCGCCAGAGCCGCGACCCGGGCTGCGGCCCGCTGCAGCTTGGGGCTGCCCGTGAGCTCAGCTTGATGCCCCAGTCTGTCCAGGTCCAGATTCTCCAGATTCTGGAGCCGCAGCTCCTCCAGATACTCGCGCGAATCGGCACCGGGTTCCAGGTAGATCAGATCGAGCAGAGCCTTCTCCGGAGAAGCCACGAACGCGTGCTGTCCGTCGGCGACCTCCAGCGAACCGTAGTCCAGGAACAGCTCGATCTTGACGTGACGAAACGCATAGCTCCCCAGAGGCGTGTCCCAGCGGCCGGGCCGCCGTGTGGTGACGCTCGTCGTGACAGGCACATACCCGGGGATGAGGCCATAGTACGCGAGGGCCGATTGGAGACCGACGTAGGAGGGCTGCACCAGCCGATTGGCCACGAGGAAAGGATGGGGCTTGAGCTTCTGAAACGGTGGGGCCAGCGCGTAAAGCCCCCGCCGTAGTTGATGGAGTCTGCCTGCCCTGGTCCAGCGAGAGAGCTGCCTCTGAACGCTGGCCGGATCTACATCGCCAGCCAGCAGCAGGCTGGTCTCGAACACGGGTTCATCGCCCACGATTTGCATCAGTGCTTCAAAATCCATACGCATAGCTGACCACAAATGGCAAGTTAATGCAACGCAACGAGGATCCAGTATGGCGCCGAGCGGCAGGTCCTGTTACTGTGTGGCGACTTGACCAGTCCTGGCCGGCAGGCAATGCGCTGATCGACTCTCTGATCACGGCCGCCCTTGTTGAGGTGTTAGCCAGGGACAGCGCCAGCGGGGCGGCTCAGCTGCGGAGCACCCCGGGCA
>CAZGSX010000491.1:0-1022 GCA_964528475.1 uncultured Anaerolineales bacterium
CATAAACATGACGATATCAGGCCTTGATTCAGAAGACAAACAAGGAGTATGGGCTATGGCTATGACCAAAGAAGTGCTGACCCCTCAGGAAGTCGCCGAATACCTACAGCTGGCTCCGGACACGGTGTACCGATACATCCGGGAAGGGAGGCTGGTAGCTTCTAGGCTGGGTCGACAGTACCGTATTCCCAGGAAGAACGTTGAGCTTTTTCTCCTGGCTACCTCCACCGCGGGTGACGCTAGGATGCGGACATTCTCGAGGGAACGGGTGGTGGCGTGGTTGGAGGAAGATCGAATTGACGAGGAGACAGAAGCCTTGGGTCAGGAGCTACTGGCGGAGCTCCGCAATACCTCGTCATGAAAATCGCACAGGACACCACACTATTCTTCGACGCTTCGGTCCTGGTTGCGGGAGCGCATTCTCAAGCGGGAGGCTCGGCCCTCTTGCTTGACGCCTGCAGGTTGGGAGGATTTACCGCTCAGATATCCTCTTTAGTGGTTCTGGAAGCCAGTCACGTATTGGAGAGAGACTTTCCACGCCGTTCTCTTGTTCGTTTCTACGACTACCTTGCAGGGATAGGTTGGCAACTCGTCCCAGTGCCACCAGAAGAAAAGCTACGTGCGTACGCCTCCTTCATAGACCCAAAGGATCTTCACGTGCTGGCAACCGCAGTGGAGGGCGAGAGTGAGTTTCTTTTGACGTTGGATCGGAAGTACATCCTGGCAGCGGCCGAGAAAGTCGAGCAGGCTGGTCTTCCGATTAAGATCCTTACACCGGGTGACTTCATCCAGCGAGGTTATTCTTTGCACCAGGCGTATTCCTCGCTTCCGCCTCGTTGGGAAGAATAGCCAAGGTGCTCATCGGCGCATTTCGGACACGTCGTCCACTTCCCGGTCCCTCTTCCCGCAAGCGTCCACCGTCTTGGTGACCTCGGGCCTTTCCTCTTCTTATGCGGCTAGCCTCAGCCATCTTCCGGTGCGTGGTGTCTTCAGTAGACAGTGGGTGGGCGAGACCTTGACGG
>CAZGSX010000492.1:0-1017 GCA_964528475.1 uncultured Anaerolineales bacterium
AAAAAAATCGGGGGCGGATCGATTCGAACAGCTTTCGACCAGCCCCCTTGTGGCGTATTTTTTTATTGACGGCAGTCGCATCTGCAATGAACGTTGCCGCGGCACTTGCAGCGGCAGTCACATTGGCATCTGCACTTACTTCCAGTACCGCATTTATGAGAAGCCCCAATACCCCTCGGCAACTCTGTCAATGCGATGCCTGTCGACATGCGCTCCTGTACAAACTGCATTGCCTTTCCCATTTTGCTCTCACCTCCTTTCTGGTATTGTAGTTTCCGGATCACAAACGAACCATTGGAGTGGGCAGCCACCCCCGCAGTCATTGAATTGCGAACACTTTATGCAGAGTTCTGACGGGTACGCGGTTAGCATTTTATAGAATTGTGCCATTTGATCAGATTCCCAAAAAGACTGGAACGTTTCCGCATCGTGGAAATCCTTACCATATTGACCTAAGGTGCAGTTATGAAGATCGTTGCACGGTATTACGTTGCCGTGTGGGTCGAAGATGACCCCATCTCTTCTTAGTACATGGCAGCCCGATACTATTTGATCCCGCTCTTTGAGCAGTTCAAGGAAATCACTTGGCCACAGGCAAAAGGGAACTGACTGCTCAATAGCAATATTCCCGTTTGTGTGTTCGTGCATGTCCTCATAATGTTCCATTATGCAGTTTACCACTTCTTGAGGGTGCATCATATATCCGCGGGAATATTCCCCCTCCTTCTCGATTACTGGTACGCAGAAAGAGACAGAAATGCTATCTGTTCCGAAGCGTGTCCCGGTTTGGATAAGTTCGCTCAAATTATCTCCTATTAAGGAGCTCAGGGTTATGGAGATGTCAAAGGGTTGATTAATTTCTTGTAGATTTTGAAGTCCCTTTAATACATCTTCGAAAGTATCAGTTCCGGTCAGTTCGCGATGTTGTTCTGCGTTGCCAGCCTTGAGGGAAACATTAACCCTGTCAAAAGGGCTTTCCTGGACTTGTTCTATGAACCGGTCCTTTGAAAAAAGGTA
>CAZGSX010000493.1:0-1014 GCA_964528475.1 uncultured Anaerolineales bacterium
GCCGCGGTCCATCAGCGGGCCGGCCTTGGGCGCTACGCGGCGAGCCTGACGCGGGCCCTGGTTGATGCAGGCTCGCGAGACTCGGTACCCGCCGAGGGACGGCATCGCTACGCCCTGTTCTACAATCGCGAGCGGAGCATCGAGCCGTTGGCGGGGCTGGAACACCTACCCGCCAGCACGGTTGGCCTGGGGTACAAGCCTTGGCGGATGCTGGTATGGATGGGGCATCTGGCGCGGATCGGACTGGACCGGCTGGTGCCGAAGGGCAGGCTGTTTCACGCGACGGAGCACTTACTTCTCCCCCTGCGCTCAATCCCAACGGTACTGACGGTGCACGACCTGATCTTTCGCCATCTGCCGCAACACCACAAGAGGCTGAATCGTTGGTACCTTAATTGGACGTTGCCCCTCTACTGTCGCCGCGCGACCCACCTGATTGCCATCTCCGATTGCACGCGCCGGGACCTGATGGACGCGTACGGAGTGCCGCGGGAGAAGATCAGTGTGGTCCACGAGGCTGCCGATTCGCGTTTTCGGCCCCAGACGGCCGATCGGATCGGGGCAGTGCGCCGGCAGTACGGTCTGCCGGAGCGTTATTTGGTCTTCGTCGGCACCATCGAGCCGCGGAAGAACCTGACGCGTCTCCTTCACGCGTTCGAAGCCCTTCAGACGGAGGGATTGAGCGATGCGCTGGTGGTGGTGGGGAAGCGCGGCTGGCTGTACGGCGATTTCTTCGCCCAGCTGGAGCGATCGCCGGCGCGGCGGGCGGTGATACTGGCCGGGTATGTGCCGGACGAGGATCTTCCGGCGGTGTACGGGGGCGCGCAGGCGATGGCCTTCCCCAGCTTATATGAGGGATTCGGGCTGCCTATCCTGGAGGCGATGGCGTGCGGCACGCCGGTGGCCTGCAGTGGAACCTCGTCGTTACCGGAGGTGGCCGGGGACGCGGCGGTGATGTTTGAGCCCACCCGGACGGAGGCCATTGTCGATGCTCTTCGTCGCCTGTTGAGTGAC
>CAZGSX010000494.1:0-1010 GCA_964528475.1 uncultured Anaerolineales bacterium
TCGCTGCCCGGCTCGCCTTTCTCGTCCGCGAGCAGGGCTTTGGCCTCGTCACCGGTGAGTTCGGCTCCGGCAAGTCCACCGCTGTGCGCGCCTTCTCCGCTTCTCTCGACTTCAACCGCTACCTGGTCATCTATCTCACCAACCCCACCACCGGCATCACCGGCCTCTATCGTGAGCTGCTCCTCAACCTCGGCCACCAGCCCCCGTACACTGCCTCGCGGCAGGTCAGTGCCATCCGCGCCGCCTTTGACGATCTCTCCGTCACCAAGCGCCGCACTCCCCTGGTCATCGTCGACGAGGCCCACCTGCTCACCCAGCCGATGCTGGAACAACTGCGCCTCCTCTGCTCCGCCCATATGGACTCCCAATCCCTGGCCACCCTGCTCCTCGTCGGTCACCCTTCCCTGCGCACCACCCTGCGCCTCACCATCCACGAAGCCTTCTACCAGCGTCTCTCCGTCCGCTACCACCTCCCGCCCTTCGACCTGCACGAGACCATCGGCTACGTCCGCCACCACGTTCAGGTCGCCGGGTTCAGCGCCGGCATCCTCTTCACCGACGACGCCATCACTCGCGTCTTTGACTACACCAAGGGCTTCCCCCGCCGCATCAACCAGGTCTGCATTACCGCCCTGATGGCCGGCGCCATCGACCAGAAACCCGTCATCGACGAAGCCTCTGTCCAGAAGGCGATCGCCGATCTCGAATACGAATGACTGCCCACCCGCCCGCTCAACGCCGCGCCCTGCGCCTGGCCCGCTTCCGCCGTGCCTGTTGGTGGCTCCGCCTCGGCATCCTGCTCCTGCCTCTCAAGCCCTGCTCGAAGCACCTCCAGCCCGGCTTTGGCTCGCACAAAGCCCACATCTCGCGCGTCTCCTGCGCCCGTCAGTGGTTTCTCAACACCGACGCCAATCTCGGCGTCCTCCTCGGCGATCCGGCCGGTCTGGTCGTTGCAGACTGGGACGACGATCTCTCTTACCAGCGCTGGCGCGCCACCCTCGGCGCCGCGG
>CAZGSX010000495.1:0-1010 GCA_964528475.1 uncultured Anaerolineales bacterium
CGGTTCTCGGTGATCGGTCTGTTACTAGCGGAGCGATGAAGACTTTCCCTCGCGCTGACCAAGAACAGCCCACTTGTGCATGCCTCGGCCGTCCAGGAAGGTCGGATTGCCGATGTGCGGATGTCGTGCAAGGAGCTCGCTGAACGAGCCCCAGCGTTCTCCCCCTGTGGGGAGGATGGTTCAGAAGAACCCCTCGCTGCACAGTCTGTTCCCTAGTTTCTGTCACTCTAGGGGCAAGAGTGGGGCGCTGGCCCTATGCCCCCTCTCAACGGGGAGTCTCTCAGAGGCCTCCTGGGATAGCTGATTCCATCAGCACAATGCGTAGCCGGGGTTCATCTGGAAACAGGAGCGGGGCATTCCTGCCAAGCCATCGATTCACCAGGATCCTTCCCAAGACCGACGCCTGAACCAGCCCGATCAGCCCCCCCCCGCGCACTCGAGCAGCGCGCTGGCCCGACCAGCACCGACCCACACCATCGCACCCCGTCCCGGCGGGACCGCCTTACCCCTCAAGCCCAGCCTGTGGTGATCACCGGCACGCACCTCAGAGCGGACGGCCCCCCAGGGGAGGTAACCATCAAGTCCCCGGTGTCGTAGCGAGTACCCTTCGTTTCTCATCCGCCGACCGGAGTCTCGCCTCTAGCATCACCCCTACACCTGGCTCAGCTTAGCCGAAAACCAATGGCCCAGTCACGGGCGAGAACTATCCCCTTTGTCGATCAGCGGCCGGGCTTTTGCCCGTCACCCCCTGATCAGCCACGAGCCCGGCGTCGCGTCCCGTCGTGGGGCGCCGCTCCGCAAGTGCCGACGGCGTGGGCGCCGGTTGACGCACCCCCCTCCCTCTGGTATACTCATTGCCCAACCGATATGGTCACTACCGTCTCGTCTCCCGTGCCGTCCCGAGGCCTAGGCCTCCGTCACCCTGACCCATGAATTCCTGTCACCCTCAGCTATCACATCGCGTCAATCTGAGCTGGACGCGAAGAACCCCCTTGAATCCCGGGGGGGGG
>CAZGSX010000496.1:0-1002 GCA_964528475.1 uncultured Anaerolineales bacterium
CGGGCGGGCGTTTGGGGCGGGTGTAGGGTCTAGGCCGCCGAGGTCTGGCGGGCGTTGCGGGTGCGGAGCCACTTGACAAGGACGACGATGCCGCCCACGAGGGAGGCGACGGATACGACCCCGCCCGCGACGGCGGCGCTGATGACGGCGATGCGATGGCGACGCTTGCGCTGGGCCTGGCGGCGGCGGGCCTCCTGGACGAGCTCGGTGCCGAGGCTGCGCACGAAGGCGGGCGAGGGGCGCAGCGGCTGGAAGTGGGCGTCGAGACGCTCGGCGAGGCGGAGGAGGGACGCCAGGTCGGCCCGCTGGGCGGCGGGCAGGTGGCGGGTGTGTGGATGGGTTTCATGGCCGCCAAGGTGGGCGGCGAGGGCCTCGGCGATGGGGTGGAGTCGGGGCTCAGGGTTCTTTTTCGCCTCTTTTGGTGACTTCATCGTTCTTACTCCCCAGTGGCGGGTGTTGGAAGGCTATGCGAAAAACCTGGTGGGTCGGTGGCGGCGGCAAGACCTGACAGGTCTACTAGGTTGTCTCATTTCGTGAATTGTCTACGCTTACGACGTATCCGCTGGGTGTGGCGGTTTCGATCAGACCTGTCAGGTCGACGACGGTATCCGCTGGGTGCGGCGGTTTCGATCAGACTTGTCAGGTCGACGACGGTCCCCGCTGGGTGGGGCGGTTTCGATCAGACCTGTCAGGTCGACGAGGTCGGATAGGCCAGTTCCTCCCATTCTTCTGCCAGCTCCTCGCGGAGGGCCACGAGGGCGCGGTGGTAGAGGGACTTGATGGCCCCCTCCGAGCGCTCCATGACTTGTCCGATCTCGGCATTGGTCATCCCCTCCACGTGTTTGAGGATGATGAGTTGCTGGCGGTCCGGCGCCAGCCGGCGGACGGCCTCAAGGAGTCTGCCCTCGCGATCCCTCTTCTCGGTACTCGACGCCGGGCCCCTACCGGAAGGCGCTCTGAGCACCACGTCGTCGATGGCGACGATCTGCCGCCGGCTATGAT
>CAZGSX010000497.1:0-1001 GCA_964528475.1 uncultured Anaerolineales bacterium
CCTCCTCTGTCTGCAGCACGCGCTTCCTCTGGGGTCCAACCCTCTAGCACAGCTTGCCGCGAGAGGCGGACCTTGCCCTCACGGTCGATGTTGGTCACCATAACCATGATCTCATCGCCCACCTGGACCGCATCCTGTACGCTGTCCACGTACTCGTCCGAGATCTGAGAGATGTGGACCATCCCGTCTGTGTTCGGCAGGATCTCGACGAACGCCCCGAAATCGGTGATCCTCGCCACGCGGCCGGTGTAGATCTGACCCACCTCCGGCTCCTCAGTCAGGGCTTCGATCATTGCCTGCGCCTTCTCAGCCCGAGGACCGCTGGTCGCTGCGATATAGATGGTGCCATCATCCTCGATGTCGACGCTGACGTCACACTCGTCTTCGATCGAGCGGACCGTCTCGCCGCCCGAGCCAATCACAGCACCCAGCTTATCGGGATTGACGTGAATGATGGTCATCCGCGGGGCGTAGGGTGAGAGATCTGGGCGCGGTTCGGCGATTGCCTCTGACATCACGTCCAGAATGGTGAGCCGCGCTTCCCGCGCTTGCTCCAGTGCTCTCTCCAGAAGCTCGTCGGAAATTCCACTGACTTTAATGTCCATCTGGAGTGCTGTGACGCCGTCGCGGGTCCCTGCCACCTTGAAGTCCATATCCCCGATATGGTCCTCGAGGCCCTGGATGTCGGTGAGGATCTGGTATTGCTCTTGCTCCTTCATCATCCCCATAGCAATGCCGGCCACCGGCGCCTTAATGGGCACACCGGCATCCATCAGCGCCAGTGTGCTACCGCAGACACTGGCCATCGATGTAGAGCCATTGGAGCTCAGCACGTCGCTCACCACGCGCAGCGTGTAGGCGAAGTCGTCCTCATCTGGCAACACAGGCGTGAGAGCGTGCTCTCCCAAGACGCCGTGACCAATCTCACGCCGTTTGGGGCCGCGCAATGGCCACGTCTCGCCGGTCGAGAAGGGCGGGAAGTTGTAGTGATGCATATATCG
>CAZGSX010000498.1:0-1001 GCA_964528475.1 uncultured Anaerolineales bacterium
ATCTGATAATCCCTGTCTTCAGTCAACATCCGGTAGATGACTTTGATCATCTGTCTGGCCAGACAGCGCAGGGCATGATTATGTTTTTTCCCTTCCGATCGTTTTTTCAGGTAATATTCCCGGCACTGGGGATTCACCCGGATACTGCCACCGGCCATCATCATCAAGGTTTGTTTGGCAATCTTGTTGGCCTTATACACTGCTTTGGTCTTATTAGTTTTACCGGAAGCGTTATTGACACAGGCAATGCCACAATAGATGGCCAGATTCTTCTCTGAGGGGAAACGGCCGATATCACCGATTTCTCCGGTAAAGCGACTGGCCAGCTTGGTCCCAACTGCGGGCATGGACTTTAAATGCTGGATGGTTTTATCCTGCCCTCCTATTTGATCCAACTTCTGATCGATTTCTTTGATCTCTTTTTGTAATTGCAGGATCCGTTTAGCGTAGGAGGAGATGATGGTCTTGTAAATGGCGGTCATCTCTGGCATATAGGCTAAATCATGTAATCCTGCCAGTAAGCGAGGGGCCTGCTTTTTCCCGATTCCCGGGATCTTTAACAGGGAGTCCAGGGTAATCTTCTGGTATCGGGAGAAATCCGGATATCTGGCCAGGATGGCAATGAGCTTTTGATATTTCAGTTTGCCCAGGGCAAGTAGCTCAGGGCAAACCTCCAGCAGTTTCTTGCCCAGGCGATTGGTCAGCCTCACCTTCTCGTCAATTAGGACCTGCTGATGACGGGAGAGCAGCTTTAGACTTTCGGTGATGACAGAGGGCTTGGTTATTTCGACAAAGACCTTTTCTGTTGGAGTGTTAATGTGCTCTTTCAGGTTTAACATCTTCGAGAGCATCAGGGCATCTCTGTTATCATCTTTGCGTTCTCCGGCGAAGGCCTCCCGGAAGCGCTTGAGCTTGTAATTATCCACATTGTAGAGGGTGAAGCCTTCTAAGAGGAGCAGACGGTCAAGAGGATTACTGTACCCGTTTTTACCCTCTAGCAC